>CAZKGT010000298.1:0-1537 GCA_964552285.1 uncultured Pseudobdellovibrionaceae bacterium | reverse complement strand
CTGGTGCTGCCGGAGAGATTTGAACTCTCGACCTCTCCCTTACCAAGGGAGTGCTCTACCCCTGAGCTACGGCAGCGTTAACAAGGACGGACGGAACCATACAGAATGAACGCCTGCGTTTAAAGGGAAAAATTCTTTCCGGCCCCCACCCAACCCTCCCCCGCAAGCGGGGGAGGGCAATGAGGCTTTGCTTTGGCAAAGACAAAGCATTAGCCGCAATGGGTGGGGGCCTGATAATTAGCAAAGCTTATCCCCAAATCCGTCATGCATTTCCAACATTTATGCTGGATATCTAAAGATTCGTTTTCTATAGTCCGGACCATTCACGGATTTTTCGGGAAAAAACCACATTGACGCCATGAATTCCGGACACAGTGGAAAGATGAAAGGCACGGAAAAAGAAGAGCGCCGTGCGCGAGCCTTAAGAGATAACCTTAAGAAGCGGAAAATTCGTCAGCAGGAACTGTCCGGGAAGAAAGAAAACGAGCAGGAAAAAGAGTAGAAAATCATGTCACTAGCCAACGCCGCCGAAACCATGGATGAAGACACAGCCCTCGCCGGAGCCCTTGCCGGAGATCACCCCGGCATCCTCGCCGACCACCAGATCCGCACCCTTGCCCTGAACGAGGGCATGATCGAACCGTTCGAGGAAAAACAGAAATTCGACAACATGATTTCCTACGGCCTGTCCTCCTACGGCTATGACGCCCGCGTGGCCCCGGAATTCATGATCTTTACCAACGTCGACAATGCGATGGTCGATCCCAAGAATTTTTCCAGCAAAAGCTTCGTCGAGCGCAACGACGATCTGTGCGTGATCCCGCCGAACTCGTTCGTTCTGGCCCGCACGGTGGAATATTTCCGCATCCCCAAGGATGTGATGGTGATCTGCCTTGGCAAAAGCACCTATGCGCGATGCGGCCTGATCGTCAATGTCACGCCGCTGGAGCCCGGCTGGGAAGGCCACGTGACACTCGAGATTTCAAACACGACGCCCCTGCCGGCCCGTGTCTATGCCAATGAAGGCATCGCCCAGTTTTTATTTTTTAAAGGCTCAGCCCATTGTGAAACCAGTTATGCCGATAGAAGCGGAAAATATATGGGACAGCGCGGGGTCACCCTCCCACGGATCAAAACAGAGCAAAGTGATTGATCTGGGCGCGGCGCTGGCCGAAGGGAACATCAAGCCCTCCGGCCTCGACAAGCTGCGCATAAGGGGTGGCAACCGCCTGAATGGCACCATCAAAATCAGCGGCGCGAAAAACGCGGCGCTGAAGCTGATGTGCGCCGCCCTGCTCACCGATGAACCGCTCCAGCTCGGCAACATGCCGGTCGGCCTTGGCGATTTGCGCACGCTGGCTGTGCTCCTGAAACATATCGGCGCCTCGGTCCTCCAGCGTCAGGACGGCATGGTCCTCCTCCACGCCCGTGATATCAGCACACCTGTCGCGCCTTACGATCTCGTCCGCAAGATGCGCGGATCGATCCTCGTGCTCGGCCCCCTGCTCGCCCGCCACGGCTATGCGGAAGTCTCGCT
>CAZKGT010000297.1:0-1550 GCA_964552285.1 uncultured Pseudobdellovibrionaceae bacterium | reverse complement strand
TCTCAGCCGGATACGGCCATAGCATTATCGCCGGCGGGGGGCCCAAGTACATGGTACTTCACAACGTGAATATGGCCGTCAGGCGAGCCCATGTAGTCGGCATTGTCGGCGAATCCGGCTGCGGAAAATCAACCTTAGCTAGAGTTATTGCAGGACTTCTGCCTGCATTCCGCGGCGAGATCCTACTGGATGGTCGATCTCTGGATCCAAAACTCAGAAAGCGCAGCATAGACCAGCTGCGCCGGATCCAGATTGTTTTTCAGATGGCTGACACTGCCCTGAATCCAAGGCAAAAAATCAAGGACATTCTTGCCAGGCCCCTGAAATTTTATTTTGGTTTGAATGGCAGGCGAAAACAACAGCGGATTGCCGAGCTTTTAAATATGGTGGATCTGCCCCAGCAATATTCCGACCGCTTTCCCACACAACTGTCCGGTGGCCAGAAACAACGCATCAATCTGGCGCGTGCACTTGCTGCGGACCCTGAAGTACTGCTTTGCGATGAAGTTACCTCCTCTCTTGACTCCATAGTAGCAGCGAATGTCATCGAGCTGCTCAAAGTCCTGCGCGAAAAAACAAGCGTATCATTCGTGTTTATCAGCCATGATTTATCTACCGTGGCCGCCTTCGCCGATGAAATCGTTGTGCTTTACGCCGGCCGCGTGATGGAGCAGGGGCCGGTACACAGGATACTATCTCCACCCTATCATCCCTATACACGGCTGTTGATATCGTCAATTCCCGAGCTGCGCGTCGGCTGGTTGGATGAAATAATTGAAAGTCGGGATATGGCGGCCGGCATCGGCTTGACCATAGAAATCACAGAAAATGGTTGTGCCTTTTTTAATCGCTGCCCGCTGGCTATCGCCGAAACCTGCAATCGAGAAACGGTGCCGACCAGGATGTATCCGGAAGGCCACATGATCGCTTGCCATCACTCACTTATTCAGCCCGAGCAAAAGTAAAAATTACGATAACTATGAGCCGCGAGGATAAGATAACTGTGCCAAAGCATTTAGAACTGAACAGTCATCTTGAACTGGTCGAACATGTCGAGGATCTTTTGGGAGAAGCCCACGGATTCGGCAGTTTTTTGTTTGATACCAATGGACGGATAGTTGTGGATAAAGGAAGAACCTGGCTTTACACCACTGTGATGGCGGACGACAAATGGGAAAGCTGGGTGCGCGCTTTTGATCTGGAGAATATGAAAACCGGGCCTGCAAGGCGTGTTCTGGCTTCCAAGCCCGAAGATCGCCGCGGGGCGGTTCTTCACCATGTCATCAGGGTCGCGCTCGACTTCGTACTCGGGTTTTTCAGCGGTGGGATAGGCGTAAAGGCGGCGATTGCTGCGGCACCCGATGCGGAATTTAAAAGAGACGATACCTTCAGTATCAATCCGGTCAGAGGCTGGGAAACCCGCGGCGAGGCACCGGAGGGATGGGTTCTGGAAGCCAACGGTGCTGTCGTAAAAATTCAGGAAGACGCAAACAGTGTGGTCTTCTGGGAAGGATATGACAGTTATCTGGCGGCGCGCCGGTTGGGGGACC
>CAZKGT010000296.1:1148-1563 GCA_964552285.1 uncultured Pseudobdellovibrionaceae bacterium | reverse complement strand
GTTTGTGACCCAATCGTCAGAGGATTCTTCTTTCTCAGAATGCCGGCTGAAGGCCCGATTCTGCGCGCGCTGCATCAGACGATTGAGCACGCTTTTGCGGCCGCCTTCCCGGGCCCCGCGAGAACCGGAACGGGGTTGGCCTAATTCCGGCTGTCCCATCAGGGTGGCATCGAATTCCGCCGTACTGACGATCAGTTTCAGGATGTCGCGGTTTTCGGTGACGCCTTGTTCATGCATTTCTTTCGGGACGCTGACATAAATGGGGTCGCGCTGGTAAGCCCAGGTGTCTTCGCCGGGTTGCAGCCACACGCCGCCGCCCGAAATCAGGCCGGCATCGACGCCGTACATCTGTGACAGATGTAACAAAGCACAATAGAGCGGTTTGTTGCTGGTGTTGCGGAGCTGCACTTTAAAG
>CAZKGT010000296.1:0-1138 GCA_964552285.1 uncultured Pseudobdellovibrionaceae bacterium | reverse complement strand
GTCTTTGAAGGTATATTCCAGCCGCAGTTCCGTGGACGGCTCACACCGTTGTTCGATAGTGGGCACCGGGCCTCTGGGCGGATTATCTTTATCGTACTCTTCTTCAACGCTGCGGTAGAGTACCATTTCAACGGCATCGGCGGGTACGCGGCCGCGGGCCGGAGCCGCAAGTTCTTCAATACTGGTCCAACGCGCAATGCGCTCCAATTGCTGTGCCAGCATGTAGGCGCTATTGGGCGTGTATCCTCTGACCTGCGCCACCAGTGGACGATCATCGCCGGGCCGCGTGATGACGTATTCATCATTGCGCGCCAAGACGCGCAGCCGGGGTATGGCATCCGCGGCGACTTCCTGAACATACAACGACGGATTGCTGTCCGGCGTTTCCTTTGTCAACGCCTCGCGTAGCAGCCGCACACCGGCATCATCGACTTCCAGGCTCACGGTCAGGGGCGGCAGCGGCAGATTGGTGATGACGGCCTTGAAGGTCGTATTTGGGTCCGGGGTCGGCATGTCGAGCCAGGCAATTTTGCTGAGCTGGGGGCAGCACGGCCTGCACTTCGATCTCTCCCAGCGCTTCGGAAAGAGTGTGCATCTGTTCCGCAGAGGCATCAAAAGGAAACACCGCCAGGGTTGTGGTGTCGGCGCCAGCGCCTTGAGGGATGCCGTGAATCGCGCCGCCATCGATGACCCACCCGTGTTTTTTGTCGTAACTCACCGTAAAATAGTCCGGCGCCGGCGGAATCGCGCCTCCCAAAAAGGGCTGCTCCAAATCCTCCGATTGGGTGGCCTCCAGTTGAGGCGACTGGGCAGCCACGTTGCTGCGCACCAGGGCGTTGGCCCGTTTGAACAGATCCCGGTACGTCAGGCTGCCGTTCGCCTGTTTCAGGGCCTGCATCAGAAAATAGGAGAACGCGCCGTGCTGTTGGCCGTCGCCGGAGTATTCTTTGGCTTCTTCGCTATCCAAACAGGCCGACAGCACCACATGGCGCCCTTGCGGCAGATTCATCCACTCCTGCGCGGCAGCCTCCGACGTGCCGCGCGAAGCCGCCAGCGCCGCGCACTCTTCCGAGGAGAAAATATAATCCTCAAGCGGCCGGCGGCGATAATCCGTGTAGACCCGGCGCACAGCCGTTTC
>CAZKGT010000295.1:0-1574 GCA_964552285.1 uncultured Pseudobdellovibrionaceae bacterium | reverse complement strand
GCCGCCCGCGCAGACATTGAACGCCCAGAATTTCGCCGGGGTTCCGTCCGCGAACACGAAATCGCCGTCCCGAACCTTCACAAAACCACGCGTTCCTGCGGGAACGTAATTTCCGTTCGCATCTTTGTTGAGAAAACTCAAGTCCACAGGCATGCCGTGCGATCCGCCGGAAGGATAGGCGAACCATCGGTGGTCCTGGGCGGGCAGTTCGAAGGAAGACTCCTGTGCGAAGGCCGACGAATCCGGCAATCCGCAGGCGGCGAGACCCAGAACTGCGCCGCGTATTATCATGGCGCTCAATCTTCTTTTCATATATGCAACTCTTATAACATATACTACACGATTCCGTTTACAAAAAAACGCATCTTCCCGCGCTTTTCCGACCGCGATAGTCGATGTCATGTATCTATTGACGCTAAAAGCCTATGGCAGACAAAAAAAATGAACTTTTTTTAACAGTTTGCCTGCGTTCTTTCTCTCTTTGCGGCTATGGTTCCCGGGGCGCCAGCGCGAAGGAAAGTTGATACGAGAGGCCGCAGGAACAGCCGGAACCGCCCTCCGGGGCCAGCAGGAGCCCGCCCGCGGGCAGGATATTCGGCCAGCACGACGGCCGCGTCACGCCGGTTAATTCGCGCATGACGAAGTCCTTCAGGTCCATGGCCACATGATGATAGGACCGGTAATAAATCGCGTGCGCCGAGCCGATCGCCGGCGAACAACCCGGATGATGAATGCCGGCCTTGCTCTTGTTGTGAATTTTCCCGCCCGTCAGCAGATCGAATCCCTCGATGGTCGCGCCGGCGTTGTTGTCGAACAGGTTGGCTTTGATGAAAAACCGGTTGCCGACGACGATCGGCCAGGAGGTCAACGAGTTCTTGCCGTAGGCCAGGCCGCGCGCCTCGCCGGGATAATTCGCCTGGATCCAGTTTTGCCAGATGGATTTTCCCGTGTCGGCGTTCAGCGCCTCGACATCGTAACCGCGGAATACTTTTTCGCCTTCCTTGACGAAGTAGGTGCGGGTCTTGAGCAGGATATCGTCCTGATAGGACAGAAACATCAGCCACTGGAACGGCGCATCGAGCGCGCGTGTGATCGGCAGGGTCCAAACGGTTTCGCCGGTCTTTAGGTCCAGCGCCGTCACCTGCGCTTTCTCCGTTATCCAGTCGATCATGTTGATATAGCCCGTGGTGTTTTCCTTGGCGGTTTTGTTCCGGCTCTCGCCGAAGAAGACTTTGCCGTCGGCGATGCAGATGGTCGGGTTTAGCACGAGGCCCTGGTCGTAGGTCCAGAGCCGTTTGCCGGTGGTGTAATCGACCGCGAAAATCTCCCTGCCGGCGGATACCAGGCTGGTATGCCAGGCATCGGTCGGGATTATTTTGTTCTTCCGCTCTCCCAGCAATCCCGCCGCCAGCAGGTCCACTTCCTTGCCCTGGCTGGTGCCGATCAGGACGTTGCCCACAATGCCGGCATAGCCCCAATCGAGGCCGGCCTTTGCCTTGAATGATGCTTTTTTCCCGCCGGTAATGGCGTCGAGCATCCAGCATTCGTCGCTGGTGACGGCGAAGACATGTTTG
>CAZKGT010000294.1:1373-1587 GCA_964552285.1 uncultured Pseudobdellovibrionaceae bacterium | reverse complement strand
CCAGAAATTTGATATAGGAGAACGCAAACGCAAAGAGCACGATGAACATCAGCACGCCGCCGGCGGAAGAATAGCCGGTGGCCCGGTTATTAATCAATTGGTAGTAGATAAAGCTTCCCATCGAATAGCGTGATTGTCCCAACACGATCTGAAAGAGGTCGAATACCCGCAAGGCATCCAGGGTACGGAAGACCAGGGCCACGGCAATGGTCGG
>CAZKGT010000294.1:0-1363 GCA_964552285.1 uncultured Pseudobdellovibrionaceae bacterium | reverse complement strand
TAATTGCCCAGAATTGCCGCCATTTGGACGCCCCATCAACATTGGCGGCTTCATACATCGTCGCGGGAATCAATTGGAGGCCCGCCAAAATAAGCAACGCCATAAATGGTGTGGTCTTCCAGACGTCAATCGCAATCATGGCCGGTAACTGCCAGGTTTGCAATTGCAGAAATGCGGTCTGTCCGGTTCCGACGCCAAACATATCCCCTATTGTATTAAACAGACCGGCACGGGTCGACTGAAACATCCATTGCCATATTCTGGAAGAAATCGCCGTCGGAATGGCCCAGGGCACCAGCATTAAGGCGCGCATCGCGCCCCGTCCCCGGAAATTGGCGTTCACGATCAACGCGAAAATCAGTCCAAAGATGGCTTCCAGGGCCACGGTCCACACTGTAAACACCAGCGTGTCTTTAATTGCCAGAATAAAATCAGGATCCCGCGCGCCAACCACATACTGGCCGCCCAGAAGGCTAAATTGTCCGGCTTCCCGGTAACGCACCGGTTCACGCGGAAGAACTCTGACAGGTGACTCATATTGGATCTTCCTGGTTTCGGGATCACGCTGGATCGCTTGATCGAGATGTTTGGCAATCTCCGCCTGATATTGGGCGGCCTGCTCTTCCCCAAGCGCCTTTTCCAGGGCTTTGGTCAACCTGGATTCACCGCTGAATTCTTCGCCTTTAAGGTCTTGCAGTTTTGCCACAACATCTGCCGGAAGCGTTGAACTCTCAAGTTTTTCAAAGGCATCTTCACTGACGGTAAAATTCGTTCTGGGCGGAAGTTTCGCAATTGTCAGGCCCAGCAACTGCCCATAATTATACAATCCAACAAACTTCGTTGGTTCGGCGCTGGCAAAGGTTTCGTCAGTGAAACTCTTAATAAGCGCGGAACCGAGCGGGTAAATCGCGAGAAGAATGATGAGAATGAGCGTCGGAGCAACCAGCTTGTACGCGGCACTCTGCTCACGTCTCATCATCTCATCCATCGGCTTTTTCTTGAGTATATTCATAGTGTTCCTCCTTAATGCTCTACAAAATAGCATGGTTGGGAGACCCTGCTATTGGGAATCTACCAGATCCTGAAGATCGAGTTCTAATCCGTCAAGAACGGCCTGAACATCCCTTTGGCCGGTCAGAATATCATGTACGCCGGTAAAAATGAATTGAGTCGCCTGGCTGTAGTTAGGAGCTGTTTGCGACGAAGGCCGGGCGACGGCGTTGACAAACACATCGTACAGACTTCCAAAAAACGGCACCGCTTGTAAGACCTCCTCATCCTGATACAGAGCCGGAATTGTCGGACTGTAGGCTGCCTTAATCGCGCGCATTTTCTGAATCTCTTTTGAGGTCCTAAACAGCGC
>CAZKGT010000293.1:0-1587 GCA_964552285.1 uncultured Pseudobdellovibrionaceae bacterium | reverse complement strand
TGCGAACGATTCGCCGGCATCCGAGTGTCCCGATGCACGGGCCCGAGCATCATGGCCTCGTGCCCGGCGTGATCCTGGCGACGTATCGCAACCTCGGCGGCGCCGTGACGCCGGACATGCTGGCAACCGGTATCCGGCGCGGCGCGGCCGTCATGGGCGGCGCCTGCGCCTTTGCCGGATCGTGCGGCGCCGCGCTGGGAGTAGGCGTCGCGTTCAGCATTCTGCTCGATGCCAATCCCTTGACACCGACACCACGCCAGCAAGTTATGCAAGCGGTTAACCGCGTGGCCGCCGATATCGCCGCGCAACCCGCCGCGCGCTGCTGCCAGCGGGACGTGTGGCTGGCGCTGCGCAAAGTGGCCGAGTTGTCTGAAGCCCTGTTCGGTTTCCGCCTCAAGGCGGAAGCGACATTCGCCTGTGCTCAGTCCGTAAAGAATGCGGAATGCGCCGGAGCGGTGTGCCCGTTATGGAATAGCGAAACGGAAGTGTTACAGGTGAAGAAAGAGGAGTCGATATGACTGTTGAAGCCGTTGTTCACGAGTTGGCCCGCGAGGGATTCGATCTCACGCACGCATCCTACGACGCGATCCTTAAGGCAAACGTCGTTGACGGTCGCGTGGACTACCAGGCGCTCAAGCTGATCGTCGACCACTACCCCGTTAAAACCATCAAGGACATCGGCAGCGTCTTCAAGGGACCGTGGGATCAGAAGGTGGTGCGACTGTTGGGCGAAACAATCACTCTGAACAACCTGGAGCACGACATCCTGCGCAAGGACTACAACGAGCCGCGCCTGCACATGGCGCTGGTCTGCGCCGCGAAAGGATGCCCTCCGCTGAAAAGCGAGGCAGCATATAGCCGGATAACGAAAGGGAATATGGACATGAGAAGCGGCTGGAGAGGATATGAACGAACCGGTTTTTACAAATCATCTGGCGGGCCGGAAAAGTCCGTATTTATTGCAGCATGCGCATAACCCCGTGGACTGGTACCCGTGGGGCGAACAGGCGTTTGAAACGGCGCGCAAGGAAAACAAACCGATCTTCCTTTCGATCGGCTACTCGACCTGCCACTGGTGTCATGTGATGGCGCGCGAGTCGTTCGAGAATGAGGAGGTGGCGAAAATCCTCAATGAGTACTTTGTGTCGATCAAGGTGGATCGCGAAGAGCGCCCCGATATCGATCAGGTTTATATGGCCTATGTGCAGGCCGCCAGCGGCAGTGGCGGATGGCCGATGAGTGTCTGGCTGACGCCGGATCTCAAACCGTTTGTCGGCGGAACCTATTCTCCGCCCGAAGATCGCCGGGGGCATATTGGGTTCACAAACATTCTGTTGCAGATCGCGCAAGCCTGGCAGAAGGATCGCGCGCGAATAATCACGTCCGGTGATACAGTGTTGAAACAATTGCAGCAAATTGCCGAATCATCTTCCGCAGAAAGCGTGAATCTTGAACGTGAGTTGCTGGATCAGGCGTACCGGAAGATCAGGAGTTCCTACGAACCCCGGTATGGCGGATTTGGAAATGCTCCAAAGTTTCCGCGTCCGTCCGTGCCGGATTTCCTGCTGCGCTATTATGCCCGGACGG
>CAZKGT010000292.1:0-1594 GCA_964552285.1 uncultured Pseudobdellovibrionaceae bacterium | reverse complement strand
TTGCGTGCTGATACGATTCTCTCATATTCGAAATCTTGTGACTACACTATCTAAGGAAAAGTTCGGTATATTGGTCGCCGGGACAGGTTGCTCCCATGTGTCGCCGGGAATCCCTGTCGCATTTATACATCCTATTTTGACCGACAGTGACGGAAACCGCATAGATCACACGCATGAAGGCTGGCAAACATACAGAGCCGCCGTCGAAGAAATAGCGAACGAGCGCGGCCTTCTTCCCCCGCGCATCTAGCTTCAGGACAATTTCATTTTTGTGGTAAAGTGGATGGATGAGCGATTCACAATTATCCGATATGAAAGATCACGCTGATATTTGCCCCGAGGATGTTATCGCGTTCCTGAAAAGAAACCCGAAATTCCTGCAACAGCATCCGGAAGCCTGCGACCTGCTGGTGCCGCCGAAGACCGTCAGCGGCAAGGGTGTGGCTGATTTTCAGGAATTTATGATCAGGCGGCTCAAGGCCGACAAGGAAGAGGTGCTGGAGACAACGAAGGTCATCGTCGAAACCTCCCGCGCCAATATGAACAACCAGCACCGGGTGCACCGGGCTGTGCTGATGCTGCTGGAGGCCGGAAGTTTCGAGGATTTCATCCATACCATCACGATGGATATCACGGCTGTTCTGGACGTCGATATCGCGGCGCTGGTGGTGGAATCGAACGGGCGGGACATTCCGCACGTCCATACCTCCGGCGTACGGGTGGTGCCGGGCGGCACGATCGATAAATGGATGGGGGGAAAAGACGTTCTCCTGCAATCCGATATTCAGGGGATCGAGCCTGTTTACGGTGGCGGCGCAACGCTGGTCGCCTCGCAGGCGCTGCTGCGCGTGGATATATCACTGGACACGCCCCCGGCCGTGCTGGCGTTCGGCAGCCGCGATCCTATGCTGTTCGGCGAAGGGCAGGCGACGGATCAGGTGGCGTTTCTGGCTCGGGTAGTTGAACGATGTTTCCGGATGTGGTTGCAGTTGCCGCAGGCCTGAATTTGTGGCGTATGCCCATCACCGCCAGTTCTGTTTCGGAATGGAAATGCATCAGATCCTGCGGGATGGCTTCTTCCCGCACGCTGGTTTGAATTCTTGGGTCCTCTACCTCGCCCCTTGCAATTGCGGCGAACTCGTCCAGTGAGATCGTAACGCCAACAAAACGCCCCGGGCTTTCCTGATGTATGAAGCGTATGGATACGCTGTTTTCTGTTTTTTCCACACCCTGATAAATCATAACGCATTCCCTTCCGCCTAAATTTCCGGCAATATAGAAAACAGGAATTGAAAATGGAAGCCTTAATTTCACTCCCCGTCGCCCCCGACCTTATGGCCGTCCTGAAACGCTGGCAGGACTGGCTGCGCTATGAGAAGAACGTGTCGCGGCATACGCTGCGGGCTTATACCGGGGACGTGACGCGGTTTCTGGAATTTTTATCCGGGCATCTCGGCAAGACGATCGGCATCAACGACCTGTCCGGTACAAGGCTCACCGAATTCCGGTCATGGCTGTCCCGGCGGGCGATGGACGGCGCGGCGGCAGGCAGCCGGGCGCGGGCGCTTTCGGGCGTGAAGAACCTGCTGCGCTG
>CAZKGT010000291.1:0-1616 GCA_964552285.1 uncultured Pseudobdellovibrionaceae bacterium | reverse complement strand
TCATTCAGATCGGCAAGCCTGTCATCATCATATCTGTGTGCATCCGTGTTCATCCGTGGTTTACCTTAAACGGCTTCCGAGCCGCTGATGATTTCGATCAGTTCTTTTGTAATGTATGCCTGACGTGCGCGGTTATATTGCAGGGTCAGGTCGTCGATCATGTCGGAGGCATTGCCCGTTGCGCTGTCCATGGCGGTCATGCGGGCGGCCTGCTCACCGGCAGCGCTGTCCAGCATGGCACGGTAGATCTGGACGCCTACATTTTTCGGCAAGAGCGCTTTCAGGAGTTCATCCTCTTCCGGCTCGAAGCTGTAGCGCAGCGGGAGCCCCTCTTCTTCCCCTCCCTTTTCTTCGGGCAGAGAAAGCGGGATCAGCTGCATCATGCGGGGCTTCTGGCTCAGGACGTTGACGAACTCGTTGCAAAGCAGCGTGCAGACGTCAAACTCTCCCTCCCCGAATGTATCGAGGATAAAGCCGGTGACCTTGTCGACCTCGGCAAAACCGATGCCCTCCTTGCCGCCGATATTGATGAAGCTCTCAAGCAGCTTATCCGCGAAATCACGGCGCAGGGCATCACGGCCCTTGCGACCGACGCAAAGGAGTTTGACTGTCTTTCCTTCTTCTTCGAGTCTCAGAATTTCCTGACGGGCCAGACGCACGATATTGGCGTTGAAACCCCCACACAGGCCGCGATCGGAGGTCATAACCACCAGCAGATGCACCTTGTCCGCGCCCGTTCCTACCAGCAGTTTCGGACTGGACGGGCCGATGGAAACACCGGAAGCAACACGTTTCATCATACCGCTCATTGCCCGCGCATAAGGCTGGCTGGCCTCGGCCGCCTCCTGCGCCTTGCGCAACTTGGCAGCGGCCACCATCTTCATCGCCGAGGTAATCTTCCTCGTTGACGTGACGGAAGCGATACGGTCGCGATATTCTTTCAGACTTGGCATTTAAACCTTCTTATTTTTTCACCACGAATGGACACAAATAGACACGAATAGTTTTCATTAAACATTCCACCTTTTTCATTCGTGTTTATTCGTGTCCATTCGTGGTTTTAATAAACTTTAAGCCGTCTTGGCCGCGCTTCCGGCATAACCTTTGGTGAATTGCTCGAGGAATTCGCTGATTGTGGCCTCGAGTTTGTCGTCGAGCGCTTTTTTCTCACGGATTTCCTTGAGGATATTCTCACCGTTGGCGCGCAAGTCTTCCAGCAGGCGGGCCTCGTAATCGCTGACGTCATCAACCTTGACACCGTCGAGATAGCCACGGGTCCCGGCAAAGATCACGACAACCTGCTCTTCCACCGGCATCGGCCTGTATTGCGGCTGGGTCAGCAGGCGGGTCAGGCGCGAACCCCGGGCCAGCAGTCTCTGGGTTGCCGCATCGAGATCCGAAGCAAACTGGGAGAAGGCTTCCATTTCGCGGTACTGGGCCAGTTCGAGCTTGATCTTGCCGGCGACCTGTTTCATCGCCTTGATCTGGGCGGCGGAACCGACCCGGCTCACCGACAGGCCCACGTTAATGGCCGGGCGGATGCCTTTGAAGAACAGGCCGGTTTCAAGGAAGATCTGGCCGTCCGTGATCGAGATCACGTTGGTCGGGATGTAAGC
>CAZKGT010000290.1:0-1634 GCA_964552285.1 uncultured Pseudobdellovibrionaceae bacterium | reverse complement strand
GCCGCCCGCCCGGCAGCACCAGCATATCGTAGTCGGCGGCCAGAGCGCTGCTCAGGGCATTATCAACGGCAAAATGATGGCCCCATCCATGACCGTGCCAGCCGTTTACAAGACCATGATCCATGCTGATAATGCGGATCGCCGCACCGGCCGCCAGCAGCGCCTTTTGCGATTCCGTCATATCCTGTTCACAAAAACCGTTCGCGACAAGAACGGCAACTTTGGTACCGAGAAGTGGTTTGTTCATCCCTCTTAATCCTTGCTTTCTTATTATGATTTAGACTTGTGCTAATGTGGGAAAGGAAAATCCTCTTTTCCACAAAATTTGTCAAGCACTGTTTATGAGGCTTTCCTTATCTATGAGGTTTTTTTATAAAAAATCAGATGGATAGCGAGTTGATAAATATTGTCGCATTGCTATAGTGCTTGTCGCCAGATTTCATGCCAGCAAACGAGGAAAAACACATGGCCACCCCCGAATTCCGAGGAAAAATCTACAACAGTATTCTGGACACGATCGGCGCAACGCCGCTGGTCCGCCTCGACCGGATCAAGGAGAAATACGCGCTCAAGGCCGACATTATCGGCAAGCTTGAGTTTTTCAATCCGCTGGCCTCGGTCAAGGACCGGATCGGCTTTGCCATGATCGACGAGGCGGAAAAAGCCGGCAAGATCGCGCCCGGCAAAACCGTCCTGATCGAACCGACCTCCGGCAACACCGGCATCGCGCTGGCCTTCGTTGCCGCGGCCAAGGGATACAGGCTGATCCTGACCATGCCCGAGAGCATGTCGATCGAGCGCCGCAAAATGCTGGCCCTGCTGGGAGCCGACCTCGTCCTGACCCCGCCGGAAAAAGGCATGAAGGGAGCGATCGAGCGTGCCGGCGAACTCATGAAAGAGCACAAGGACTCCTTCATGCCCGGCCAGTTCCATAACCCGGCCAACCCGGACATTCACCGCCGCACCACCGCCGAGGAGATATGGAACGATACGGACGGAAAAGTCGACATCCTGATCTCCGGTGTCGGCACGGGAGGAACATTGACTGGCGTCGCCAGCGTCCTCAAAAAACGCAAACCCGGGTTTAAAGTGCTCGCCGTCGAGCCCGAAGACAGCCCCGTGCTTTCGGGCGGCAATCCCGGCCCGCACAAAATTCAGGGCATCGGCGCAGGTTTTGTCCCGGAAGTCCTCGATAAAGACCTCATTGACGACATCATCCAGATCAGCAACGACGCCGCCTTCCGCACCGCCCGCGAAGCGGCAAAGCTCGAGGGCCTGCCTGTCGGCATCTCCTCCGGCGCCGCCATCGCCGCCGCCATCCAGACCGCATCCCACCCGGAAAACAAAGACAAAATGATCGTCGCCATCATCCCGTCCTTTGCGGAAAGGTATCTATCGACGGCATTGTTTGAGGGGCTGGGTGAGTAACACTGTCCGAAAACATATGAATTGAAGATTGAACAAGTAGCGTTCTGTATATTTTGGGGCTGGCCTAGATAAGGTTAAAGTAAATCCTGTTTAGCCCATTTGAGTAAATCTTTGAAGAGGCTTCGCGAAGAATTCAAAACCATCCGCCTGCGCCACACTACCGGACTCTGCATCAGAACACATTGACAGGCAAAGGTTTACTGGGG
>CAZKGT010000289.1:0-1635 GCA_964552285.1 uncultured Pseudobdellovibrionaceae bacterium | reverse complement strand
GCCGCCGCCGCCGCCATCGGACGCCGCCCTTTTTAATATTTTCTCAAACAAACGGGGCAACCACGTCTGAAGAGAAGGCCTATACTCAAGCAGCGGTCACGGGCAAATACGACAAGTCTTCGGGACTGCTGGGCAAGTACGATAATGTGAGACGATTTTGGGAAGACCAACTGACCGGTATCTTTTTACGTCCGGCCCTCAACGATCTGGTGGCGCGCAAGGTCAAAAATCTGGAACGTATCCGCATTCTGGACCTGGGCTGCGGTAACGGCGACGGTTATGATCTGATCATGGACGTCAACACCAAGGATCCAGGTATCTACGAGCACATTATCGCCGCCATTACGCCCAACCTGCTGCAATCCTACGTGGGGGTCGACATCAACGCCGAGCTGCTCTGTCAGGCCGAAGCGTGCTATGGAACCAATCCCAAGATCAGCTTTCAGAAGGAAGACCTCTCGAACGGGCTGACCGACACCATCGTCCGTCACGAACCCTTTGATTTGTATTTTGCCTCCTACGGGACGTGGTCTCACTTCACCGACGAGCAGGCAGTCAATCTGGTGGCCGACATCGCCGCGCATGCCTCCGACATGGCACTTCTCGTGGGTGATTGGCTGGGCCGTTGGTCATACGAGTGGCAGGATTTATGGAATGCGCCCACCGACAAGTCCTATTTCATGGATTACCGCATTTCCTACATCTACCCCAAGGAGGAACGTGATAAAGTGGACGTGGCCTCGTTTCCCCTGCGGCTGATAAGCCGGGATGAAGTCCGCAACATCATGCGTCGGGCCGAAGCGATGTCCGGCTGCCGAATACAGCCGCTGAAGTATTTCGACCGTTCCATCTTCGTCGGCCGTCACATGGAAACCGGTGACTACAACGCCAACTGCCCGCCGCTGCGTTATCTCGTCAACCGACTTTTTGAGGGTTACACACGCACCGACCTGGAAAGCCTGATTGTGGATTATATTCCCAGGCCCGAATACGATTTCCTGAACAAATTTTTTGAGTCCTTTTTTTTGGCCGCCAATACGCTGGTGAAGTATACCATCGAACTGCTCTCCAACTACGACGCCGAGAAACAGACACTGGGGACGGCGCCGCCGGTGCCTTCCTTTTATCCACGGCCGCTCAAAGAAGCGATGCGCTCCATGCATCGAGTCGTCGAAGGCGTGGGGTGGTTGCCGTGGGGAGATGTGCGTGCCAATGTCATCGAACCCCACTTGGGCTACTCTCTGCGCAAACTGGAAATGGAACTGCAGCCTGGCATCGGCGTGGGTCATAGCCTGTGCGGTATTTTCGAAATTCACAAGAACAAAACAAGTCAGGAGCAACCATGAGCGGATTGGTAGCCATCATCGGAGAGAACGCCCGGCGGGCATGTGAAACAATGCTGGCCGGAATACGACACCGGGGCCCGGAAATCTATGGAATCGCGCCGGTCGGCCACCGTGTCATCGGTCAAAATTATCTGCCGGCGGATGTGAACGGCCCGCTTGAAAATCAGGCGGTTCCCCTGACGGATACTCGGCGGCCATTGCGGGTCGTGGCCTATGACGGCCAGATCGCCAACCGGAATACACTCTGTCGGCGGTTCGACGTTCCATCGGGCGCATTTGCGGAGGAGCG
>CAZKGT010000288.1:0-1721 GCA_964552285.1 uncultured Pseudobdellovibrionaceae bacterium | reverse complement strand
CGGGCCAGCGTCGAACACCTGAAAGTCTCCACCATCGAGCGCGAACGCGCCCACCACAATGCACGATACTTAAAAGACCGGCTGGAAAAAGAAGGTCTTCCCTACCTGAAAGGCGAAAGCCACATCGTCCCGCTGATTGTCGGGGATGCCGTGTGCTGCAAAATGGTGACCGATATCCTGATGGACCGCTATGACATCTACGTCCAGCCCATCAACTACCCAACAGTTCCCAAAGGCACCGAACGCCTGCGCCTCACCGCAACGGCGGCGCACTCAAAAGAACAGATTGATGCCTTATGTGATGTCCTGCTGGAACTCTGGAACGAGAACCACGTGTTCCGGTATGCGGTAGCTTAAGGCCCCTCACAGCATCCCGTCGAAAGACGGGATCCAGCCCCCCTCTTTTCTGGATCCCGGATCAGGTCCGTGATGCTAAAAAACTACACCAGCCCCAGGGAATTTGCCGCCCGCTCCGCCCGGTCCAGCGATTTATCAAGGACGGCCATGGTTTTGGCAAGGTCTTCGCCTTCATCTCTGGCCCAGCAACGCAGGACCTTGAGATACAGCCCGGTCAGGCCGGTAACCTTCGCCGCACCACGGTACCCGCTCGTATCCGCCCCTGCAGCTTCCAGCATCCAACTCATGGAGCCGGCCAGATGCGGCAGACCGATCACCGCCTGCTTGGGATCGAAACGGAAGGAATGAAGGATAGAAATCAGCGCATCCCGGTTTTCATTGAGAATCTCAAACCTCTCCATCAACAGGTCAAACAGGCGGTCGCGCACGGAAACGCCCTCCTCCGGCTCCCCGACAGATTCGAGAACCCGGCGGTTCAGGCCCCGCTCATATTCGGCCAGTATCTGCGTCTTATCGTCGAACAAATCATAAAGCGCGGCCAGTGAAACCTCCGCCCGCTGCGCAATCGCCGAAAACGTCGTCTGCTCCCAGCCGCGCTCCGCCGCAAGCGCAAGTGCAGTGTCCACAATATCCTGCTTCGATATTTCCTTCTTGCGTGGCATTGGCGCGTCCTCTCGGGTATCATGCAGCGGCTGTATCAATACCATAACCTTACAGGATCGTCACTATGTCCGAAGCCGCTTACGGTGTCGCTGCCATTGGAAATGCCCTTGTCGATGTCATCACCCATGCCGATGATGCCTTTATCGAGGCCCAGCACAAAGAACACGGCATGGAAAAAGGGGCGATGGTCCTGATCGAGGAAGCCCGTGCGGTCGAGCTGTATGCTGCGATGGGACCCGGCGTAGAAGTCTCCGGTGGATCCGCCGCCAACACCATGGCCGGCTTTGCCTCTTTCGGCGGCAAGGGTAGCTTCATCGGCAAGGTTGCCGACGACCAGCTCGGCGAGGTCTTCAAACACGATCTGGAATCGCTCGGCATCACATTCGACACCCAGCCTCTGGTGATGGGCCCGAAAACCGGGCGCTGCCTGATCATCGTCACGCCGGACGCCCAGCGGACGATGAACACTTTTCTGGGTGCCGCAGCGGAAGTCGGCGCGGAAGATATCGATAAGAATGCCATAGCATCAGCAGAGATTACCTACCTCGAAGGCTACCTTTTCGACAAACAAAGAACCAAGATCGCCTTCGCCTACGGCGCGGAGCTGGCGCACGATGCAGGCCACCGTGTGGCGCTGACGCTCTCCGACCCGTTCTGCGTCGACCGCCACCGGCATGACTTTATCCAGCTGGTCCAGAACC
>CAZKGT010000287.1:0-1727 GCA_964552285.1 uncultured Pseudobdellovibrionaceae bacterium | reverse complement strand
CACCCCCTTGTCCGTTGCCTGCGCCGACAGCACGACGGCGACCAGCAGCGTAAAGGGATCTTTATGCGCAAGCTCACTCTTCGGCTCGGGATCAAGCGCCCGCAGACGTGAGAAGAATTCATGGATCTGGGGTTTGTTCATAGGTTTGTTTTAACGCCAGCTGATGAACTTCAAAACCCCTATTGTTGTCATCCCGGCGAAAGCCGGGATGACACATTATGAAGGAAAATCAGAACGGGAAGATAATGTCGTAAAGCTGCTGCCCGTACCTTGGCTGCTGGACGTCCGTGATCTGGCCTTCGCCGCCGTAGGAGATGCGGGCTTCGGCGATCTTGTCGTATGAGATCGTGTTCTCGACATCGATATCTTCGGGCCGGATGACACCGTCGATCATCAGGATGCGCTTTTCGAAATTGACGCGGATTTCCTGGCGCCCGTTTACGACCATGTTGCCGTTCGGCAGGATCTGCGTGACGAGCGCAGCCAGTTTCAGGGTAATCTTTTCCTCACGGTCGATCGTGCCCGAACCGGTATGCGAGGAATCCGCCCCGGCGCCGACCAGGCTCGAATTATCCACGGCCTGCGGCAGGATGCGGTCGAGGCTGGCCTCGTAACCCAGGATATTGTCCAGCCCGGCATTTTCCGAACTGTTGCGGGTGCGCACGCTTTCGTTATCCAGCTCCGCCTTGTCCTTGACGTCGATCAGCACGGTGATGATGTCCCCGACCTCGCTGGCGCGCTGGTCCTTGAAGAAGGTCTGGCGCGTGCCGTCCCAGAGGGAATTCGGCTGCTGGCGCACATGTTTGGGTGCTGGCATCGGCATGCTGACAGGCTGGTAATCCGGCTTTTCGACCGGGTTTTCAATTCTGGTCATGTCCGGGGCGCGACCGATATTGGCGATCCGGTCCACGGAACCGCAGGCCGCCAGCGACAGGGCCGCCGCCGTGCAGAGTGCGATATCAATGATCCTTTTACGTTCCGTCATGGACCGTCTCCTTTCCTTCTTTAACGCACGGTGACTTCGCGTTCACCGGTAACAATTCCCTTGATCGTCCGGTTGCTGCCTGTATTGGCTACGCGGACGATATCGCCTTTGGCCCCGTGCTGAAGGGCCTTGCCTTCGGCTGTCAGGACCATGGAGCCGTTTTCAAACTGGATGGTGATAAGCTGGCCGCGCAGGACGACGCGCGGCGCTTCGATGTCGTTTGTGCGCACGGGCTTTCCGGCCATGACCATCCGGCGCGGCGTCATGCCGTCCAGATCGTCGGCGGAGAGCAGCAGGTCGGGCGTGATTTCACCGGCATCCATATCGATCCAGTCGAGATCCTGCGTGCCGATCACATCGCCGTTGCGCATGGCCTCGCGCAGGACCGGCACTTCGATGATATGGGCGACCTTGCCCATCACCGTTCTCCGGCTGACGGGATTGGCGGCATCGGGCACGGCCACGGTGGCCTCGAACCAGTCGCGGTCCGGATCGTAGCTGATAGAGGAAACCTCGGCGGAGGCGGGCATGTCCGGGGGCAATATAAACCCGTCGGCAAGGCCTGAGAGGCGAACATCGAAACGTCCGGAAACGCCCTTTCCCTTTAGTCCCTCGATAATGGCCTGGCGTATGACATTCTGGTCGATGATCGTCGCCGCGCGGCTCAGGACGATCTGGTCCGCCGCACTGGCCGGACGCCACGGCACCTCAAGCGCCACGGCAACGCGCAGCAACGTGCGGG
>CAZKGT010000286.1:0-1746 GCA_964552285.1 uncultured Pseudobdellovibrionaceae bacterium | reverse complement strand
GGCGGGGCTTATGGTCGCCGGGCGGATCGGCGCCTCGATCGCCGCCGAGATCGGCACGATGCGGGTGACCGAGCAGATCGACGCGCTGACGACGCTGTCCGTTAATCCTTACAAATACCTGATCGCCCCGCGCCTGATAGCGGGAACCATCATGCTGCCTGTGCTGGTGCTGATCGGCGATATTATCGGCGTGTTCGGCGGATATATGGTCAGCATCTACCGGCTCGGCTTCAGCCCCGGCACCTATCTTTCGCAAACCTGGGACATTCTTGAATATATGGATGTGATGTCGGGCCTGCTGAAGGCCGCGGCGTTCGGGCTGATCGTGACGCTGATGGGCTGTTATCACGGCTATTACTCCCAGCGCGGCGCGCAAGGGGTGGGCGCGGCCACGACCAACGCGGTTGTGACGGCCTCGATCCTGATCCTGATCTTCAACTATATCCTGACGCAGCTGTTTTTCTCATGAGCGCAACACCCGCAGCATCACCAGCGACAGAGACAGATTGCCCGGCCACCGGCGATATGAAGGCCAGCAAGCTGCATCTGTGCGGCGTGAAAAAGGCTTTCGGGAAAAACGAGGTGCTGCGCGGCGTCGATCTGGCGGTGCCGCCCGGAAAATCTCTGGTGGTGATCGTCGGGCACGGGCAAGTCGGTGCTGCTGAAATGCATTCTCGGGCTGGTGACCCCGGACGAGGGTTCCATTCTGGTCGACGGAGCGGAAACGGTCGGGCTGGACGCCAAAGCGCGGGACAAGCTGATGCACAAGTTCGGCATGCTGTTTCAGGGCGCGGCGCTGTTTGACTCCCTTAAGGTCTGGGAAAATGTCGCTTTCGGCCTTATCCACGGCAAGGGCATGGACCGGGATGACGCACGTTCGATCGCGGTTGAGAAGCTCCGGTCTGTCGGCCTGAAAGCCGAGGTCGGCGACCTGTTCCCGGCAGAGCTTTCCGGCGGGATGCAAAAGCGCGTTGGCCTTGCCCGCGCCATTGCCACAAATCCGGAGATTATCTTTTTCGACGAGCCGACCACCGGTCTGGATCCAATCATGGCAGACGTTATCAACGACCTGATCGTCGAGCGGGTGAAAGAGCTTGGCGCGACCACGCTTTCCATCACCCACGACATGGCCAGCGCCCGCAAGATCGCCGATTTTATCGCGATGATCTATGAGGGCCGGATTATCTGGCACGGCCCGGTGGAGGAGCTTGATAACTCCGGCAGCGAACATGTCGACCAGTTCATTCACGGAAGGGCTCAAGGCCCGATTACGGGGAACGGTTAGTTTCAGAGCGAGGAATAACCAGATTCCTGCTTTCGCAGGAATGACACCGCCGAAAAAGAGAATCTGCCTTCCCGGATCTGGCTACAGGCCCCGGACCCTACGGATGACTTCTTCCCCCAGCGCCTCGAAATGGGCCTGCGGCAAATCTTCCGGGCCGCCGGCAACAGCCATGGCCGTCATCCGCATCTGCGGCGGCAGGCCCGCATCGGAAAGCGGGGCGTATTGTTCGTATATTTCACGTGGAAAACGGAAGTCCCACCATTCGGCAGGCAGAGGCAGGAAATCAAGGCCCAGCCTTTGCGCCGCTTCGACCATAGGCTCTTCGAGTTTGTTTCGGTTTGTCCTTATGTCCTCCGACAAACCGGTGAAAGCGCGGCAGGCCGGATTACGGTCCGGATCTTCGGAGAGGTAATCAAAAGGCGTCCCCATATCGATGAGGCCGCCATCTTTATCCTCCAGCA
>CAZKGT010000285.1:0-1748 GCA_964552285.1 uncultured Pseudobdellovibrionaceae bacterium | reverse complement strand
GGCCGAACTGAAACAGATCCATCCCGGCAACGATCAGGAACTGCGCAGTGCCCTGCTGGCTTTTGCTGCGCACGGCGGCTTGCCGTCCTATGCGATGCGTCTGGCGGGCGCAATTCCGAACCCCGCTGGCGGGCTATATGACGGCGCGCTCTATCCGGTGGCGCCGTGGGAGCCGGGCGATGGTTACCGCGTCGACCGGGCGCTGATCTATGCCATCATCCGTCAGGAATCGCGTTTCAGCCCGACAGCCGAAAACCGCAGCGGCGCGACAGGCCTGATGCAGCTTATGCCTGCCACCGCCAGCTATATCGACAAGAGAAGAAATTACCGCGACAAGGAAGGGCGTTACCGTCTCAAAGATCCGCAGGTCAATCTCGATATCGGCCAGAAATATGTCGAACGCCTCCTTGGGCGCAGCAATGTGAACGGCGACCTGTTCTCGCTGGCCATTGCCTATAACGCCGGGCCGGGCAATCTTTCTCGCTGGAAGGACGAACTGTCCTCTATCGACGATCCGCTTCTTTTCGTCGAAAGCATTCCTGTTGCGCAGACCCGCGCCTATGTCGAACGCGTGCTTTCCAACTACTGGATCTACCGTCTGCGCGCAGGCCAGCCGACCCCGTCCCTCGATGCCGTTGCCTCAGGCCAGTGGGCGCAATACGCGCGCATGGATGATGGCGAACGTTATCGTCTCGCGCAGCGCTGATTATTCTTATGTAAGCTGTTCCTCTTTCCCGTCATCCAGGCGAAAGCCGGGAGCTATCGACTGTATGAATTTACCACAGAACGCACAGAGAAAAAGAGGAGGGCATGGAGTTTAGTTTATAGCCTATCTCACATAAAACGATCGCAAATCACGTCATTGCGAGCGACCATCGGGAGCGCGGCAATCCAGTCTGCATTCTGGATTGCTTCGTCGGCGTTGCCTTCTCGCAATGACGGTGCAGGGGGGTTGCGTGTATACGTTAAGTTTCCAGCATTTTAGAAATTTCAGGCCACAGGCGCTTATCTCCCAAAGCGATAACATATCCGTCTGATTCAAGGGTCAGAGGCCTGCCCTGCCAGTCGGTCAGCATTCCCCCGGCGCCTTCGATGACAGGGACAAGCGCCGCATAATCGTACGTGCCAAGCTGTGCCTCGATGACAATGTCCAGCCAGCCGCTGGCCAGCAAGCCGTAGGAATAACAATCCCCGCCCCAGATGACATAGGCGGATTCTTTTTCAAGGCGGTTGAAAGCATTCGCATCCGGTCCTTCGAACATACGCGGCGCCGTACTGGAAATTTTGGCCTGCTTGATCTCCGGGCAGGGGCGTGTTGCGACCGGCGCACCGTTAAAGGTTGTTTGCTGCCCGCTCACACCGACCCAGCGCTCTTTCAGGATCGGCTGGTCGATGACGCCAAGAACGGGCTTATCGTCTTTCCAGAGCGCAATCAGTGTTCCGAAGGTCGGCCGCCCGATGGAAAATGGGGCCGTCCCGTCGACCGGATCGAAAATCCAGACATAGCCGTTCCGGCTTTCTTTTGAGCCAAACTCTTCGCCGATAATGCCGTCATCCGGGCGCTCTTGTTCGACAATTTCCCGCAGGCGTTTTTCGATGGTTTTGTCAGCGATTGTAACCGGCGATTCGTCGCTCTTATGCTCAATCTCGAAATTGGTACGGAAATATCGGCGGGCGACGTCCCCTGCCTCATCGGCCATGCGATTGGCGAGGTCCGTCAGGTCCTTCATTCAGGCAGCTTCTTTTTT
>CAZKGT010000284.1:0-1808 GCA_964552285.1 uncultured Pseudobdellovibrionaceae bacterium | reverse complement strand
GACCGCCACGCCGGAACCGTTCAGCGTATGCACGAACTCCGTCCCCTTCCTTGCCGGGCCGGAGCCGTCAGGCGAAGGCTGGTCATCAGCCCGAAACCGCGCCTTCATGCGCCGTGCCTGAAAGTCCCAGCAGTTCGAGCAACTCGAAATTTCACGGTAGGCATTCTGACCCGGCAGCCAGACCTCGATGTCATAGGTCCGGCGCGCCCCGAACCCGATATCGCCCGCGCACAGGGAAACCGTGCGGAACGGCAGCTCCAGTTTCTTCAGGATATTTTCCGCACATTCCGTCATCCGTTCCTGCTCGGCATCGCTCTGATCGGGGTGAACAATGCTGACCATCTCCACCTTGTAAAACTGGTGCTGGCGGATCATGCCACGCGTATCCTTCCCGGCTGCGCCCGCTTCCTGCCGAAAGCAGGGCGTCCACGCACAATAGCGCCGCGGCAGGGAATCCTTCTCAAGAATGTCGCCCGACACAAGGTTGGTCAGCGGCACCTCAGCAGTAGGAACCAGCCAGTAACCTGACGTCGTAACGAACTGATCGTCGGCAAATTTCGGAAGCTGCGCCGTTCCGTACATTGCGTCATCCTTGACCAGCAAAGGAGGTGAAACAACGCGGTAGCCGTGCTCGCTCTCATGTGTATCCAGCATGAAATTGGCCAGCGCCCGCTCCATCTTGGCCAGCCCGCGGCACAAAAACGTGAACCGCGCGCCGGATATCTTCGCCGCCGTTTCAAAATCCATCATGTCGAGCTTCTCGCCAATCGCGACATGGTCCGGCGCATCGTTGCGGCGCAGCGGTTTGCCCCACTTGCGCACTTCCTTGTTATCGCTCTCGTCCTTCCCGTCCGGAACATCGTCCGCCAGCATGTTGGGCAGGCCCGAAAGCAGCCCGTTCAACTCCTCGGCCAGTTCCCGCTCCCGCTCTTCCATCTCGGCAAGCCTGCCTTTAAGCGCACTGACCTCGTCCATAATGGCCTGGGCGTCCCCGCCCTGGGATTTGATCTTGCCGATCTCCCTGGATTTTTCATTGCGCTCCTGCTGCAGTTCCTGCATTTCGGTCTGCACGGACCGGCGGTCTTCATCCAGTTTGAGGATCGCAGGCGTCTGGGCCTCCAGCCCGCGCCGCGCCCAGTTCGCATCGAACCCTTCCGGATTTTCCCGTATTGCACGCAAATCAAACATTCTTTGACGTTCCTGTGTTAAACTTTAACCTTTAGTGTCCGACCAGATCCCGGCTTTCGCCGGGATGACACTGGTGCTAATAAGTAATTGTTGAAGACCATAATAGGGGCAGCCAAAGTGCACAAGACTTCCGTTCCCGGAATTTACGAATTAATCAAAGCGGATAATCCCCTGCCGCTTATATACGATTCCCCGCACAGCGGCCGCCATTACCCGGAAGATTTCGATTACGCCTGCCACCCGGACATTCTCGAACGCGCCGAAGACCGTTATGTCGACGAACTTTTCGACTGCGTCCCGCATTTCGGCGGGCATTTGCTCTGCGCCCTGTTTCCGCGCAGCTATATCGATGTAAACCGTGCAGAACAGGATATCGACCTTGAACTGCTGGAAGATGGCTGGCCGCATGATATCAAGCCTACCGGTCGCTCGGATGCCGGGATCGGCCTCATCCGCCGCCTTGTCAAACCGGGCGTGCCCGTCTATGGCCGCAAGCTGCGGGCGGAAGAAATCAAAAGCAGGATCGACACCTGTTACCGCCCCTATCACGACATGCTGAAGACATTGCTGGACGAGGCGCATTACAGCTTCGGCCAGGTCTGGCACATCAACTGCCACTC
>CAZKGT010000283.1:0-1823 GCA_964552285.1 uncultured Pseudobdellovibrionaceae bacterium | reverse complement strand
AGAGCATCTCGTTTACACCGAGAGGGTCGGCGGTTCGAGCCCGTCACCGCCCACCACCCTTTGCCCTCCGGGCGGCAGGAAGAGCTTCATTTTTGTTGGTTGCAAGCTCTCTGAAATATCTTACTTAGCCGCATAGCCTGCATCTCTCAGGTGTGTCACCAGTTCGATCAAACGCAGATCGTAGGCGAGAAATTCCATTTCGCAATCTGTATCCGTCATCAGCTTTCTCATGGCCGCTCTCCTTTTCGGCTTGTTTACAAGAACAAAGCTAGGGTCCGATTGCGTCAAAAACAGACCGGCAATGTGAAAATGATCGTGAATTTTTGTGGCAGGATTTCTACGGCTCGGATGCCCGGAATTTTTGTAGTATATTAGCGGTTGGTTTTTTCCTCTGGTGTCTATGGTGTCTATGCTTCCGGATTTTCTTTTTGCATCGGTTATGGAGCAGCAGGTCTGGATCTGGGGGCTGTTTCTTATTCTGGTTTTTGGTTTGATGGCAATTGACCTTGGTTTGCTTAATCGTAAGGATAAGGTTATTGGCGCTTCGCAAAGCCTGCGTATGGCGGCTTTTTATGTGTCTGTGGCGCTGCTGTTCGGTGTGTGGGTCTGGTTCGACCGGGGCAGCGAAAGTGCTTTCAATTATTATGCGGCTTATTTCGTCGAGTATTCGCTTTCACTGGACAACATATTCGTGATGTCCGTGATCTTCAGCTATTTCGCAATTCCCAGGGAATACCAGCACCGCGTCCTTTTCTGGGGGATTCTGGGTGTGTTGTTCCTGCGCGGGACTTTGATTGCGCTTGGCGCCGCCGTTATTGCCCATTTCCACTGGGTGCTGTTGTTATTTGGCGCCGTTCTGGTCATTACGGGCATCAAGCTGTTCTTCACCAGCGAAGAGGAGGAATATACGCTCGACAGGAACCGGGTCATACATTTCCTGCACAAACACCTGCATGTGTCCGAAGATATTCACGGCCATAAGTTTTTCGTGAAAATTCCGCCGCATGACGGGCATCCGGCGGTTTTGCATGCAACGCCTTTGTTTTTAGCGCTGGCCTGTATTGAGGTCGCGGACCTTATCTTCGCCTTTGACAGCATTCCGGCTGTGTTCGCGATTACGGCTGATCCCTACATCGTCTTTACCAGCAATGTATTTGCCGTTGTGGGGCTGCGGACGCTGTATTTCGCGCTTGCTGCCATGCTGCACCGTTTCCATTATCTGCGCTATGCCGTCTCTGCCGTTCTGGTGTTTATCGGCTGCAAGGTGTTTTATGCCCATTTTATCGACAAGGTGCATCCGTTGTTGTCGCTCAGCGTGACGATTGGCGTGCTCGCCGCCGGGATGATCTTCTCGCTTGTTAAGACGGCGAAGGATGATAAGGCCTCCACAGAAAGGAAAGAGCAGGGGGGCCCAAAGAGATAAAACCGCATGGGCGCGTGTTGGTCAAAGGATGATTTCTGATGAAATCTGGCATATTGAGGCGAAACGCCGTTGACACGCTGGTATATAATTCTGTATCAAACAAGGCACTAACCGTTGCGGGCGTAGTTCAGTCGGTTAGAACGCCGGCCTGTCACGCCGGAGGTCGCGGGTTCAAGTCCCGTCGCTCGCGCCATTTAACGTTTTGCACACGTTCGCTGGCATTTATAGAAGATCACGAAAGCCCCGGAAAGCGGGGCTTTTTCTTTTATCTGCTATCACCCTCATTCACCGTAATGCATTTACGATCGGGAAAATAGCGGCGGGCAGGAAATTTCAAGCGGCCCCGCTTCCCCCTACGCTGTTTCACAGCTTCGGCGGGACAAGTCGCCGGGACTTTTGA
>CAZKGT010000282.1:0-1846 GCA_964552285.1 uncultured Pseudobdellovibrionaceae bacterium | reverse complement strand
ATTTCCTGCGTCCGGCCCGACTGCTTTCCCTTGGCCGCCTCCCTGTCCATGCGCTGGCCGGTGGCACGCGGCAGCATGCCATACTCCGCCGTCACCCAACCCTTGCCGAGATTGCGCATCCACGGCGGGACGCGCTCCTCAACACTGGCCAGACACAGCACATGCGTATCCCCGAATTTGGCAAGACATGAGCCTTCGGCATGCTTGCTGACATTCGGGATAAGTTCAATGTGGCGTAAAGCATCGGCACTGCGTCCGGAAGGGCGGTTCATGATATCGGCTCCTTTTGTTTCCTGCCCGGACTTTAAGGACCAAGACCAGAATGTCAATCGGGACAGGTTATGTTATTTGGCGTTGGCGCCAAAGAAAGACAAAATCCAGTCATTGGCCGGGAAGTTTGTAATCCTGTCGCCTGCCGCCTTTTGCCATTCCATTGGTTTTCCCTGGCCCGGCCAGTGATGACCGCCCCGCACGGCGCAATATTCCAGCCCCATATCGCTTGCGCACGGCCCGTAACTCCAGCAGGCAGCCTCGCCGGACCTGAATGTTTCCTGCGGCACACCGGCGCAGCCGTTTTTCCGCGACCAGAATTGCAAGCCCCGCCTTACCGGCGGCCAGACGTGATCTTTCGCCGTATGTTTCCCCCTCTCCCCTGAGATCGTCACATTCTGGTCCTCCACCCCGTGAATAACCATCACGGCCACAGGAGAGTTCGGCGCGCATCTGGCCGTCGTCATCGAACCGGCGACAACGGCAATGGCCGCAAACGTATCCGGCATCGTGCACGCCAGATGATAGGAAAACATGCCCCCCAGCGAAACACCGGTCGCGTAGATCCGGCGGGGATCGATATTGTACTGCTTTCTCAGGTCCCCGATCACCGCCCGGACATAGGCCACATCGTCGATTCCCTTTTTCTCCGCCGCCGTCTGCGGCGGCTCAGACCCGACGTTCCATATACCGAAGAACCAAAGCACCCGCGTGCCGTCAAGATAAGCGACAAGATAGCCCTGCCGTGACGCCTCCTCATGAAACCACGTCCACTGCGCCATCATCTTCGACGTCATGCCGCCGCCGTGAAAAACAAGCACCAATGGCAGCGGGCTGCCGTCATTGACAGGAGGAGCCAGAACCCTGTATTGCCTGTCCAGCCCGTTCACTTCAAGGCTGTGTACCGTCTCAAGTTCTGCAGGAAGCGTCAGCGGCGGCAACTCCTTCGCTCTTACCGGCACACAGGCCAGCATAAAAAACACGACAATCCCGGCCGCAAAAAAAAAGCTTCTTTCCTGAAATCATTATCTGCATCTTTCCTTCCAGACAGAATGGAACATACGACAGGATGACATTTGAAACGACACAAATTATATTCCTTCCCATGATCACTGAATTAAACGAGCGCTCACAGGAAATTTTCCGGCTGGTCGTCGAGTCTTATCTTGAGACCGGCGAACCGGTCGGCTCGCGCACGCTTTCAAAAGTTCCGGGAATTAATGTTTCCCCGGCAACGATCCGCAATGTGATGAAGGACCTGGAGGACGCGGGCCTGTTGCTGGCCCCGCACACATCCGCCGGGCGCATGCCTACACAGACGGGCCTCAGGCTCTATGTCGACGGGCTGATGGAAATCGGCAACCTCACCGATACCGAACGCTCCGCCATCCGCGCCGAATGCGAAGCAGCCGGTCAATCGGAAAGCAATATCTACGAGCGCGCAAGCAAGCTTCTGTCCGGCCTGTCCGCCGGCGCCGGGCTGGTCGTCGCACCGAAAACGGACAAACCGCTGAAACAGATCCAGTTCGTTACCCTCGAGCGCGGCAAAGTTCTGGTGATTCTGGTGACGCAGGAC
>CAZKGT010000281.1:0-1852 GCA_964552285.1 uncultured Pseudobdellovibrionaceae bacterium | reverse complement strand
CCGGAAAACGCCGGACGGGCGAGCTGGAATCGTTTCTTCAGGAATTCGGACTGGATACGCAGGAAGGGCTGGCGCTGATGGCGCTGGCCGAGGCGCTCTTGCGCATTCCGGATGCGGCTACGGCCAATGCGTTGATCCGGGATAAATTGTCAGCGGCGGTCTGGGCGTCAGGCGGCTCAAAGGACTGGCAGATGAAGGCAGCGGGGATCGGCATGCGCCTGTCGGCGGCGATGGGCCGGATGGGCGAGCCGGTCGTGCGTGAGGCGATGAAGAAATCGATGAAGGTCATGGGAAAGCAGTTTGTGCTGGGCCGGACGATTTCAGAAGCCACGAAGGCGGCGCAGAAATTCCGTACCGCCGGATACCGGATGTCCTACGATATGCTCGGCGAGGGGGCCCGCACAGCGGCGGATGCGCAGCGTTATTTCGAGGCTTATGCGGCGGCGCTGGCGCATGTCGGGCGCGCGGCGGGCAAGGACACGAAGGAGGTCATCGACCGTCCCGGTATATCGGTAAAATTATCGGCGCTGCATCCGCGCTATGAGTTTTCGCAGGCCGACAGATGCGTTCCGGCGCTGACCGAAAGGCTTCTGGATCTGTGCCGGGCGGCGGCGGAGCACAATATCGGGGTGACGGTCGATGCGGAGGAATGCGCGCGGCTGGATCTCTCGCTGGAGATATTCGAAAACGTGATTCGCGACAAGTCCCTGAAAGGCTGGAACCGGTTCGGGCTGGCGGTGCAGGCCTATCAGAAACGGGCTTATGCGCTGCTTGATACGCTGAATGAGCTGGCGGAGGAATACGGGCGGCGGATTGATGTGCGCCTGGTCAAGGGCGCATACTGGGATACGGAAGTGAAGCGGGCGCAGGTGCTGGGGCTGGCCGATTATCCGGTCTTTACCCGCAAGGCCAATACGGATCTGTCCTATATCGCCTGCGCTCACAAATTGCTGGAAAGCCGAGAGAGGCTTTACCCGATGTTTGCCACGCACAACGCGCATACGGTGTCTGCGGTTCTGGAGATGGCCGGGGATGGCAAGGGGTATGAGTTTCAAAGACTGCATGGGATGGGTGAGGCGCTGCACAGCCTGTTGCTGAAGGAAAAACAGGCGCATTCCGGCATCTATGCGCCAGTCGGCCCGCACGGCGACCTGCTGCCCTATCTGGTGCGGCGGCTGCTGGAAAACGGGGCGAACAGTTCGTTTGTGCATAAGCTGACCGATGCATCCGTGCCGGTCGAGGACCTGACCGATGACCCGGTTTTTGATGCCCTTGGTCACCGTAAAAAACGTCATCCGAAAATTCCTCTGCCGGAAGAGCTCTACGGGATGGAGCGCCGGAATGCGCAAGGGTTCGATTTAAGCGATGCCGAAACGGTGGACCGGCTCATGGGTCAGATGAAACGTTTTCGTCCTGCGGAAGCGGCGCCGGTGATTGCGGGGCGGGCCTATAAGGAAGGCACGAAGGAAGAGGTCGTCAATCCCGCAGACTGGAAAAATGCTGTCGGCTCTGTCTGGAACGGCAATGCGCGGCTTGTCGACAAGACGTTCAAGGCAGCGCAGAAAGGGTTTGCGGCATGGTCCGGAAAGCCTGCGCGGGAGCGGGCCGTTGTGCTGGAAAAATGCGCCGATCTTTTTGAAAGGCACCATGCGGAATTGATGGCGCTATGCGTGAAAGAGGCGGGCAAGACGCTTCCAGATGCGCTGGCCGAAATACGTGAGGCGGTTGATTTCTGCCAGTATTACGCGGCGCAGGGATGGCTCGATTTTGCGCCGGGGGGAACCGCCCTGCCGGGGCCGACCGGGGAAAGCAACGTGCTGACCCTGCACGGGCGGGGAACGTTTGTATGTAT
>CAZKGT010000280.1:0-1858 GCA_964552285.1 uncultured Pseudobdellovibrionaceae bacterium | reverse complement strand
CCGCTTTCAGCGTCCTCCCGATCCTACCGGCCTTCGGCCGGTAGTGGTTCAGTTTTATAATGGCTTGTGTCTATAATATTCATGTAACTGCAAAAAACCTGAATTCGAGAGATGATGAAACCTATACCACTGGTAAGGGCTTTTGACCCTGTGGTCGTCAGGGATGCGGATCCTGTGTCCGCAGAGATTGATTACCGCCTGGACGTTCTTGGCCGGCTCGACATGTGCCGGCGGCAGGAAAGACGGTTTCAAGGATCCTCCGATATAAACGGCTACCACGATGCAAGACGCGCACGCGAAGAGATGGAGGCTATCGCAAGGGGAGAAAAGATTGACAGATTGATGACAGGGGAAACAATGGACCCTCCCTTGATCGGGGAAGAATGGGATTTGCTGGGTGAAAAACCGTTTTCCGAGGCCGATGCATTGTCTGTCGTCGAGCGCGTTGTAAGGCAAAAACTTTCTACAGATGGATCATCTGCCCAGCCTGCGTCCGAAATAAAAGCCGTTATGGCGCATGCAAGCACCTAGGCCAGCGCCGTTTCCACCAGCGTCACCCAGTATTCAACCCCCAGCGGAATAGCGTCATCGTTAAAATCGTAATGCGGGGAGTGGCACATATGGTTGTGCGGGCTGTTCTCCCGGTCCGGTTCTCCCTGTCCGAGAAAGACGTAACAGCCCGGTTTTTCCATCAGCATGGCCCCGAAATCCTCCGCCCCCATGCTCGGCTCTATGGCAGCGTAGGTATTTTCGTCGCCAACGACCTTGCGGGCGACCTCCGCGCAAAAAGCGGCGCACGCCGCATCGTTGACGGTGGGAAACAACCCGTTCACAAAATCGTAGTCGATGCTTGCGCCGAATGCCTGCGCGACCTGACGGCTCATCTCCCCGATCCGCTCTTTCATGTGCTGGCGCGTTTCCTCTTTCAGTGTCCGGAGAGTCCCGTAAAAGGAAGCGCTTTGGGGGATGATGTTATAGGCGCCGGTTCCGGCGCTGATGTTCGTAACGCTGATCACCACGGCATCCAGCGGGTCGGCCGTCCGGCTGACCAGCGTTTGCAGGGCGGTGATAATCTGTGCGGAAACCATCACGGGATCGACGGTCAGGTGCGGCAGGGCCGCGTGCCCGCCTTTGCCGTGAACGGTGATATTGAACCGGTTTGTCGAGGCCATCATCGGCCCGGCGCGCAGGCCGATGGTTCCCTTTTTCTGTGGCGGCCAGTTATGCATGCCGTAAACGGCATCGGCCGGGAATTTTTCAAACAGCCCTTCGGCGATCATGCGCTCGGCGCCTTGCTTTCCGCCGGCCCCGCCTTCCTCCGCAGGCTGAAAAATCAGGTAAGCCGTGCCGTTAAAGTCTCTGTTCTCGCTTAAATATTTTGCGGCGCTGAGCAGCATCGTCGTATGCCCGTCATGGCCGCAGGCATGCATCTTGCCTTCGTGTGTGGAGCACCAGGGCTGGCCGGAATCTTCCGTAATATCCAGCGCATCCATATCGGCGCGCAGGGCAACGGACTTGCCGCTGTCCGTCTGTTTTCCTTCGATGGTGGCGACGATGCCTGTTTTGGCGATCCCGCGTTCGAACGGAATGCCCCACTCGGATAGCTTTCCGGCAACAAATCCGGAGGCAAATTCCTCCTCATAGGCGGTTTGGGGATGTCTGTGCAACTCACGCCGCCATTCAGCGGCTTCGTCTTTCAAGGCGGTGATGGAATCACGGACGGGCATAAGGGAAATGTAGGTGCGGGCGCATTGATAGGCAAGTTTTTGTATTGTGTTGCACACTACCGGACTCTGCATCAGAACACATTAGACCTGTTGCAAAAGTAGGTGTTTTTTCTTCTGTTTTTGGAATTTCA
>CAZKGT010000279.1:0-1858 GCA_964552285.1 uncultured Pseudobdellovibrionaceae bacterium | reverse complement strand
GTACCACCAGCCCTGATGATTGATGGAGTACACCGGGCTATAGCGGTGGACGTCCTCCACCCGGCGAACGGCCTTGTTCTGGTTGTCCAGAACATAAACGCGGCCGTCGGCGGCACTGCGCACCAGAAGGACGGCGTGGGGAATGCCGAGCGTCAGATCATTCACAATGACAATCCGCATCAGGCTTTCCGGCACACCCAGCAGCCGCAGGGCCAGATATTTCGCCAGCGCAAAGTCCTCGCAGTCCCCGCCGTAACGCATAAACTCTCCGGGCGTTGCCCAGTAGTCGGTTTTCTGCCAGATGCTGATATCCGGAATATAGGGCCGCGCATTCATCATTTCATTGACCTGCCTGATCATCGTGTTGAACGGCAGGCCGGACAAAGCGTGTACACTCCGCTTCCAGTTTGCTGTGAAAATATCCTGCCCGGTAGCGGCATCCGCAAACCGCGCCAACGCCCCAGACCAGCGGGTAAACGCTGATAAATCCGAAGAAAAACGCTGATCGGGTGACATCACCCTGCTTAATGATCCTGACACAGCCTTGCTCCTTTATTCGTGTTTTGCCCACCAAAGATAATGGGGCACACAATCCCGTTCAATATAAAGATTTTTCACCACAGAGCACACAGAGATCACGGAGGATGCCATCCTTAATGCGCCGAAGGCGCTATAAAAAACGCCGTGTTCGCTGTGACCGCTGTGGTTCATTTTTTATTAACCACGGCGTACACGGCGAGCACAGCGTTTCTTTTTTACGCGCTAACCGCGCTTTTTTTTCTGGCTGTCTCTGTGGTCTCTGTGTGCCCTGTGTTGAGAAAACTATCCTGAACGCAAGTACTGGATTGCCTGATCGCGTTCAAACAGATAGAGGAGCGTTCTGAGCGCCCCGCCCCGCTCCGACTGTAAATCCGGGTCTTTGTCGATGATGAGTTTGGCGTCGTCGCGGGCGGCCGCCAGGAGTTCGCCGTGGACGGCGAGGTCGGCGAGCCTGAAGACCGGCAGGCCGCTTTGCCGGACGCCGAGAATATCGCCGCCTCCGCGAAGCTTCAGGTCCTTTTCGGCGATCAGGAAACCGTCTTCGGTTTCGCGCATGACGGACAGGCGCTCTTTGGCGGTTTCGCCGAGCAGGCCGGAATAGATGAGGAAACAGAAAGACTTCTCCGCGCCGCGCCCGACGCGGCCTCTTAACTGGTGAAGCTGGGCAAGGCCAAAGCGCTCGGCATGCTCAATGACCATGATGGTGGCTTCGGGCACGTTAACGCCAACCTCGATCACGGTGGTCGCCACGAGAATGTCGATATCCCCGCGCGTGAATTTTTCCATCACCGCATCTTTTTCCGCCGGTTTCATGCGCCCATGAACAAGGCCCACGCGATCACCAAAACGGGCCTGAAGGATATCAAACCTTTCTTCCGCGGCGGCAAGGTCCATCACCTCGGATTCCTCGACCAGCGGGCAGACCCAGTATGCCCGCGCGCCGGTTTCGATCTGCCTTGCCAGCCCCGCCACCATACTCTCGAGCTTTTCCTGCGGGATCAGGCGGGTATCGACAGGCTGGCGTCCGGGCGGCTTTTCGTCGAGGCGGGAGACATCCATATCGCCGTAAGCCGTAAGCGTCAGCGTGCGCGGGATCGGCGTTGCCGTCATCACCAGAACATCCGTGCCTTTGGTCTTGGTGGAAAGCTGCATGCGCTGCTGGACGCCGAAACGATGCTGCTCGTCGATCACGGCCAGGCCCAGTTTCTGAAACTCGACGCCTTCCTGAAACAGGGCGTGCGTGCCGATCACGACCTGCGCCGCGCCATTGCCGATCTGCTGGACCAGCACATCGCGCTCCTTGCCTTTGTTGCGCCCT
>CAZKGT010000278.1:0-1866 GCA_964552285.1 uncultured Pseudobdellovibrionaceae bacterium | reverse complement strand
CCCCAGTAAACCTTTGCCTGTCAATGTGTTCTGATGCAGAGTCCGGTAGTGTGTTTTAAGACACAAACAAAATTGAGTAAACGAGTAAACGGGGTAGGGTATAATGGCACGGACACTTCAGGACACAAATGGCGGGCAAACCGAATCTTCGGCTCAGCCAAAGGTTACGACACTCTCGGCGGATGGCAGCACATCGGTTGAGGTTCCCGGCACGGATTTTATTTCCAATGCCGAGATAACACGTGACGGGCAGGATCTGGTCCTGACGGCGCCTGACGGGAGTTCCGTCGTTATCGAGGGCTATTTCACAGCCAGCCCGGCACCGGTCATTGAATCGCCTGAAGGCGCTGTCCTGACGCCGCAACTTGTGAATTCCTTTGTTCAGACTGCAGGCCCCGCGCAGTATGCACAGGCGGAATCCGCTCTTGATGCCGGGCATGTTGGCATTGTCGAAGAAGTGTCCGGCAAGGCGACCGTTATCCGCACCGACGGCTCGACCCACACGATCACAAACGGCACGAAAATATTCCAGGGCGATGTCGTTGAAACGGACGGCGCAGGCGCCGTGAATATCGTCTTTATTGACGAAACCAGCTTTGCCGTATCGAACAATGCGCGCCTTGCCATTGACGAGTATGTTTTCGACGCCTCGACGGAAAGCGGCTCGTCCAATTTCTCCGTCCTGCGCGGCGTTTTTGTCTTCACCAGCGGCCTGATCGGCCGGGACGACCCGGATGATGTCGAGATTGACACACCTGTCGGCTCTATCGGTATCCGGGGCACGATTATCGCCGGCGATGTTGATACGGGCGAAATTACAGTTATTGAAGGCGCGATCGTCATGCGCTCGAACAGCGGCCAGGAAATGACCCTTGCCGACCAGTTTGAAACCGCGCGCTTTGATCCGCAAAGCGGTGAGATCGAGCATCAAGGTACGATGGATGCAGGCCAGATGGGTTCAAAGTTTGGCTCACTGGGTTCCGTCGCACCCGCCTTCTTCAACGGCATGAATGACGGCCCACAGAATCAGGGCGATTCCGGCGATGAGTCCGGCACACAGGACGGCAGCCCGGCTATGGACGGCGCCGCAGAAGAACAAATGGCGACTGAGCCCGGCACAGAACCTGCGCCGGAAGGCCCGTCCGCGGAAGGCGAACAGGCCAGGCTAGGCCCTGACGGACAGCCCCTTCAACCTGCCAGCCAGCCTCCCATGCCCGGAATGCAGGATAATCCATTCGACAGCAACGCTTTCGGAGATAGCGGCATGGCCAGCGACCCAAACATGCCCGGTACCACTGATGGCACTCAAAATGCTGGCGATCCGGTTGCGGGAGCGCAGCCGCCTGCCGGTTCTGATGGAACAGATAACAATACCGGCACCGATGGCACGAGCGCAGACGGCAATAGCGGCGGCAACCAGACTATTCTGCCGCTGGCGCTTGATTTTTTCCGTCCCCTGTTTGACGATGATGCCGGACCGGGAACGATCGTGGCTGAAATCATGACAACGGTTCAGGGACTGAGCGTCATATTCGATGCCGCCCTGCCACCTGATTTCGAACTGGTTCAGGACAATACCGACCACGCCTTCATCAGATATGTCGGCACGGCCGGAAACCTCAATGCAGGCCAGTCTTTCTTCTTTGATGTCCAGGCCACGGCGCAGGATGGAAGAGTAGCCCATGTCGGGTTCCCTGTCGGTGTCGTGGATGTTGAAAGCATCGGGGCGCTGAACCTGAACAGTGACGCTGCACCGGGTGTCGAGGTCATCAGCGGAAATATTAATGGTGCCCATCTGGGATACGCTCTGGATTATAATAGACCTGTTGCAAAAGTAGGGTAATTTTGTAGCAGGTGCAATTTGTC
>CAZKGT010000277.1:0-1880 GCA_964552285.1 uncultured Pseudobdellovibrionaceae bacterium | reverse complement strand
ATCTGAAAGTATGAATCAATTCACCGCCTTATCCCAGCTGTGTCCGGTAGTGTGTAAAATTTTATACAAATATTGATTAAAATGACGTTAATAATGCGGTTCTCAGCGTATTTTCTTTGTCTCGGGGATCCATATACCGGCAAGCCTTGCTTACCGTCTATATTGGATTCCCGCCGATAGGCACGGCTTCGCCGTGCCGCGGGAATGACGATGGAGATTAGCTTTGCTCAATGTCTTTTTCAAAATTATACTTTTGATTTCAAACAGTTTTTTAACCGCAGAGACACAGAGGACGCAGAGAAAAAATGAAAAACCATTCTACGCGACAGTCCCAGAGAGTCGGTGTTTCTTCTCCGTAACTCCCGAAATCCCGCGAAAAAAAACACTGCGCTCTCTGCGTCTCTGCGGTTAAAAAACCTTTTATACCAATGAGATCGTTTCAAAACAGACTCTCAGGAGATCAGGTTAAAATATCGCGTAAAAACGCCGCCCCGCTTTCGATTCCGGGTCCGTCTATGCCGTGCGCAAGCCCTTCCGAGAACCCGCCGGAAACCTCAACCCCTGCGGATTCCAGCGTTTCCTTCGCATGATGGTACGCACTGAACGGTACGATCTGGTCGGCCGTGCCATGATAAAGGTGAACCGGCGGTTTTTGGGCTTTGCCTTCCCTGATGAAATCTTCGTCGATCAATACGCCCGAATAAGCCAGAATCCCGGCTATCGTCTGCGGCCAGCGAAGACCGGCATAGAGAGACATCATCGCCCCTTGCGAAAACCCTCCCAGAACAAGGTTTTCCGAAGACAGCCCGTATTTTTCAAGCTGCTCCGTCATAAAGGAATCCAGAACAGGGGCGACGCGTTCCACCCCCTGCCCGATAGAATCCGGCGTCCAGTCCTGCATGCTGAACCACTGATAGCCCATCGGGGCCATATCGCACGGGAAAGGCGCGTCCGGCGAGACAAACACGGCATCGGGCACAGCAGGCGCCAAATACGGCGCAAGACCGATCAGATCCCGTCCGTCCGAGCCCAGACCGTGCAGCAAAATCACAATCTGTTTGGCCGGGCCGCCGGAATGGGGTTTGTGTTCGTATGTGCGCGGGGATTCTATAACGTCCATGTCTTTTTATCGCACAGGAGCGCTCATCATCAAAGACGAAACCCTTTTCACCACGAAGCACATGAAGATCAAGAAAACGCCGAAATTAACTGCGCCGAAGGCGCTATAGAGAAACTCTGCGTCCTCTGCGTCTCTGCGGTTATATTTTTTCAACGCAGAGGCGCAGAGGACGCAGAGTTTGTTTACGCGCTATCGCGCGCTTTCTTCTCCGGTATCTTCGTTGTTCAACGGCTTGCAGGATGACGGAGGTTATTAAATTACGTACACTTACCTTTATGAGTATCGTCACCCGCTTTGCCCCTTCGCCTACCGGACGGCTGCATGTCGGCCACGCTTATTCTGCGCTGTTTGCCTACAGGCAGGCGATGGATAAGGGCGGGCGGTTTTTGCTGCGGATTGAGGATATTGACGGCGGCCGCTGTCACCCTGAATTTGAAGCGGGTATTTACGAGGACTTTGCCTGGCTGGGCCTCACGTGGGAGGAGCCGGTCCGGAGGCAATCGGAGCATATGGGCGACTACAAGACTGCCCTCGACAAGCTGGATAGTATGGGGCTTCTCTATCCCTGTTTTTGCACCCGCAAGGATATCAGGGAGGAAGCCAAGCGCTCCGGCCAAGCCCCGCACAGCCCGGAAGGCCCCCTTTATCCCGGTATCTGCCGAAATCTGTCAGGCGATGAACGGGCGGAAAAAATAGCCTCGGGCATCCCCTATGCCACGCGGCTTGATATGGGTAAGGCGCTGGAAATTGCCGGAGGGCC
>CAZKGT010000276.1:965-1923 GCA_964552285.1 uncultured Pseudobdellovibrionaceae bacterium | reverse complement strand
AGGCGGTTCACGATATCCGTGACCTGCTGGACCAAAATGATGGTGCGATCGTCGTGCATGCCAAAATGCATGCCATTCCCAAAAACCCGGATCGGCTGGCGCTGGTCAGAAGCGCTTTCGAAGAGATCGGACATGCTTTGCCGGAGATAAACGAGAGCGTGCGCCAGACAATGCTCGCGGCCGCAAAACGGGAAGGAAGAACACCGCCCAGGGCTTTGGTTCATTCTTAATCGGGGTGTCTGTTTACCAAAGAGGGTTTGGTTACTTTCTCGATTCCAAGACCGAGCTTCAGGTCGTGTATCAGGTCGCTTTCAAAGACGTGGCCGCCATATAGTTCCTGAGTATCTTTATTGGCGAGCAAGGCCTCAAGCACCCGGCTGAACGTCCGGTCGTCGAGGTTTTCTGATTTCCCTGCCTTCCGGAAGGTTTCGTAAGCATCGTGCCGGTGCTGGCTGACCGGCGTATCAACAACCTGCTTTTTCACGGCGGCCTTTTTCTTTTTGGCAGGCAGCTTGTCCAGAGCGTCCATATTTTCCTGAAATTTCGCCTCGCGTCTGGTCATCGGCAGCGAGTCCGCTTTTGCCGCCAGCTCATTAAAAACGGCGCACAACTTTGCTCTGCCGCCCTCGTCAAGTCCGGACATATTATACCTCACACACGAATTTTCCCCGCCGCATCTATAGCACGATTCGGCGGCGGATCAGATATGGAAGGTCGGGTTATTCGCTGAACTGTTCGAACGCATCCCACGCGTCGCCTGCATACATCAGCGCGGGGCCGCCACCCATATAGACGGCCATGGCCAGAACTTCGGCAACCTCTTCTTTGGTTGCACCCAGTTCGGCCAGTTTTTTGGCATGAAAACCGATGCACCCGTCGCACTGTTTGGCAACGCCGATGGCAAGCGCAATGTATTCCTTGGTCTTGAGGTCAAGCGCACCGTCAGCCGTGGCCTCTT
>CAZKGT010000276.1:0-955 GCA_964552285.1 uncultured Pseudobdellovibrionaceae bacterium | reverse complement strand
CCTTCAGCGGCATCGCCTGACGAAAACTGCCAAGGCTTTTGGAGAGGTCTTTCGTGATTTCTTTGTAGTCTTTGGTCATGGTGTCACCCTTTCTGTCATTTTTGTCACTTGTTATTCCAGGGCGCCCTGGCGAGCAGGAGCGCCATGCCGCACCGGTCCGTAACCCCCGCGAAAATCAGTCCCGCTCCGACAAAGCCGGACAGGATGTAGAACCACCCGCTAAACGATGCGCCAAGCAGCACACCGAGCAAAACGAGAATCCCGGCGGAAATCCGTACCTGCCGTTCCAGCGAGATAACGTCTCCGCGCTTCAGCGGAATCCCGCACTGTTCCAGCGCGTCAATCCCGCCTTCGATTACGGTAACGTCGCAATGCCCGGCAGCGCATAAAGCTTCGGCGGCCTTGCGCGCCCGGACGCCAGCCTTGCATAGCACATAGACTGGCGTGTCCTTGTCGACATTCGCCGGGTCCAGCCGGTCAAGCGGCATATGGGTGAATTCCTGCTTGAGGCACTTATCGGCAATTTCAAGATTTGTGCGCACATCAAGGACATGGAATTTTTTCCCGGCGGCACAGGCCGCTCTCATTTCCTGCGCGCTGATGCTTTTTGGCTCGGTCATATCGGTTTTTTCCCGGATAACATAAGGTTGTCTCTTTTACGAATGTTAGTATATAAGAAACAAATATAACAAAAACACGTTCGTAAAAGAGCAGGGAGAACATTTTAGTGAATAAAGCGATCGCGAGAGCAGCGCAGGCTTTTACACTTGCTGTGGCAGTTTGTCTGACAGGGTATGATGCTCTTGCACAACAGGAAGACCAATCAACCTGTGAACTGGATGCGCAGCGGCCGGACGGAAGCTATGTCGGTTTTCCTGAACTGATGCCTGCCTTATTGTCGGTGCTGGAGCAGGAACCAAATGGGCACAAGATTCTCCCTTTCCTGATAGAAAAA
>CAZKGT010000275.1:0-1924 GCA_964552285.1 uncultured Pseudobdellovibrionaceae bacterium | reverse complement strand
ATCGGCGCGGGCGGATCCTCGCCGGACCCGGTCAGGGCCGAAAGGCAGCAGCCGCAAGCGAATTCTTCCGGGTCGTGTCCGGTCTTCCACTTTCCCCTCTATTTCGGTGACAGGATACAAATTATCTGGATAATTTGTATCCTGTCACCGAAATGTATCCTGTCACCGAAATAGAGACTACATCCGCTCCGGAATCTCAAGACCAAGCAAATCAAGGATCAGTTCAAGCTGGCGGTAGGTCAGCGCACTCAGCGCCAAACGGCTTTGCCGCAGCGCTTCGTCTTCTTCGGACAGGATATGGCAGGAGCCGTAAAACGAACTGAAGGCCTGCGCCAGCCTGTACGCATACTCGCACAGATGGTGCGGTGCGTAGTTGCGCAGCGCCGTTGCGAACATATCGGGTAATTCCGTCAAAAGAAGCGCCAGCGGGCGGTCGACATCCCGGATAACCAGCGGGACGGACGAAAGATCCTCCGGTGCAAACCCGGCCTTGCCAAGCAAAGACTTGATACGTACACCCTGATAAAGCAGGTACGGCCCCGTCTTGCCCTCGAAACTGACCAGCCGGTCGAGGTCGAAAACATAATCGGCCTGGCGCTGGTTGTGCAGGTCTGCGAACTTGATCGCCGCCAGCGCCACCATATGCGCCACGGCGTTTTTTTCAGTATTATCCATATCCTGCGCAAGATTGGCTTCTTTCAGTCGTGCCTGCGCCTTGCTGATGCCCATCTCAAGCAAATCTTCCAGCTTCATGACCCCACCGGCGCGGGTCTTGAACGGTTTACCGTCGGGACCGTTCATCGTGCCGAACCCGGCATGAGTCAGTTCAACGCTCTCGGGCACAATACCCGTCATGCGCGCAGCCCGGAAAACCTGCTCGAAATGAAGCGCCTGCCGCTGATCGACGATATAAAGAATTTTGGCCGGATTGAACTCGCGCATCCGGTCGACAAGCGTCGCCATATCGGTCGTCCCGTACATAACCGCACCGTCGCGCTTGTATAGAATGAGCGGCGGCATTTCTTTTTTATCGTCATTGCGGGCGACCGGAATAACCGTCGCCCCCTCGCTTTCCACCGCAAAGCCCTTTTCCTGCAACGCCTCAACCATCGGCGCAATAGAATCGTGCGACGTCGACTCGCCCCACCAGATGTCAAAATGTACGTCCAGCATGGCAAAATTTTTCTTCTGCGCCCAGATCGACACATCACGGATCATCTGCCAGAGCGCATAATATTCAGGTTCCCTGTTCTGGATTTTAACGGTGGCGGCCTGAGCCTCAGCCAGCCGTTCCGGATTTTCCTTACATTCCTTCGAAACTTTCGGATAAAGCTCCGTCAGGTCATCCAGCAAAGCCTGCGCGCTGTCTTCGTTCCCGGGATCCGTCTCCAGAACAAAATCAGCCCGCCCGGTCTTCAGATATTCGCTGATGACCATGCCCATATGGGTGCCCCAATCGCCGAGGTGAATATCGCCCACCGTATTATAGCCACCGAATTTCGCTATACGCTTCAGGCATTCCCCGATAATGCTGGAACGCAAATGCCCGACATGCATCGGCTTGGCAACGTTGGGCTGCGCATAATCCAGCACCATGGTTTCGCCGTCAGCTTCCCGCTCAACCGCAAGCCGCTCATTCCCGGCCATCCCCGACAGATACTCCGCCAGCGCAGCATCGGTGACGTTAAGATTGATAAACCCCGGCCCGGCAATTTCAATTTTGTCCAATTCTGGCCGGTTTTGTATAGTGGAAACAATATCTTCCGCAATAGCGCGCGGCGCCTTCTTTGCAATCTTCGCCGCCGCCATCGCGCCGTTGCACTGGAACTGCGCCAGATCCGGCCGGTCGGACACGCGCACAAGGCCAAGCTCACGCGGCAAATCGAGCGTTTCAAACGCCGCGCCGACGATATCAGAGAGTTTT
>CAZKGT010000274.1:0-1945 GCA_964552285.1 uncultured Pseudobdellovibrionaceae bacterium | reverse complement strand
CAGGCATACGCAACCTGCTCTTAAATAGTTCATCGTTATCGAGAAATACTTCCTAAACTTTTTTTGTGATAGAATATCGTATGAGCTTTAAGCGTTTACAAATACTTGGCGCCGTCATGACCTGCCTGTTCATAACCGGCTGCTTCCCGGAAGAAGCGCAGCTGCGCAAGGAGAGGGACTCTAGAAATTTTGAAGCCCAGGCCACCCAAATAGCGCTGGCTATGATCGAATACGGCGCGCTCTGGTCGGACACGCTGGCGCAATTAGGGGACTGGGATAGCGGCGCATTAACTTCCGGTGAAGAAGGTAGCATACTACCCCCCGCCGAACATCCGTATGCCGGTCCGGGCGCGCAATACCTTCAAATGTCCTATTGCATAGATGATACGAACTTAGCGGACAGGCGGGAGTATATCCTCGTCTATCCTCCGGATCTGTCTGCAATACCGGGACAACTTGAGAGACAAGCGCACAGGATCACCAAGGCTCTTGCTGATATAGCCGGAACCGAATCCGTCGGCACGATTGACGCCGCCGGAAATGTTCGTCTGGCAGGCAACCCGAGAGATGGCGCCTCAACGGCAATAGATACAAGCGCTTGCGTTTCTTCCGCTCTGTCTCCTAGCACGCCAGTTTATGTTTTAAACCTGCAATACCGCGGCGGACGGTCCGAGCAGTATAAAAAAAGTGTAGATTTTGAAGTTCTGCCTTGTACCGGAGGCGGGAATTTTTATGTTAACAAGCAGACGATAGAATGGTTTGGCGATTTAAGAGAGGCGGCAAGAACAAAAACTCCGCAGGAAATATTCTGCCCCTTGGGTGGCGGCCCGTAATTCACGGACATCCATAAACGCAGGTATCAATCACTTGCACGGCGTCAAGACTGCCCGAGGAAGTGTCCCCTTCTACGTAGAAAATACGTTCGGCCTGATATCTGATCCTGCTGTCATCCGCGAATAAAGGGTGGAAAATGAGTTCGTCAACGCCCAGATCTTCATTCACGATCAACTTTGTCGCCCTGAAGTCTCCTTCTAGGTAAACATCCCCGAACGCCGTTATGTAGTCCGTATAGCGCATGTCTCCGCTTACGAAAAGATTGTCGACGCCCACCAGATTCCTACCGCCCATTTCCAGATGCGCGTGCATCCTGTTAAGCGAAGGATTTTCAGGCCTTGCAAAACGATGCACATAATCACCGTAAACAATTTCCTCAAGGATATAGCTATATGCGGCGAGATAGGATCCGTCAGCGGCGCCGGGCGGCGCAGAAGCAACTATAGCAGGCAATCCGGCGGAAGAGAACATGGTCAGGTCCAAAACCCAGTCCCCGTAAACGCCGCGTATGACATTCACGCAAGGCCCGCCGCATTCTCCGGGCACAAGTTCAAGCGCGCTGATTATGCCGCCCTGACCACCAAAAACCTGCGCCGACTGCCTGACCAGCTCTTCCGGCGCGCGCTCTTGCGCCATGAGAAGAAGGTGTATCGCGCGGCGGCCTGACGGAAGGGTTTCCGCGGCCGCGTAAAAGCTCATCTGGCTGTTAAGCGGGTTACGATCGGAAAATCCAGGGCCAATGGCAGGGCTGCCAAACCAGACCGGATTAGTCCCCGCATCCCCGTTTTCAACCGAGTAAGGAACGCCGCCCGGATCAAGCAAAGGTATTTCGAGAGAGCCGCCATTTGCCTCTACAATTTCGAAAAGTCTTTGGAACCGCGTATAGCTGGCAACCATATCTTCAGACGCCGTCATGACAGTCATCATATAGTCGGCAGCAGACTTGGATTTGGAGATAACAGCCCAGTCTTTCATAAGAGCAACGGACATGGTGATCGCCGCTCCCGCAACAATCACCAGGCCGAGCATCTCTACAAGCGAAACGCCGCGCTCATCGTCTAGAAAATCCTTATTAAACGCCGCTATTCGCATTATGGTCCTCATGGCCCCA
>CAZKGT010000273.1:0-1947 GCA_964552285.1 uncultured Pseudobdellovibrionaceae bacterium | reverse complement strand
AGGAATATTTCCGGATTCGGGACGCGATGGTCGCATCTGGCGTACTGGCGACCGGACGAGGCCGGGGCGGCTCGGTGATGCTGGCGAATCCCGAAGCCCGGGAAAAGCTTGAACTGTCGGCCCAGGAACAACCAAAGGACCTGGCCGACCTGGCGCACGCGGCCGGCAATAAAAAAGCGAAGAAAAAAACCGGCAAAAAGAGCGCGCGCCGGAAGGCCGGTGACGACACCGATGTACTGAGCTACCGCCACGCCGACAAGCGCATCAACAACCCGGAAGTCGGCATGGTCGATCCGGATACCGACCCGGACGAGGGCAGGACGCGCTGGGCCTACGACCCGCATATCGACCCGGCCCTGCAGTTCGACATCGGCCGGGCCGAAATCGAGAAGATCATCGACGACGCGCTGACCAGCGGTGACGAGCCGACCATGCGCGAGGCGCTGGCCACGCTCAAACGCATGTCCGCGCCGTACCTGAACTGGACCGGCAAGGCCGAGCGCACCAGCTTCGATGTCGATCTGGTCTCGCTGCATGTGCACGAGCGCATCGATCCGGCCTCGATTCTCAAGGCCGTGCGCACGCGCATGAAGAAAGGTGAGGCGCAGCCTCAGCGTCAAAGCGACATGTTCAAGGCCTGGTTCGAGGAGCCGCTGCCCTACCGCGAGGCGATTGATTTCTACAAGCACGACCGCGGCTGGGCCAATCGCCTGATCAGCGGCGATTCACTGCAGGTAATGAACTCGCTGCTCCACAAAGAGGGCATGGCCGGCCAGGTGCAGATGATCTATATCGATCCGCCGTATGGCATCGGATATGGCTCCAATTTTCAGCCCTTTTTCAATAGACGTGACGTAAAGGACAGAAGCGATCAGGATCTGACCCAGGAGCCCGAGATGATTAAGGCGTTTCGGGATACCTGGGAGCTTGGTGTTCATTCGTACCTGACGTACCTGCGTGATCGAATCACTTTAGGCCAGAAACTTCTTCATGAGGAAGGCAGCATTCTTGTTCAGATTTCAGAGGAAAACCTTCATCTTATAAGAGGCCTGCTTGATGAAATATTTGGCGTGGATAACTTTGTCACCATAATTGCCTTTAAGAAGACTTTGCCTTTGGGGAGCGCCGGATTACCAAGCATCGCGGACTTTATAGTTTGGTATGCCAAAGACAAGAAAAGAATGAAATTCAATCCACTGTATGAACAAAAGTCGCTTGGCGCTGGAACGGGCTATACGTGGCTTCAGGAGGCAACAGGCGTTCGACGGAAAATGTCGAAAACTGAACGGGATGACAACGAATTTCCGGTCGGCGCTACGCCATTTTTTTCCGACAACTTGCTTTCTTCGGGGTATACAGAAAGTTGCTTTTATCCAGTCAATTTCCAAGGGAAGATATTTCCGAGACAAAAGTACAGTTGGAAGACAAACGGCTCCGGGATGGCGCGCTTAAAAGAGGCCGGAAGGCTTATCGCCCCAGCAACCTTGCCTAATTACTTAAGATTCTTTGACGATTTTCCAGTTCAAGTTTTGCATAACATGTGGACTGATACTCATGGGGCTAATCAACCGGTCTATGTAGTCCAAACTTCTGAGAAAGTCATCCAGCGCGCACTTCTAATGACAACTGATCCCGGCGACCTCGTCCTGGATCCAACCTGCGGCTCCGGCACCACCGCTTACGTCGCTGAAAAATGGGGTCGGCGCTGGATCACCTGCGATACCTCTCGCGTGGCTGTCACGCTGGCCAAGCAGCGGCTGATGACCGCCAGCTACGACTACTACGAATTGAAATACCCGCACGAGGGCCTGAAAAGCGGGTTTATCTACAAGACGGTGCCGCATATCACGCTCAAGGCCATCGCCAACAATCCAGAGATCGACGAGATCCACGAAAAGATGCATCCGGCCATCGATCAGGCGCTGGCTGATCTCAACCGGGCATTGC
>CAZKGT010000272.1:0-1958 GCA_964552285.1 uncultured Pseudobdellovibrionaceae bacterium | reverse complement strand
TTCGTCCTTTATTACCATGCAAAATCTGGGAAGCTGGTGACGTTCGATGGGCGTGAGACGGCGCCGGCTCTCGCCGGGAAATACCTGTTTTTAGGCGCGGACGGCCAGCCGCTGGATTTTTACGAAGCGGCTGTTGGCGGCCGCGCAGTCGGTGTGCCGGGAACCGTAAAGCTGCTTGAAAAGCTCCATTTGCGTTATGGCCGGATGTCCTGGTTTGACCTGTTCGGCCCGGCCCTGTACCTGGCCGATGAGGGCTTCGAGGTTTCTCCGCGTCTTGGCGAACTGATCCGAAGCGACCTTGGCCGTCTCGACAAATATACCGGCGCCCGCGAGTATTTCTTCACCGGCTTTGGCAGGCCGATCCGCGCCGGGGAGGGGGTGCGGAACCCGGCCTATGCAAAAACGCTGCGGATCATCGCGGAAAACGGCGCGGACGGCTTTTATAAGGGCGAGGTTGCCGCCGCCATTGTCGAGGCCGTCCAGAAAACCGCGCACGATAATCGCGGCCTGTTGTCGCTGGAAGATCTTGCCGGCTATGAGGTGAAAGTCCGTGAGCCTGTCTGCGGTCCCTACAGGGTCTATACGGTTTGTTCGATGGGCGAGCCGTCCTCCGGCGGTCTGGCCTTGCTGCAGGTCCTTGGCATGGTTGAGAGATTTACCCTGAAGAAGAATGCCGAAGGCTGGCATTTGATTTCAGAGGCAAGCCGCCTTGCCTTTGCCGACCGCAATTATTTCATGGCCGACCCGGACTTTGCCGATACGCCGGGCGCGGCCCTGATCGACCCGTTTTACCTCGAGGGACGCGCCAAGCTGATTTCCCCGGATCGCAGGATGGAAGAGGCAAAGCCCGGTTTTCCCATGATCGATTTTGCCCCGGACGCCAGCATGGAAAAACCGGGCACGACGCATATCGTCATCGTTGATGCCGAGGGCAACGCGATCTCCATGACCTCAAGCATCGAAAATGCTTTCGGATCGCGCCTGATGGCGGCTGGCTTTCTCCTCAACAACCAGCTCACCGATTTTTCCTTTGTTCCGGACGAGGGAGGTATTCCTGTCTCCAACCGTGTCGAGGGCGGCAAGCGTCCGCGCTCTTCCATGGCTCCGACCATTGTTTTCGATCGCAGGGGTAAGCCCGTCCTTCTGCTCGGCTCAGCCGGCGGCAGCCGCATCATCGGCTATGTCGTCCAGCGCATAATCGCCGTTCTCGACTGGGGCATGGGCTTGCAGGAGGCTCTTGATATGCCCCACGTGCTAAGTCGCGGCGATACCCTGGAGGTGGAAGAGGGGGCAGGACAAACGGCCCGCGCTCTCGAGAAAAAGGGCCACACCGTCAAAACCGGTGAAATGAACAGCGGCCTCACAGCCATTCAGATTAAAAACGGACGCATCACCGGCGCCGCCGACCCGCGGCGAGAAGGCGCGGCGATGGGGGAATAGTATTCTCACCACGAAGCACACGAAGAAGCCGGAAAAAAAGTGCGCGTCAGCGCGTAAAAAAACCTTTTCGCCTTTGTGTCTTCGCGATTCCAAAACACTGAATCGCGAAGACACAAAGGCGAAAAGGTTTTTTTATAGCACCTTCGGCGCGGTTTTCTAGGGCTTCTTCGTGTGATTCGTGATGAAAAAAGATTTAAACGGATCGCCGCGTCTTCAGGTTCAACGCCGCATCCATCAGTGTCCTGGTATATTCCTCCTGCGGGTTATCAAAGATTTCCGAAGCCGGACCCGACTCCACAACCCGTCCGTCCTTCATCACGATGAGATCGTGCGCCATCGCCCGGACGACGCGCAAATCGTGGCTGATGAACATGTAGCCGAGATTGTGTTTTTGCTGGAGATCCCGCAGCAGGTCGACGATCTGCGCCTGAATGGAGACGTCCAGCGCCGAGGTCGGCTCGTCCAGCACGAGGAACTCGGGCCGCAGCACCATCGCCCGCGCAATCGAAATCCGCTGG
>CAZKGT010000271.1:0-1963 GCA_964552285.1 uncultured Pseudobdellovibrionaceae bacterium | reverse complement strand
GGTACGACCTGCCGGAGCCTTTCCACGTGCTGGCCACGCAGAACCCGATCGAGCAGGAAGGCACCTATCCCCTGCCCGAGGCGCAGCTCGACCGTTTCCTGATGCAGGTGGATGTTTATTATCCGGATGCCGGCGCCGAAAAGGAAATCGTGCTGGCGACGACCACGGGCGAACCGTACAGGCCGGAAACCGTCTTTGGCAAAACCGACCTTCTGGATGTTCAGGCCCTTGTCCGGGCGATGCCGATCGGCGAGCAAACGGTTGAGGCCATCCTTTCCATCGTACGGCGCGGAAGGCCGGGCAAGGATGCGCCGAAACTGGTGAACGAATATGTCGTCTGGGCACCTGGGCCACGCGGCTCGCAGGCGCTGATGCTGGCCAGCCGGGCCAGGGCCTTGCTGGACGGGCGCGAGTCACCTTCGATTGATGACGTGGTGGAACTGGCCGAGCCAATCCTCAAGCACCGGATGGCGCTTAATTACAAAGCCAGATCCGAAGGGATCAGCCTTAGTGATGTGATCGGTGAAATGTGTAGCGGTTTATAATGCGCCTGACTCCTCTTACCCTCCGACAACAGGCCGAGTATGCCGGGGCCAGTGTTCCGGCGCTGGTAGCGGCTGCGGAAAAGGCGGTGGCCGGTGTGCTGGCGGGGGAGCATGCGCAGAGGAAACCGGGGCACGGGGAAAAATTCTGGCAGTACAGGGAATATACCGAATCAGACAGGCCGCAGGATATCGACTGGCGGCAATCGGCCAAGGGAGATCGCCTGTTCGTGCGGGAAAAGGAATGGCAGACGACGCAGACCGCCTTTCTCTGGTGTGCTGGCGGGGCCGGAATGGATTACGCCTCGCAGACAAAATTAATGCGCAAGAGCGATGCGGCCAAAATCCTGACGATGGCGTTTGCGGTTTTGCTGACACGGGCGGGGGAACTGGTTGGCCTGCTGGATGACGGACATAAGGCGGGGCGGACGGAGAAGACGCTTTCGAAGATGGCGGAGTTGCTGGTTTCATCCCCCTCACCCAACCCTCTCCCTGCAAAGCAAAACGAAGTTTTGTTTGCATCAAATAATGCGAACAAGTCTTATGGACTTGCTTCGCGGGAGAGGGCAATTTCAGCGAATTGTTCACTTGTACTTATTGGTGATTTTCTGGAGCCGGTTGAAGAGATAGAACGCTCGTTTGCCGAGCTAAAGCCACTGGCATCGGCCTGTTATGTGGTGCAGGTACTGGACCCGGCAGAGATTGCCCTGCCCTTTTCCGGACGCGCTGTCTTTCGCTTTCCGGGCGGCAGCGAGTACGAGCAGGTGGAAAATGTCGAGTCCGTGCGAAACATCTATCAGGAGCGCATCCGTAACCACATCGAAGACGTCCGCGCCCTTTGCCGACGCAATGACTGGGGTTATATCCTGCACCGCACGGACGGCGACCTGACGCAGACGCTTGCGGATTCCTGGGCCGCCATGGCTCCCAATGCCCTGATGGCAGGAGGTGCCGGATGATCGGTAATCTTGCTTTCCTCCAGCCGTGGATACTGGCGGCGCTGGCCGTGTTGCCGGTGTTGTGGTTTTTGCTGCGGATTACGCCGCCGGCGCCGAAGCTGATTGTGCTGCCGAGCGTACGTTTTTTGAAAGACCTGATCCCGGAAGACCAGACGCCGAGCCATACGCCCTGGTGGATATTACTGATCCGCATGCTGGTGGCGGCGCTGGTGATTATCGCACTGGCGCGGCCCGTGCTGAACCCAGCCGAGGCGCTGACGGGCAGTGGGCTGGTGCGTCTGGTGATCGATAACAGCTGGGAGGCAGCGCAGAACTGGTCCCGGATGATGGAGACCGCGCAGGATATCTCCGCCCGGGCCGGGCGCGAGGGACGCGATATCTACCTGCTGACCACGGCGGATGCGCGGCAGATCGGCCCACTTGCGCAAGCCGAAACACAATCGACACTGCGGGGGATGGCCC
>CAZKGT010000270.1:0-2001 GCA_964552285.1 uncultured Pseudobdellovibrionaceae bacterium | reverse complement strand
TTGCATATTATAATTTGCAGCCCGGTTCGCTGAGCCGGGAGACGATCGCCAAGCTCGACGAAATTTTACCCCCGCATTGGAGCCGCGGCAATCCAATCGATATCCTGGGGGATGCCACAGCCGAGCGTTATGCCAAGGTGGTCGAATGCCTGGATCCCGGCGACATCGACGGGCTGCTGGTAATCCTCAATCCGCAGGCCCTGACCGACCCGGCTGAGGTCGCCGAGAGGCTTATCAAGGCTTTGCAAGATAAACCCTATCTCGTGTTTGCCTCCTGGATGGGCGGGCGAGACGTCGAACGGGGAGTCGAAATTCTGAACGACGCCGGCATACCGACTTACGACACGCCCGAACAGGCGATCAAATCCTTCATGTACTTATATCATTATGCCGAAAATCTGAAAATGCTGCAGGAGATCCCGCCCAAAATTTCCCGTGAACTGCACTTTGACACGCAGGCGGCCCGCCGGCTGATCGACGCGGGGCTGGCCAGGGAAAACGGCCTGCTGACGGAAGTCGAATCCAAGCAGCTGCTGGCGGCCTACGGCATACCCGTCAATCGGACCCAAACGGCTGCATCGCTCGAAGCGGCGCGGGAAATTGCCCGGCAGCTCGGCTACCCGCTGGCCATGAAGATCAGCTCGCCGGACATCAGCCACAAGAGTGACGCCGACGGGGTGCAGCTGGACTTGCGCACCGATTCCGATCTGCGCCAGGCCTATCAGCGCATCATGCGCGGGGCCGAGCGGCACGATCCCGAGGCCGAAATTCACGGCGTGACGCTGCAGCCCATGAGCGTGCGGCCCGATGCCGAGCTTTTGGTGGGCGCCAAGCAGGACCCGAACTTCGGTCCGGTCATCCTTTTTGGAATGGGCGGCATTTACAGCGAGATTATCCAGGACCGCAACATCGGGCTGGTGCCCTTAAACCGGCTGCTGGCCGCAAGGCTGATGGAAGGCACCCGAATCTGCACCCTGTTGAAGGGCTACCGCAACCGCCCCGCGGCGGATTTCAAGCGCCTGGAAGAGCTTTTGGTCTGCCTCTCCCAGCTGGTAACGGATTTTCCGGAAATCAGCGAGCTGGATATGAACCCCGTTGTGGTCGAGAAGGGCCGTCCGCTGGCGGTGGATGCCCGCGTCCAGGTAAAATCTTCCCCGGTGGCCAGCCCGCACCACCTGGTGATCAGTCCCTATCCCCAGCAATACGTCCAAAGCGACGTAACTACCGACGGGACAACCCTGACGGTGCGCCCCATCAAGCCGGAAGATGCGCCTTTATTGGAGGATTTATTCGAAACCCTATCGCCGACCAGCATTTATCAGCGCTTTTTCAGCCCGATGAAATCGCTGCCGCATCACATGCTGGTGCGCTTTACCCAGATCGACTACGACCGCGAAATGGCGCTCGTGGCCCTGGATGAATCCGCCCGGCAGGACAAGATGCTGGGCGTGGCCCGGGTCATCGGCCAACCCGACGGTGATGCCGGCGAATTTGCGGTGGTCGTCGGCGATCCGTGGCAGGGAAAGGGGGTCGGGGCCGAACTGTTGAAAAGATGCCTGCGCATTGTCAAGGAGCGCGGCATGCAGTCCGTCTGGGGGACGGTGTTGACCGAAAACAAGCAGATGCTGAAATTGGCGCGCAAAATCGGGTTTAAAATTTCGCGGAGTCCCGAAGGCAATGAATATGAAATGACCCTCGATCTTAAAGACGCGCAGCTCTGAAAAAAAGGAAGCCGGAATGCCGGAAGGGTGGGATGCCGAAAGGCTGAAAGGCGCGCTGGATTGGCTTGGCGTGGCTGGCTTTCCAGCCTCATCGCCTTGCGGCCGGCCGGCCGATAAGCACTATGAATGTAAACTGGGATCTGATATCCAATTTTGTGATTGCCCTGCTGGCTATCGTCAACCCGGTCGAAAAAATACCGCTCTGGGTTGAAGCTTCCAAAGGCGGAACCCGGAGATTTCAATGGCGGTTGGCAGGCCTGATCGTCTTCTCAAGCGCGGC
>CAZKGT010000269.1:1029-2041 GCA_964552285.1 uncultured Pseudobdellovibrionaceae bacterium | reverse complement strand
CCTCCTTGAGCGTAGCGGATACATCCGATGCGGCCATGCCGGTGCACAGCTTCCAGGCGCGGCTACTGGGACCGGCGCAGGCCTCAGTATCTCTTCTCCGGCCTGATGAAATGCGGCGCCTGCGGGGGCGGCGTGGTGACATGGAACCGCGTCTATCTCGGCTGCGCCAATGCCCGCAACAAGGGCACCTGCTCGAACAAGCGCACCATCCGGCGCGACGTTCTGGAAGACATCGTTCTGAACGGCCTCCAGCACCGGCTGATGGACCCGGAACTCACAGAAGTTTTCTGCCGGGAATACACAAAGCACCGCAACCGCCTGCTCATGGAGCGCAATGCCGGGCGCGAGGCGGCAAAACGCGAACTTGCCAAGGTGACGAAAGACCTCGACCGGCTGGTGCAGGCGCTCATCGACGGCACGCCCGCGTCCATCCTCAAGGACAGGATGAGCGAGCTGGAGCGGCGCAAGATAGAGCTGGAAGCGGGCCACGGAGAGCCCGAAACGGCCACCGTGTTCGAACATCCGAGCATGGCGGGCCGCTACCGCGAGCGGGTCGCGAGCCTGCGCGACGCCCTCAACAAACCGGATCAGCGGGCCCGCTCGGCGGAAATCCTGAGGAAGCTGATCGATGCGATCATCCTCACGCCGGTCACCGAAAACGGCCAGGAAATCCCGGAGATCGAGATCCGCGGCCATATCGCGGGCGTTCTGGAGCTGGCGACGAAAAGCAAAAAGCCGCTCGGGGAGAGCGACTTGCCGATGTGCACAAAAGTGGTTGCGGGGGCGGGATTTGGACTTTGTGCACTTTTCGTGGTGGGAGGCCTGAGGCCCCGTCCGGCCCTCAATGATCGGCTGGCTTGTCGGTCAGATCGAGGCGCGTCTTGATGCGGTCGAGATCTACCTCCACGGCGGAAAGGGCCCGCTCCTGACGCAGGATATCTCCGCGCAGCGAATGCACGTCCTGACGCAGGCTGGCAATGGAAAGCTTGACGTCTCCAACGGCTTCTTCGGC
>CAZKGT010000269.1:0-1019 GCA_964552285.1 uncultured Pseudobdellovibrionaceae bacterium | reverse complement strand
TGACGTCGTAAGCTATTAACGGGGCATCTTCGGCCGCGTCAACGCGGCCACGGATGTAGCGCGAATGCTCTAGAATAATTTCATGCAGATCGTCTACCATAACGTAATCTTAGCACGCAATTAATCTCGCAAAAACATAAGCGAGAAGAAATGTTTAAGCCGCCCTTAACTTTCCCTGCGAAATAATAGATAGTAGGGAAGGTTTTTATTGTTCGATCAAAGTATTATGCGAAATTTATTCATAGCCTTGCTTGTGGCGCTGTTCCTGTGCCTGCCTTCAATGGCCCATGCCGGCGACATCAAAACCGGCCTCATCGGGCACTGGACGCTGGATGAGGAGAGCGGGAACCTTATTGATCAGACCGCCAATGGAACGGACATGACTGTCGGCGGGTCGAACCCGCCCACATATCATCCCTTTGGAGGCCGTATCGATGGCGCACTGGCGTTTCCCGGCAGCAATGAAGATGCGGGCACAAACAGCATCGCGGGAGATGGGCCGTTGGATGTTACCCAGCCCTATACCATAAGTGCGTGGGTGAAGGTTTTCTCAAATACCTCGGTGAACCGAACCTACGTCGTCTACGCCGAAGGACTGTGGATGGCCCCCGGAACGATCGATCTTCAAATCGGCACGAGCGCCACCAATACGTTTCCGGCCTTGTGTCACGTGATAGCGGCAGCAACGCAGGTTTGCGCCGTTGGAAATACGCAGCTTTCACTGAACGAATGGCACCATGTAACCGCAACCTATGACGGTACCAATGCAGCGATTTTCATTAATGGAGCGCTAGATTTGCTCTCGCCGCTTGCGCCACCGCCTGCACTGGCCGCGCCCGCGAGAATAGGTCATTTGCCATCCTCCAGTAATACCAAGGTATTTCATGGCCTCATTGATGATGTTCGAGTCTACCAACGCGCCCTTTCCGCCGCCGACATCCAGGAACTCTACCTCTCCACCTGCTCCGGCCCCGTGGGCAAGCGCGGCGACCGGCATTTCGATGCGGACCGGCGGGTGC
>CAZKGT010000268.1:0-2052 GCA_964552285.1 uncultured Pseudobdellovibrionaceae bacterium | reverse complement strand
GGAGATTACGCTTCACAGGTCAAAGAAATACCAGTCAATGATTATGCTGCCGGTAGTCGAGTAATGGCTTTATTCGGAAGTTTACCCCCGAATCTGGCATAAGTGAATAAAAAAGCCAGTAAACAAGCGGTTTGGGATTAAAAACAGGTGGAATATGTAGCTATGAATATAGCGGCGCTGATATTCGCTAATAACCATTGACAAAACTAATACAGCAACATATAATGTAGTCATGAAGATGAGAGTGGCCTACATCCCAAGACCTCACAAGAATAAGACATACAAGTACCCCTTCATCGTGCAATCTTACCGCAATGAGGAGGGAAAACCAAGAACTCGCACGATCATGAATCTTTCAGCGCTTCCCGAACATGTTGTCCAGGCTATTGACGCCGCTCTGAGGAGCGGGGCCGATGTTTCAGATACTGTGTCAGCAGCGGATGTTCATTTCGAGCAGGCGCTCGATTTCGGCCACGTATGGAGTGTATGGCGGCTGATGGAGCAGCTTGGAATCGCCGGGCTTCTCGATCTTCTGCCGGGGCGCCACCGCCACGTTATCGCAGCGATGATTGCCGACAGGGTCCTCAACCCGCTGCCGTTCTCGAAAAGAGCGTTGCGCGACGACTTCGAGGACAGCCCGCTTGCGCGCATTCTGGGCGATCCGGCCACCGGGGCGCTGAACGACTGGTACGAAGCGCTGGACTCTCTGCTCGCCAGCCAGGCCGCTATCGAAAAAGCTCTGTTTCCCGCCGGCGGCGGGCGGGTTTTTCTCTACGATATCACGTCCAGCTATTTCGAGGGGACACACTGCCCTCTCGCCTCGTTCGGGTACAACCGCGACGGCAAGAAAGGAAAGAAGCAGATAGTGATCGGATTGCTGTGCGACTCGGAGGGAAGGCCGGTGTCGGCGCAGGTGTTCCAGGGCAACACGGCGGACCAGAGCGTGGTGATGTCGCAGGTGGACGCCCTGCGAGACACATTTGGCGTTCAAGAGGTCGTGTTCGTCGGAGACCGTGGAATGATCACAAGCAAACGCATCGAAGAACTGTGCGGCGAGGATTACGAGTGGGCCAGATACATAACGGCCATCAAGCGCTCCGACATGATGGAAATGGTGGAAAACGACACGCACCCGATACAGATCGAACTGTTCGACGAGAGGAACCTGGTGGAAGTTTGCGAAGGCGGCAAGCGCCACATCCTGTGCTTCAACCCGTTGAGGCGGGAGCGCGATGCCGCAGTGCGGCTTCGCCTGCTGGAAAAGACCGAGGAGAAACTGGCGAGTATTGAAGCCAACGTGAACGCCGGGCGCCTCAAGAAAAAGGCGAAAATAGAAAAACGCCTGTGGCGCTGGCTCAACCGCTGGGGCATGGAGCGGTTTTTTACAGTTGAGGCGGGCGAAGGAAGATTCACCTGGCAGCGCAACGAAGAGCAGGTCGAGCGATACAGCCGTCTCGACGGCTGCTACGTGATCACCAGCAACATCGAGCCCGACTCAATGGAAACCGCAGAAGTCGTCGCCCGCTACAAATCGCTGCAACAGGTAGAGAAGGCATTTCGTTCAATGAAAACCGCCGACCTCTTCGTGCGCCCCATCCGCCACTGGAACCCCGAACGCGTCAAAGGCCACGTGTTCATGTGCATGCTCGCCTACCTTGTCGCCTGGGAAGCCCGCCGCCGCCTTGCGCCTTTCCTGAAAAGAGACCCTGATACCCGTGAATGCGAGGGCGACAGCCTGCGCGAGATATGGAAAACCCTCGCCGGCGTAAAAATAGGCGTCCTGAAAATAGGGGGGAAAACCGTGAAGCAATTGAATCCACTCACAGCGCTTCAAAAAAAACTTCTCAAAGCCCTCGGCGCTCCCCTGAACAAAAAAGAAAAGGAACGCCTGTCGCTAAGAATTTGACCTCTCGCCCCTTTGTTTACTTGCATTTTTTCCGTTTTTAATGAAACTTCCGTATAAACAACTGCTATTCATGTATGGCAAAGGCGAGGCATGCTATGTCTTTATCCGTGTTTATCTGTGTCCATCTGTGGCTGGAAAAGAAAGCC
>CAZKGT010000267.1:0-2082 GCA_964552285.1 uncultured Pseudobdellovibrionaceae bacterium | reverse complement strand
GCCGTTGCGGCGATGACGCCGCCGTCCGGCGTGAGCTTCGTGATGGGCGGCCAGGCCGACATGATGGCCGAGAATCAGCGCAGCATGACGCTGATCCTCAGCTTTGCCCTGCTCTTCGCCTACATGGTCCTCGCCATCCAGTTCGACTCCTTTCTACTCCCGGTGCTGGCAATGATCAACATTCCCTTCGCCCTGACAGGGGCCTTCGGGTTACTCTATCTGCTCCAGATCCCCATCGGCGTGACCGTGATGATCGGGCTCGTGGTCATGATGGGCGGCATCGCCTCGCAGGGCGTTGTGCTGTTGACGCTGGCGGAGGAATACCGCAGCGAAGGGCTCTCCCCGCTGGAGGCGGTCATCAAAGCCTCGCCGATCCGCCTGCGGGCCATCCTGATGACTCAGCTCACCACCGTTCTCGGGCTGCTGCCGTTGGCCTTGAATCTGGGTGAAGGCGGCGATATGCTGAAACCAATGGCCGTAGCCGTGATCGGCGGTCTGCTCTATTCGTTGTTGCTAACATTGTTCTTTCTGCCCGCTGCCTATGGCGTGGCGGTCAAACACAACGTCAAGGGATAATGATCATTCGGGGCCACCGATACTGCTTAAGAGCGCCTTAATCCAGCTTCACGCCGCGGGCAGTGGCAACGGAGGAGCAAACAGCAAGCTGCGTGCGGCAGCGGGGATGTGCCCGGTGCATACTGCTTTGCCGAAGAAAGGTGCGCCGACGAACTGGAATGTTGGTGTTTTGCTGTTCTTTCATCACCCCACTCTTCCACCTTTCCATTTTTCCAGTCTCCTTTACACCTTAAACAATCCACTTCCGCCGGACATTGCGCAGACTGAAAGCGAATAGAATGACACAGAACGCGGCCAGCATGCCGAAATCCACTGCCAACGGCAGGTGGTGTGTCCGATGGATTGAGCCGTGCAGAAGGTCTGCCCCGTAGGTCAGGGGCAGCGCGTAGGACAGTGGCTGCAGCCAGACGGGCAACTGCGCAACGGGGAAGAATAAGCCGCACAGAAACAGCATCGGAAAGCGGAAAAAGTTCGAAAAGGTCTGCGCCTCGAAGACTTCGCTGACCGAGACGGCGATGAACAGTCCCAGGAACGTCGAACTGATAGCGATCAGCACGATGGCGGGAATAAGCGTCGCCCAGTTGATTTCCGAGAGGTCTGTTAGGAAAGCGGCCATGATGACCGGCACAAAGGCATTGGCCGTGCCGAACAGGATCGCTCCGGCGGTTTTGGCCAGCATGAGCAGTTCCAGCGGAATGGGCGCCAGCAGCAGCCGCTCGAAGGAACGGCCCTTTTTCTCGAACGTCACGGTAACGGACAGCAGGCTGGTTGTGCCGAACAGCACGGACACGGCCATTACGCCTGGCAGTAATGTCGGCACACTGTCCAAGCCCGCTCCGGAACGGATGAAGAACATCCCCGCCCACGCCAAGGGGAAGATGATGCCCCAACTGATGTTGGGCGGCTTGAGGTAGTAGGCCCGAAAGTCTTTGGCCAAAATATTCCAGAATGCAATCCATGCCTTCATGCGCCACCTCTCATCTTAGCTCTTTCCCGTTCCTGTTTCATCACGTTCGCCTCGATGCCGGTGATTTCCACGAAGACATCTTCCAGCGACGGTCGCAGTTTGCGGGCTTCGGTTACCTCCACACCGCTGTCTTCGATCGAGCGCACCATCGGGCCGATGCGTACGGGCTCCGAGGATTCAATGCGCACTGCCGTGTCCGAGACCGCATGGCATTGAAGGTCCGGAAACTCGGTGACAATCGATTTACACAGCCTGGTTGCTTCCCCGGACACGGCAAATTGCACCACATGGCGTCCGTCGGTCCGCCGCATCAGGTCCTTCACGGTATCGGTACGGACGATGCGTCCCTTGACAATAAAGGCGATGCGCCCGCAAAGTCGTTCGGCCTCTTCGATGTAATGCGTGGTCAGGAAGGTGGTGGTTCCTCTGGTATTGAGATCGGCGATGAATTGCCGGATCTGGCGGGCGCTGGCCACGTCGATGCCGGTAGTGGGTTCATCCATAAACAGGATGGACGGCGAATGAATGATTCCGGCCGC
>CAZKGT010000266.1:0-2095 GCA_964552285.1 uncultured Pseudobdellovibrionaceae bacterium | reverse complement strand
AAAGCCTTTTTCCGCCTGAAGGCGGAGGTTTATGACCAAAGAAGGGACAATAAAATCGTTGTTAAAGACCAGAACGCCAGAATAGCGCCGATCTCCGCCGCACTCAGTCCACGCAGGCTGAACAATGCCGTATAAACGGCATAGCCGAAGATAAAATCGAAAAGAAAAATATAGGCGAAATAAAAGAGCAGGAACGTTTTAATTTCCTGTCTGAAAGAGCCGGATACTTTCCGGTCATAAACTTAGCGGGTCCAAGTCATAGCGATTGAATATCACAGACCTGTGCCAAATTACAATGAGAATTCTTTGTCCAGACTTACGCCGCAACCTGGCTCAGGGCAAAGGCCTGCGAAAGGTGTCCGTTGCTCTGGATCATCAGGACCGGCGTTTGCCTGTACAGGCAAACAAAGGCTTCCCGGTCGGAGGGCAGCATCCGGCCCTGCACGGCGCTGATGCCGATCTCGGCCAGGTAACGCGCATGCGCAACCGAAGAAACCCATTCGGCAACCAGAACGGCATGACCGGCCGTCATCCGGATATGATCGACGAAACCGATCAGCCCGGCTTGGCGCCCTGCCCGCCCTTGGCCTCGAAACCGATCAGCCCCGCCTCACCCAGTTCCCACTGTTCGACCATCCGGCCGCAAAGCTTGATATAATCAACCATGCCGCCGAAATTCTTCACGCGGGCAATGTCCCGGTCATTGTTGCCGACATCGTCAAGCGCGAAACGGTAACCCATTTTCTGCATAGCCCGCATAACTTTGATCTCAGCTTCGGACGGCTCGTAGTCGTGCTCCAAAAGCTCGAAGACAAACTGTTCAGGTTTGAATCCACACAAAACCGGACGCAACTCTCTCCAGAAAGTCTCCGATCCCGCCGACTGGGCCGCAATGTTAATGGAAACCGGAAACTGGTCCAGCGCTTCGGCCTGCTGCACGGCCAGTGCGGTAATCAGGGAATCGAGTTCCTTATGATATCCGGCCTCGTAAATCCCCTGCAGTGCTTCAAATACCTTTTGCGGCTCATGATCACGACCGACAACATGCAGAAGCATTTCCGCAATCTCGATTTCGCAGGCTTCACCGTGATGAAGCGCGACCTGATGCCACTGCTCAAGACGGAAACAAAACCGTCCTTCTTCAATAGCGTTCAGAAAAAAACTGACTTGGGAAAGCAAACCCTTCCGGATGTCTGCCCCTTCGATACCGCTGCGGATCTTCTGGACCCGTGCCCCCACATATTCGTTAAACATTGTTATTCTCTTCTTGTTTTTGTTGTAATCCCACACAATCACGATTGGGAATATATATGGAAATGGTAAAGAGCTGGTTAACGAAGACGGAAAAATCAAACAGCGCCCTGTTCATAAAATTCAACCGCCGTGTGCATACGGCGGCTGAAGTAGTCATGTGTGTGAGGAGGAACGCAGTAAAATTATCCTACGACCAACGGGTTAAAGATTGGTGAATGCTGTTAGTCATATTACAGATTGAATTCCACGCCCTGCGCCAGCGGCAGTTCCGTGGAATAGTTGACCGTCTGGGTCTGGCGGCGCATATATGTCTTCCAGGCATCCGAACCGCTCTCGCGTCCGCCGCCGGTTTCTTTTTCCCCACCGAAAGCCCCGCCGATCTCGGCGCCGGAAGGCCCGATATTCACATTGGCGATCCCGCAATCGCTTCCCGCCGCGGATAAAAACGTTTCGGCTTCGCGGACATCATTCGTAAAAATACAGGAGGACAGCCCCTGTGGCACGTCGTTGTGCATGGCAAGCGCTTCGTCAAAATCCCGGTAGGTCAGGATATAAAGGATCGGGGCAAAAGTTTCATGGCAGACAACGTCCGCCTGCCCCGGCATTTCAACAAGCGCAGGCCTTACGTAAGCGCCGCCTTCAATATCCTTTACCGCCTCACCGCCTGTCAGGATTTTTCCGCCCGCCGCTCCGGCCTTTTGCAGCGCATCCTGCATGGCCTCCAGCGCCTGCATATCTATCAGCGGTCCCACAAGCGTTTTGGAATCAAGCGGATTGCTGACACGGATCTGCCCGTAAGCCTTTTGCAGGGCCGTAACAAGCCTGTCCTTCACCTCTTCAT
>CAZKGT010000265.1:0-2098 GCA_964552285.1 uncultured Pseudobdellovibrionaceae bacterium | reverse complement strand
TGGATAGGTGTCACGAATCAGTTTGTCTGGATGAGAACGAGGAACTCGGACCGGTCATGGCCCTCACAGCGCTGCTTCGAAAATGCCGCGAAGGCGGGGGATTACTCCCCCGCGCCCGCGTCTTCGTTTCTGTTCTCTTCGATCGGGGTGATGAAGAGGACGCCCTGGTGGCGGACAAGCTCGGCCGGGATGTGGTCAAGGCGCAGGATGCCGCCCTTCTTGCCGTTCTTCCGGGGCCAGATCGCGCCGATCTCGCGGGCCGGGCCGAGAACATCGTTGCCGTTTCTGTCTGTGCCGGTGATCCGGGCGAAGGAAACGCGGTCCGTGGGCTTGGTGACGTTTGTGTTGGTTTCGTTTGACATGGTCTTCTCCTTTTTCGTTTGGGCTGGACCATTCCAGCCTTGCCCCCGCGAAAGCAGGACCGCCGGGGACGCGTCCATGGCCAACACGGCCCTTCGCCAAGGCTTCGGGCCGCAGGCGACAGGGGTGGTGCGGGCAGCGCCATTGACGCGCCGCGAAGCATCCCCGCGCGGCTCTGCTAGCGGCGATATGCAAGGCAGGCTGGAATGCGTGGCAGCCCCGAAAGAGGGAAGGAGACCGATCAGGAACCGGACCAAGCCGGGCACGAACAAGCGCACAGTACGCGGGTGAAACAGCTTGGTTCACCTTAAAGAAACGGTACGTACGAACCTTCGCCGATCAGAGCGCCTGGCCACGAAAAGACAGGCAAGCAGCAGGTGCTTGTTCCGAACCATTTCCGACGCTTAGACGGCAACAGCGCGCCGCGTCAAATATCACCTTGCGAGAGTTTCGCAATATCAGGGCGCATCAAGAAAGAGGTGATCGCTTCGATCGCCTCTGGTCTTGGCGCTCCGGGGCCTTCCCGAAGTCCATGCACAAACCTTCGCAGCGCATCAGGACTGAGCGTTAGGCCTGCATTTTCGGATATTTTTTCGGCGACTTCTTTCCAGGTAAGGCCTTTGCCGGTTTCACTCTGGGGTTCGTCCCGGTACGCTTGAAGCGCGGCCCTGATCCTATCCAGTTGCTCTTGGGAGTATGTCACGTTAAACGCCCCTTCGGTTGTGTGCTGGGTGGCTTGCATGCGTATGAACGGGGCTGGAAGATGAAGGACAAAGTCAGCTTTATCGAGGAGTTTTTGGACGATCTGCCACGGGGCGTCCGCTCGCGCCGGATCAAGGACCAGAACATTCCGCAGGCGCATTGGGAGCCGCCGGAGCGCATCATCGAAAGCGCGGTGCTGGCCTATGATCCGCGTAGGACCAACGGCAAGGTGCTGTTCGGCGCGCTGGCTGACAAACTGATCGGCCTTGCCGATGACCGCCATATCCTCACCATCGCCGGATCGCGCGCCGGAAAATCCGTCACCGTCATTGGCAATCCGTTTTTCTATGACGGCCCGGTGCTGTGTACGGACCCGAAGGCGGAACTGGCCAACAGGACGGCGCTCTTTCGCGCGGACCTGGGCCAGAAGGTTTTCATCCTCGATCCGTTCGGGCGCTGTAACGAGACGGTTGCAAAATTCCGGGCGCGCTACAATCCGCTCGCCGCTCTCGATCCCGAGAGTGATCCTGTGCTGGCCAGCGCCATCGAAGGGGCGGCGCGGGATTTCTACGAAAAGTCCGACAACGAACTGGCCAGCGTGCTCTCGACCGTGCGCCGTCATACGAAGTTTCTCGACTACAAGGCCATGCGGGGCGTGCTCTCGGGTCATGATTTCGATCTGGCGGACCTAAAACGTGATCCGGACGGGATCACCTCCTCCGTGCGCACATCCTCATCGCCGCATCGCTCCAGCGCATCGGCCAGAATGCCAAGCGCATCACGCACGGCAGCCCGCTCGGCCGCCTCATCGGCCCACGGCGCAAAGGGCATGCCCCGATACCTCCTGCGATACTCATCATAATAGAACATAACGGGAACATACAACAGAATAAAATAACCAGGCAAGGGGCCTCTCAAAACCGACATGGAGAGACTTATCAAAATACTTACTGAAAAAATCTGTCTCGCACGCAGGCCAATACACATTAGACCTGTTGCAAAAGTAGGTGTTTTTTCTTCTGTTTTTGGAATTTCA
>CAZKGT010000264.1:0-2118 GCA_964552285.1 uncultured Pseudobdellovibrionaceae bacterium | reverse complement strand
CCTCTGGAAACGGTCTTCGGATGCCTGGAGGGCCAAACGCATTTCTTTTTCCGCCGTCAGGTCGTGAACCACGCCCCGCGTCCGCACCCGGCCATCGGCTTCATTCACAACGGTCTGGTTCACCGAGGCCATAAAGGTTCGTCCGCCCGGCCCCTTCATCCGCACTTCGGCCATCTGCTTGGCGCCGCCGCCGGGAATAATATCGTAAGGCGCCGCATCGTCCGGCGGATCGGTCAGGTACGTATGGATCCTGCCTTTCTTTAGGAGGAAATCAATATCCTCACCCAGCCAGCGGGCAAGCGTTGCGTTCACGAAGACAAAGCGTCCGTCCTCATCGACGGAAAAGAACCCGACCGGTGCGTTATCGTTAAAATCGATAAGCTTCTCGCGCTCCTCATGGATCGCACGGTTGGCCTCCTGACGCTCTGTAATATCGTCAATGCGCCAATGGATATATCCGGCCCATCCGGCAATCGGCTGAACCGTGACCGAAAACCACCTTTCCCGCTCACCTTCGGTTTCCGCGGCGCGCAGCTCAATTGTATCCGTCAGGCCCCGGTGCGCCTGATCGGCCAGCGCACGAAAATGCGCCAGCGTATCATCGCTGTGCCTGAACATCTCCATCAACGCCTTCAGGGACGGCTCGCCATAGGAGGCGCATAGCTCGCTAAACTTCTCATTCACAAGAACGGTGTTGTCCGCGCCATCCGTAATCAGCCTTGCGCCGCGGCTTCCCTCCAGAACCTGGCGCAATATGTCGCGCTCTTTTTCATTCCGCCCGTAAAAATGAAAAGTGCGCTGGGCCATGAAAGCCACGACGGCGGCAATGAAGAAAGCCACACCCGCCAGCAGCATCGTGCCTTTATCGATGGCAAGCACCAGCGAAACTACGACACACAGGCTGAGATAAACAAAGAAGACCGCAACCATCAGAAAAAACCGCAAAGGTCTTGTGCTGTGATCTTCCGTCTTCGCCGTCTGGGCCGATTTGTGATGGCGGGCGATAAATTCCGAATGGTCAGTGGTCATCGTGGCTCGTTGGCTCGTTGGCTCGTTGGCTCGTTGGCTCGTTGGCTCGTTAACATCTTAAAGAAAAATACGAATTTGCGAAACAACGCACCAGCGAATTAATGCAAAACCTTCCCCCGCTTTTTGAAAACGAAGGAAATCACTTCCGCAACCGCTTTGAAATGCTCGGGCGGGATCATGTCATCGATATCGACAACATCAAAGAGCGTGCGGGCCAGCGGCGGGTTTTCAACGATTTCGATTTTATGCTCCTCAGCAACTTCCCGGATGCGCAGAGCCACGTTATCGACGCCCTTGGCCACGCAAACCGGCGCATCCATTTCCTCGGGCTTATATTTCAGGGCAATGGCATAGTGCGTCGGGTTGGTGATAACGACATCGGCTTCGGGGACCGCCTGCATCATGCGCTGGCGGGCGCGCTCGCCCCGCAACTGGCGCAGGCGGGCCTTGATCTGCGGATCGCCTTCCGTTTGCTTGTACTCGTCCTTCATCTCCTGCTTGGTCATGCGCATTTTCTTGTAATGCTCCCAGCGCTGGTACAGCAGATCGGCCACGGCAATTACCATGAGAATCACCAGAACGCCGATCAGCAGCCTAACCACCAGCCCATGCAACTCGTCCAGCATATCCGGAACGGACATGCTCACCATATGCTCGACCTGCCCGTAAAACGGGTAAAGCAGGACGACGCCGACAAGCCCGACAAGCCCGATCTTGAGAATCCCCTTGGCAAACTCCATCAGCGAGCGCAGGGAAAACAGCCTTTTAAAGCCCTGGAATGGAGAAATCTTTCCAAGATCCGGTTTGACCGTCTCTGCCGAGAAGAGCGGGCCGACCTGCGCAAACGGGCCAATAAAGGCCGCCAGCATTAAAAAGGCCAGCGGAATAAGCAGAATCGCCAGGACATGCAGCAGCGATTCGCCCAGAATAAACTGAAGTCCGCCCGGCAGCGCGGGCATATCGTGAGCATGCTCGATATAGGTTTTCATGTGTTCTTTCAGGCGCGAAAGAACGGACGGGGCCATCGTCGCCACCAGCACCGTGCCTGCCAGCAGCATCAGCCAGTTATTGACCTCGCGGCTGAGCGCG
>CAZKGT010000263.1:986-2131 GCA_964552285.1 uncultured Pseudobdellovibrionaceae bacterium | reverse complement strand
TGCTGGCGGTATCCGGCGAGAACGGCTGCGATTACTGCACCGCCGCGCATTCGGCGGTCGCGAAGATGCAGGGCGTTGACGAAGCGGTGATTCAGGCGATTCAAAACGGTGAAAAACTGCCTGACGGAAAGCTCGACGCGCTGTACCGCTTCACCCGCACGATGGTCGAAAAGCGCGGCCGCCCGTCGAATGACGACCTTCAGGCGTTTTTCGACGCCGGCTTCAGCGAAGCCCAGGTGCAGGACGTGATCGTCGGCATCGGCATGAAGACGCTTTCGAACTATAACAACCACATCGCCGAGACGCCGGTCGACGAGCAGTTCAAGGGCTAGTGATACGTTAGAACCCAGCGTTGCCGTGGCGCTTCGCGGCAAGGCGCCGTGCGCAGGAAATGGCCGTAGTGCCCTTTCCAAGCACGGGGACGCCGCGGCGGAGCGCCTTACTAATACAATCGTACGCGATGTGACGCTTGGCCATTGGTGCACCAAATGGAAATCAACAAGAGAATCCGACTTGTTCATATCGGATTGTTAAAAACCGCAACGACATCGCTTCAGGAATTGTGGTACATCGATCCGAAAACATGCCTGGTCCATCGCGGGATACTTCCCCTCGTGGAAAAAGCCCGTATCGAGGGCCGCAACCCACAGAAGAAAGACACCCTGCCTCTGCAGTGGCAATTTGATTATCCTCCTAGTCCTGACCAGCATATCGTGATCAGTCACGAATTTCTGTCCACGGCATATATCGACGAAAGGGCAACAAAATCCGAAATCCGGGCATTCCAGCAAATTGTGGCCCGATTGATGCGTCAGGTGGCTCCGGAAGCAAGGATTCTGATTACCGTAAGGTCCCCTGATCGCTGGATCAAGTCTGCCTATAACCAGATTGTCAAGCAGGGGAGCAAAAATACTTTTCCGCAGTTCCTGGAACTTGAACGGGATTTCATTGAGCAGTCGCTCAACGTGAGAGACCTGGTTGCTAGCTGGGAAAGATTCTTTGGGGTAAACAATGTGCTTGTGCTGCCCATTGAGTTGATGTGGAAGGACAAGACGAGGTTCTACGATGCAATCTTCGATTCTTCAGGTCTGCCAACTCCTGAATTTCATCATTCAAGAAATGCAAACGCGTCCCTGAGCCACGAC
>CAZKGT010000263.1:0-976 GCA_964552285.1 uncultured Pseudobdellovibrionaceae bacterium | reverse complement strand
GATTCTATCAAGGCAATATTCCACCCGATGTCGCTCACGCGTTGAATATTGTACGATATGCGCTGTTCCGCAGCCTGGAGTCGTCGTCTTCGGATCTGCAAGACAAGGTCGGCGCGGTTGCAAAGCATCTTCCAGGCTGTGACATTGATACAAGCTTGATAGATCCTGAATTTTCAAGCGAGATCAAATCCTTCTACAAAGAATTTCTGGACCAGGATGCGTTTCAGGATTTCAAGGATCTGTATACGTGATTGCATCCTTGCCCTGAATCGGCAGGGTGGTGAATAAGGTGGGTTTCAGGCATGCTACGGCTGCGCGACCGGCCGGACGATCATTTCGTACTCGGTCTGCCAGTGTTCCGGCGCCGGGCCGAATCCGCTGACGGTGCTGTCGTCGGACAGCGCAAGGCGGATCCGGATGTAATACGTACCCGGCTCCTGGATGCGGGTTGTGACCGCGGTGAACGGTTGACCGGCCTGGTCCTGCTGACCGTCCACGAGGACATCAGCACCGGTGTCGTCAGGAACGTCAAAGATCTGCACGCGCATCAGATGCTGACCCGCCGGTTGGGGAATATCGACCTCGATGAACGCTTCCTGGCGCAGGTCGAATCGATACCAGTCCTGATAGGTGCCCGTGGTCAGGAAGTTCTCACGGTAGCCTTCGATCATGTAGGCAAATACCGACTGATCTTTTGCAACCAGCCGGGCCTGCTGGATCTGGTTGTTGGCCTCCCAGCAGTCGAGGCGGTCGCTGTAGTCGATCGTCAGCGTGGAGGCGACCGGATACTCGTTGGCCGGGGCATTGCCGAACTGGTCGAGAATGAACCGGTACTGCTGCCCGGCAGCGGCCTGGAAGCGGACCCGCGCGGTGCCGCCATCGGTATTGGTATGGCCGACGATGGACCCGCCGCTGCATTCGGCGTCCACGCACGCGAACAGCCGGGGACGAACCTCGCTGTTGCCCGAGGTCAGCG
>CAZKGT010000262.1:0-2132 GCA_964552285.1 uncultured Pseudobdellovibrionaceae bacterium | reverse complement strand
CCCCAGTAAACCTTTGCCTGTCAATGTGTTCTGATGCAGAGTCCGGTAGTGTGGGCGGGGCTAATAGCTCTGCTTGATGCTGAAAGGAATGACATGAACCGTGACCAGTATGATGATCTGCATATCATCCGGCAGTTTGCCCGACTGCAGTTATCGGCAACTCAGGACTTGAAAGCTGAATATAAAAAGCGTTTCAAAAAGAAGTGTCCCATGGGGATCGAGCGCGAAGATCTGATCCTGCGCTTGATCCACCAGATCCAAAAAGAGGTTTATAAACCTGAACAGGTGCGATCGGAGCAAAAGATTACGAATCCTGCTGCCTTCAATAAGCGTGCGCTCGAAACTGCGGTACAGGGTTCAACAACGGAATTGGCAGACGGCACTGTTCTTGAGCGCGACTATAAAGGCGAAATCCATGTTGTCCGCCGTGTCGATGGAAAATATGAATACAAAAGCAACCGCTATAACAGCCTGACCGAGATCGCTTGGCGGATCACGGGTACACAATGCTCCGGCCCTGCGTTTTTTAGCAGGAAGACAAAGATAAGATAGTGAATATGCCTTCGCTAATATTTAGGTTGAGCGTTGTTTTACCAAGCTGACGCAGCCTCTATCTTTAATACTGCCCGTCGACCGCATTCATTTTCTGCGGTGTGAGTGGTGTGACAGGGACAACGGGCGGAACGCCGTAATTGACCTGTGGCTGTTTGATCGGCTGCAAAGGCTGGACGGATTGCGGGGCGATGATCTGCACATCTTGCACCTGTGGCGGTGCGTTCGGAACATTGGTCATGGAACCCCGCACAAGCTCGGCAATATGCGCGGCGCGGCTGCGGTCAAGGGAACCGGAGAGCGCGTAAACCAGCGGCCCTTCCTGCCAGTAAGCAATAGACTGGTTTTCTTTTTGGGCAAACTCAATGGTCGGCGCGTCTTTTTCCCAGCGCGTTTTCATGTAGAGCTTGATCGCATCGCCGGATGAATTGGTGTATTTTAGCTCCACAAATTCCTGCGGCCCGCGTGTGACTAGCCGCCGCCGCTCCAGCGTATATCCGGCCTCAGTCAAATTCGGCGCCTGCATTTCAAGCGCGACTTTCTGCGTCAGCCAGTTGAGCGGATCGGTTTGCGTTCCCGCATTAATTTCCAGTTTTTGCACCGGCATGGCCTCAAAAGGCGGTTCGGTATTCAGTGCGACCTGATGCAGGAAATTACGTACCATGCCGTCTTCTTTGGAGATAACGCCGCCGCTGCTGTAAGCACCCAGCCAGCCGCCCCCGGCAGATAAAGCGCACAGAACTACAACAGCAGCCACTTTCCCTACGGCAGGCCATATATTTCTAACTGGACGGATAAGAACGGATAACAAACGCTGCGGTACGTTTTCATCGGCTTCGTGCTCATAGGCTTTGCGGAGCAGCTTGTTATATTCGATATAATCCTGCACCTCTGCCGCCTTTTCAGGATGACGATTTAAATACTCCTTGACTTTGCGGGCGCGGTGATCGCCAAGCAGCCCGTCAACATAAGCGTGCAGATCGCGCTCATCAATCGTTTCAAAGGGCTGTATATTGTCATTTGTTGTGGTCATGATTTTGTTCTCATGGGTTTCTGCGCTTCTTTATCATGTAGCGTGGTGTTCTTCATTTCGGCTCGCAAATCCTGCCGCGCCCGCGCCAGTCTTGAGCGCACCGTGCCGACCGGAATGTCCATGATCTGCGCCGCCTGATCGTAGGAAAACCCTTCCACGGCCACCAGCAATAAAACCTCGCTGTGCCAGGGCTTTAAATTTTCCAGTGCTTTTAACATTCTCTGACATTCCAGTTTTGTATCCTGCGATGCATTCACGGCCATGGCTGGGCTTTCGCTCATATCGTCAGCAGCCACTTCTTTTAAATTGGCCTGTTTTCGGTAGCGGTTTAAAAACACCGTATACTGCACACGGTAAAGCCAGCTTCTGATGCTGCCCTCTCGCCGCCAGGTATGGCTTTTCCTGATGGCGCGTTCCAGCGTGTCCTGCACCAGATCGTCCTTGTCGCCATTACCGCGCATTAAAATACGGGCATAGCGGCGCAATGCCGGGATTTCCCGCGCAATCATCCAGTTGATTTCCCGGCGTTCATGCTGGCTCAGCTTCA
>CAZKGT010000261.1:0-2154 GCA_964552285.1 uncultured Pseudobdellovibrionaceae bacterium | reverse complement strand
ATAATCGCCTTGCCGTTGCGCACGACCCCCACGCCGATACCGGGGACTTCGCCCACATAGGCATTAATATGACGGGACAATTTCTGATCCAGTTCGGCGATGTCTCGGCGCAACCGGCTGTCGTCATACCGCGCGCCGGCGGAAATGCTACGTTCAATCGTTAGGCGGTAATGACCGGTTTGACCGCCCTTGTTGCTCGTTGCCCAAATTTCCGCTTTCCCGGGTTCTGCGCAGACCACGGTGAGACGGGAACGCGACAACGGCCGCTGTGGCCCGGATGTATGGTTCCGGAAATTTTTTCCGGAAGGGTCAATATAGATGAGATAGGTATCGAAATCAGTCGAGGTTAGTGTAATCGCCAGTTGTTCGCCGTATTGCAGCGTCAAGGGATAAACGTCATAGTATTCGCCCCCGGAAAGCGTAAGGTCATTTTGGGTCAGTGCGCCGTTCCGGATGGTTTTCCGGGCGCCGGACAGGCCTGAACCGACCCCTATCATTATCACAAAAACAGCCAGAGATAAGCGTATTCTCATTGTTAACCCTCCCTTTCAGACCGGCGCTCCAACATCGAATGCAAGTCCGGAAAACCGGGCGATGGAAATCCAGCCGATATGTAAGAAAATAATTAATCGATCCGTCCTGTCAAGACGCCCTTTCACCCGGAGAAAACGCGAGCGGCGTGATAGGCAATACATAACTGACCATTGAAGATGTTGTTCAGGGCAGTTCTGTGTATTACGTGCGCGTAACCCAGGAGCCTTTGCAGTGGCCGGGCATGGCCTGGAGTTCACCTGTCTGGGTTTCAGTCTGAATAATTCTCCAGCTTTTCCTTAAGTTCTTTGCGTATCCATGTGTTGATGTTTCTAAAGTACCATGTGGATTCTTCGTTCATGGGTGTTTCAAGGGCTTTGTTATAGGCGGCTTCCATGGCTGTGATGGCTTCCTGCAAATACGAGCATGCGCTTTTACGCTTTTGGTGATAATATTAAAAAATTATCAAATAATTTCAAATTTTTTCATCTTTTTGGTGTCTATTATAGTTAGTGAAACTATACAGACAGCGCCAACCCCGAAAAAGCCCAGTATACCGCATTTTCAATAAAGGATACGCGGATTTCAAGGCCGTGTACGATACCCGCTATCAGCGAAAATACGGCTTTTGACCACGGGCCGGCTTCGCACTCCGGCCGGTCATCGACAAAGAGGTCGAAAAGTTCCTGAAATGCGGGATTTATGAATACGGCTTCGCCCGGGTGCAGTGCCAGAATAAGGACTGCAAGGAGGAGTACCTCCTGCCTTTCTCCTGCAAGGGCCGGTCGATTTGCGGCAGCTGCGCCACCAAGCACATGTTGCTGTTCCAGATGCGGATCATGGATACCGTGGCCGCCAGGGTCCCCCACCGGCACATGGTGTTCTGTATGCCTAAGGCCCTGCGCGGCGGATTCATTAGAAACCGCCCGGCCCTGAACGTGCTGTCCAAGCTGACTTTCGAGTCGATCAGGGAGTTCTACCAGGCCACGTTGAAATCAAACGGCGCGGCCGGTGGCATCGTGACAATTCAGACCCACGGGAACATGCTGAATATCCATCCGCACACGCACGTAATCGTCTCGGACGGCCTTTTCTGCGAGGACGGTACATTTCACCTGATGCCGCCCATCGATGACCGGGGACGCGCCTGCCTGCAGCGAATTTTCGAGAGAAAGGTCATCAAGTTCTGTCTCAAAGAGGGAATGGTCAGGGAAGAGACGGTTATGATGATGTACCAGTGGTCATATACCGGCTTCTCGGTATACACCGAATCCAGAATGGACCTGACCTTTCTCGACGAGAGCCTGCTGTCCGGCAAGGAAATCGGGTACGCGAGCGAGGAACAGCAAAAAATCGCGCAGATGCTTCGATATGTGAGTAAGCCGTTCTTCTCGCAGGAGAAGATTGTGCTCCAGAAAGATGCGGACAGGATTCTGTACAAAGGTGACTGGCACCCCAAGGGCACTTCCTCGCTTCGCTCACGGCGCATCACGGAATCAAGCGGAATTTCGAATATTTTTCATTTATGGACTTTATCGCCGCCGTGACGGCCCACGTCCCGAGCCACCAGCTTTTATCGCCTTCGTTGTAATACACGTTCTCACCAAGCGTGTAATAATGATC
>CAZKGT010000260.1:0-2160 GCA_964552285.1 uncultured Pseudobdellovibrionaceae bacterium | reverse complement strand
CTTTACCGGGGCGGAACCCCGCGACTATACCCGCCCCACCACACCCCAGAAATGCGTGCGCGCTGGGGGCAAGCATAACGACCTCGACAATGTCGGCTATACGGCGCGTCACCATACGTTCTTCGAGATGATGGGCAACTTCTCTTTCGGCGATTACTTCAAGGAAGAGGCTATCTCCTATGCCTGGGAACTGGTGACTAAGAATTTTGCGCTGCCGAAGGACAAGCTGCTGGTTACGGTCCATACCTCTGACGAGGAAGCAGCAGAGCTTTGGAAGAAAATCGCAGGGTTTTCAGACGATAAAATCATCCGCATTCCGACCAACGACAATTTCTGGATGATGGGCGATACCGGTCCGTGCGGCCCTTGTTCAGAGATTTTCATTGATCAGGGCGAGGCGCTGGAGGGTGGCCCTCCCGGAAGTCCTGACGAAGACGGCGATCGTTTCCTTGAATTCTGGAACCTCGTCTTCATGCAGTTTGAACAGGAACCGGACGGAGAAGGCGGCTATAACAGAAAGCCGCTTCCCAAGCCCTCCATTGATACCGGTATGGGGCTTGAGCGCACCGCGGCGATTATGCAGGGCAAGCTCTCCAATTACGACATTGATATGCTGCGCCTTATCATCGAACATAGCGCAGATCTCACCGGTATTTCACCGGACGGAGAACAGGCGCCTTCACACCGCGTTATCGCCGACCACCTGAGATGCTCCGCCTTCCTGATGGCCGACGGCGTGATGCCGTCCAATGAAGGGCGCGGTTACGTCCTGCGCCGGATCATGCGCCGGGGCATGCGTCATGCGCACCTGCTCGGCGCGGATGAGCCGTTAATGTACAAGCTCCTGCCAACGCTGACGGGGCTGATGGGAGAAGCCTATCCGGAATTGCGCCGGGCCGAGGCGATGATCACTGAAACCCTGAGGATTGAGGAAACGCGTTTTAAAAACACGCTGGAACGCGGCCTCAAAATGCTGGACGAGGAAACGGAGAATGTCGGCGGCAACAAAACACTGCCCGGTGATGTAGCTTTCAAGCTTTACGACACCTACGGCTTCCCCGTGGACCTCACCGCCGATGCGTTGCGCGCCAAAGGCATTGCCGTGGATATGGACGGTTTCGAGTCCTGCATGGCCGAACAGAAAAAAGCCGCCCGCGCCGCCTGGGCTGGTTCGGGCGATACGGGAACGGAAAAACTCTGGTTCGACCTGCTGGATGAAGTCGGGCCGACGGATTTTCTTGGCTACGAGACCGAGCATGCGGAAGGCATTATCCGGGCGGTCGTCAAAGACGGTGCCCGCGTCGACGAGGCGAAAGAGGGGGAAGAGGTTCACATCCTCCTGAACCAAAGCCCGTTCTATGCCGAATCCGGGGGCCAGATTGGCGATACCGGCGGACTGTGGACGGCGGACGGTGACCGGTTCACGGTGACGGACACACAAAAGCAGGTCGGCAAGCTCTGGGTTCACAGCGGTAAAATCGAAAAGGGAACGCTGAAAGTCGGCGATACGGTCGAACTCGATGTTAACAGCGAGCGCCGCAACGCCATACGCTCCAACCACTCGGCCACGCACCTGTTGCACGCGGCCCTGCACAGGCATATCGGCAAGCATGTGACCCAGAAAGGCTCGATGGTCGGCCCGGACCGCCTGCGCTTTGACGTGAGCCTCAACACGGCGCTCACGAACGAGCAGATTGAACAGATCGAGCGCACGGTGAATGCGGAAATCTGGGCCAATACGCCGGTGGTGACGCGCCTGATGCCGGTCGAGGATGCAATGGAAGCAGGCGCGATGGCGCTGTTCGGCGAGAAATACGACGAGGAAGTGCGCGTCCTGACCATGGGCCGCGAAGACAGCGGCAAGCCTTATTCGGTGGAGCTGTGCGGCGGCACCCATGTCCGGCGCACCGGCGATATCGGCCTGTTCAAGCTGGTGTCCGACAGCGCCCTGTCGGCGGGCGTGCGCAGGATCGAGGGCGTCACCCGCGAGGGGGCCTACGAACTGCTGGCCGATGAAGATGAAAAACTGCACGAACTGGCCGGGATGCTTAATACCGGCACGGCGGATGTGGTTGGCCGGGTGAAAACGCTGGCCGAGGAAAAGCGCAAACTGGAAAAACAGGTTGCAGATTTGCGCAAACAGGTTGCATTAGGTGGATC
>CAZKGT010000259.1:0-2176 GCA_964552285.1 uncultured Pseudobdellovibrionaceae bacterium | reverse complement strand
GGTCCGACCCCAAGACACAGGACAGATGAAATTTAAGTATAGTTTGCCTGTTCTTATTTTTTCTTCTTTTTACTACTTGACAAAATGAGGCGGTTACACTTAATTAATGCACCGGCTCATTTTTGGTATCGCTTTTCATGGATAGTGGAAATTCGGCGGCGATCACACAACGTGTATTTACCTATCTGCGGCTCACATAAAGCAAGTTATACTCGACTCAATGCAGCATTTATCTAATGAAGCAGTTTAGCGACAAGGAAGGAGGGCAAAAATGAAAGACAAAGAGCATAAGATCCGCAACCAAGGTTTCACCCGCCGTAAGATGATCAAGACAATGGCAGCCGGCGGCGCAGCAGTCGGCGCAAGTGCCATTGTCGGCTTTCCGATGGTTTGGGCCCAGAAACTTGCAGATGTCAAACTTTTGCACGTGGGCAGTCCCTACTCAATTCCTGCCGATGTCACCAGGCAGGCCACCAAGGATCTGGGCTTCAAAATCGAATCCCAGGCCCTGGCCGCCGATGTGCTGCAAACGCGGGTCCTGACGCAACCCAAGACCGTCGACATCGCCGACCTGTCCTACGTCGTTTGGCCCCGGGTTATCCCGCGGGGAGTGTGCCAGGGAATCGAGATCGCCAAGATCAAAGAATGGGATAATATGGTCCCAATCTTCACCGAGGGGAAAAACGCAGATGGCAGTCCGTCGTCCATGGAGGGATCGGCACCGTATAAGCAGATGTATCTGGAGCAGCGCGACGGCCTCAGAACAGTCCCAAAAAAGACGAAATACGCGCTGTCCGTACCGACGATCTATAACGCCGACACGCTTGGCATCCGGCCCGATTTGATCAAGCGGCCGATCGAGAATTGGTCCGAACTGTTTGACCCCGAGTTTCGCGGCAGAGCGGGACTCATCGACTATCCCGGCGTCGGCGTCATGGATGCCGCGATGGCGATCGAATCCATGGGCAGGCACAAATACTCGGACAAGGGGGACATGACGCGTGAGGAGATCGATCTGACGGTCGATTATCTTAAGAAGCTGAAGGCACAGGGCCATTGGCGGGCTTTTTGGACTAATTTTGATGAATCCGTGAACTTGATGGCTGCCGGTGAGGTGGTCATCCAATCGATGTGGTCGCCGGCGGTGACGGCGGTCCGCTCGCGCGGAATCCCGTGCGTCTATCAGCCGCTCAAGGAAGGTTATCGCGCCTGGGGCAACAGCCTTGGAATCATGAAGCATGTTTCCGGCCTCAAGCTGGAGGCTGCCTATGAATATCTCAACTGGTACTTATCCGGCTGGTACGGCGCCTATATCGCACGGCAGGGCTATTACAGCGCGGTCCCAAGCACCGCGAAAAAAGTCCTGACAGCAGACGAATGGAATTACTGGTATGAGGGCAAGCCGGCCCAAAACGATATTTTAGACCCTTATGGCAAGGTCCAGGAGAAGGCCGGTCACGTGCGGGACGGCGGTTCGTTCTGGGAGCGCATGGGCCCAATCGCCTGCTGGAACGCGGTGATGAAAGAGGACCGCTATCTGACCAGGAAATGGAATGAGTTCATTGCCTCCTGAAGCAGATCAAAAGGCGCAGGACGTCATCGCCGTCGAGCGCGGCAGGCTGATTTCCGGCTTCCAGGCAGCACCGCTGGCGATCATTCTCATCGTTTTTTTCGGCCTGCCGCTGGCGGCGGTGGTGGCGATCAGTTTCTGTGATTTTGACCTGAGCGGAATCATACCCGCTTTCACGCTGATCAATTTCCAGGAGCTGTTCACTTCGGGCACGACCTACGCCTTATATGCCCGCTCCATCATGTATGCCGGCGTCGTCTGGTTGATCACGGCGATTCTGGGATTCACAATCTCCTATTTTCTTGTTTTTCACGTCCGCAATTTTCTGGTTTCGCTGGCCCTTTTGCTTCTGTGCACAATCCCATTCTGGACGTCGGCGGTGATCCGCACCATCGCCTGGATCCCTTTTCTGGGAAAAAACGGGCTCTTTAACCAGTTCCTGATCCAGATGGGGTTGATCAATAATCCGCTCGAGTTTCTGCTTTTTTCCAACTTTGCGGTCATCATTTCATACGTTCATCTGTTTACCCTGCCGATGCTGGTGCCGATCTGCAACGCGATGTTCCAAATCAAAGAGGAAGTCATCGAGGCGGCCAGGGACGCTGG
>CAZKGT010000258.1:0-2191 GCA_964552285.1 uncultured Pseudobdellovibrionaceae bacterium | reverse complement strand
CGAATTGAAAGCCTTGTCCGGTCGCGCGACCAATGTGAGAGAATTCCCGCCCGGCAGCTTCTTCCATACACGGACGGGCTTCCAGAAATACTGCACTATACCGCGCGCCGAACCCGAAAAGCGCCCCATCGAGGACTGGTGCAATGTAATCCGAAACCGTCTGGAGTGTGCCGTCAAGAAAAGGTTGATGAGCGATGTCCCGTTGGGAGCCTTTCTTTCGGGCGGTCTTGACAGCAGTATTATTGCGGCAATTGCTCGGTTGCATATGAAGGAACTGCACACGTTCTCGGTCGGAGTTGAAGGAAGCAGCGATTTGGCGGCAGCCCGTATGGTCGCCCGACATATTGACAGCATTCATCACGAATACGTGTTTACCAGGGACGAAATCATACATCACCTTCCGGAAATCATCTTCTATCTGGAGTCATTCGACCAAGATCTAGTCAGAAGCGCGGTGCCATGTTACTTCGTGTCCCGGCTGGCATCGGAACATGTCAAGGTAATCCTAACAGGTGAAGGCGCGGACGAGTTGTTTGGAGGCTACTTGTATTATAAGGATTTTGACGAAACGATGCCGCTCCATGAGGAACTGTACCGCAGCGTGTCATCTCTTCATAACATCAATCTCCAGCGTGTCGATCGCCTTACAATGGCTCATTCGATCGAGGGCAGAGTGCCGTTCCTCGATCTGGACATGATCGACCTGGGACAACGCATACCGTCCGGATTGAAGATCCGCAAGATGGAAAACGGTTTGCAGGTTGAGAAGTGGATACTGAGAAAAGCCTTTGAAGATCTATTGCCGTCGAAAATCATATGGAGAACAAAGGAGCAGTTTGACGAAGGCAGCGGAACCAGCGATATTCTAGCCGGACTGGGAGATCACTTCATGCCGCAAGCCATCGAGCGCGAGTACTGTGGCGCGCACCGGCATGATCACATCAATAGCCATGAGGAAGCCGTCTATCACAAACTCTTGTGCGAGGCGTACACGGACCCATCGGCAATTCTCGCCAACGTAGGCCGGTGGCAAGATAACAGGATCTATGATCTGCCGAACAAGACGGATCCACCCGACGCCTTATAGCCGCGCGTGATCTCAATCGTTATGTGGGTTTAATTTATGTCCTTCGCTTTTACATCGGACGCGCTGGACGTTCACCCTGCGCGCCTGTGAGGTGTGCGCCTTATAAGCCGTCTTATAACGAGGAGCCGTCGATTCCGGCGTAATGCTGGGTCGAAACCAGTTACGGAACCCAGAACGCCTGTCTTTACTGTCACACCAACTACTTGGCAGAAATAAAGCATGGCAACGCTTTTCCCCTCGGCGAAGACCAGATTGTTTACAGCTTTCCGTCGCCTGACCTGAACAAGGTCCTCTGGCGCAACAGCATTTTTCCACAGGAAATTGTCGAACGCTTGCGAAAGGAAAAGATCGCCCTGCCCGAGAGGGAAGACGTTGCTTATGTGCGTCGCGACAACTGGCAGTCGGCCTTTGCAAAAGCACGCGCCGGCAGCAACTCTGAGTGGCTCAATAAGGAATCCGCTGCATTTGTCCTGTTTCCTGCACTCAACCCGCAACATCTCTTTCCTTGTCGCGAAAAAGACCCGACCGGAGGTGGAACCCACGGGTTTGTTGATACCGACGGCTTTGTGCGAGACGAGCAAGAGGCCTTTACCGGCTGGCGCGCAATAAACTTTTTCCCTTATGGTATTTTTACTCCGCTATCGGGCAGCGTGAGCGGGATTTATATTCGGCTGCCACGGTCGTTCATGATCGAAAAAGGCGATTTCAGCCGCGAAATTTATCAGAAGAACCTTGATCTTCTCGAACTGAACATCAAGAACCGGTCATACAAAGAAACCCATTATTACGGCGATGCCTCTCAGGTTAAGGTCGTTCGCGGTTTTTTTCCTGTGGGGACTGAATTTGCGCACCCGCTGCATTATGTTGATCTCAACGCTGACGGTGAAGCCGACGCAAAGGTTGATGGCGTCGTCGATAACAAGGGCGTGGCTTTCGAGTTCCCCGGCACGCGTTCGCGCCGGGTCAAGGAAATGCGCTATATGTATAAATGGAAAAAAGTCGGTATAGACAACATCAATGAAGACGCGCATTATGAAGATTTTGTAATCGGGCACGAGGGCCAGGGCTGGGTTGATAATAATGCCGGCTGGCTGCTCTCGGCCT
>CAZKGT010000257.1:0-2198 GCA_964552285.1 uncultured Pseudobdellovibrionaceae bacterium | reverse complement strand
GTAGCTCAGCTGGATAGAGCGCTGCCCTCCGGAGGCAGAGGTCAGGGGTTCGAATCCCTTCAGGCGCGCCATATTTTTCAATGGGTTGCTGGGCTTCCGGGGCACGGGACAGATGTGCAATTGAACCTTTTTCCATTTTCAGCCTTCCATCGCTTCATCGAACACATCGGCGCAATCGCGCAGGTGATCCGGGGGATAGCGGGCATAGACGCGTTCGGTGATGTTTGTGTTGGTGTGGCCCAGGTACTGGCTGATTTCCGACATGGGTTTGCGCTTTTCGGGCCTGCTTTTGCCAGACGACATTTCTGGTAGGGTTTGTGTTTCTTACTCCTTAAACTTAACTGTCAGCCGTTCGTTCTCAACGGCGATATGATCGACGCCTTCGGAGAAGCTTTTCCAAAAGCCGTCCTGGTCGCCGAATTCCTCGACCAGATCGACGTTTTTTATGTCCCCGAGCCACGCGTTCGGGATCGGCACGCCCCAGAGGGAGGCGCCTTTAACAATCACGACAGGGTTGCCGTTACTGTAACGCAGTTCAAGCCCTGCGGCGGCTTTCAGGGTTTTGCCGCCGAGGATGGGGAAATCCGGGTCCATCTTGATGCGCAGCCGCGCGCTGATCAGGTTCTCGCCGAGGTCGATGGCGACTTTGCCCGCCAGATCCGTGTTGTTGGCGATGAGCGCGTTGATTTCGCGCTCGGTAAAGGTGATCTCGCGCAGGGCGTTTTCTTCGCTGTAGCGCATGGGGGTCAGGGGGGCATCGGCGGCGTCCGGGCCTTTTTCCGGTGCGGCGCGTTCGATCCGTGCGATTTTTTCCAGCTTTGTATCGAGCGCCGCCTGTTCGGACTGGCTGAGTTTGACGGGCCTGAACGCGCCGGGGAACATATAGGCATAGGCGCCCCATGCGATCAAAATGACGGCGGCCATCGAAACGAGCGTTACGATCAGCTTTTTATGCGGCATGCCGGGTTTTTGCGATTTTTCTTCCATTTAGAACCTATACCCCAAACTGAGTGCGCCGAAAACCTGGTCCTGGTCCTGATCGTGGAATTCCTTGGTCCGGTAGACGAGGGTGTAGCTGAGTCTTGTCCGGCCGTAGGTGAAGGCGATGCCCGCATTGGCGTCGGCGACAAAATATCGTTTATCGACGTTGTGGCTGTCCGAGAACGTATTGCCGTCGAGGAAGATGTTGCGGCCCACGGCGCGGCCCTCGACGCCGCCGAAGAGATACCAGCTCCATTTATTCTCCGGGATTTCAAAGAACCCCGTGCCGGGCATGGCCGGACGGACGCGGATCGGCATGTCCTCCCATTTCAGTTTTGACGGGTTTATCCGCACGTTCACGCCGCCATTGGCGTAGGTGTACACATTTCCCAGTGTCAGTCCGTAATAGGGCGAGGCGGAAAAGAGCATTCCCGCCGTTTCGCCGGTCCAGTAAAGCGGCCAGCGGCGCTGCCAGCTCAGCATCAGGCCGGGTTCGTTATCAAGCTGGTTCGACCAGCCTTTGGGCGTCGGCGCGCCTGTGAAAATGTGGGAATGAATGAATTTCTGCGCCTGTTCGCCAACTGCATAGGGGCCAACGACGCCGAGCGTGGCCTCTATTTCGTCGATATGATTGTCGGTCAGGGTGGCCATGCCGACCGAGCCGTATAGAAAGGCCGCCCACGGCCGGTCATTATTGTCCTGCGGGCGCTGCTCGATATTTTCGGGCGTATAGAGGTTCTGGCCGAGCGAATAAAATACGCTTGAGGTGCGGTTGATATCGAAGGTCGGGATCAGGTCGGCCAGTTCATCGGCATAGGCCGGGAAGTCTGCGTTCAGGTCGAAGTAAGTCAGGCGGACGCCGCTGGTGTAATTCTGGTCGGTGCCCCCGCCCATCGAGTCGTTTTCAATGGCGAGCGTGATAACCTTGTCATGGGGGCTGTCCGAGATTTCGCGCGGAAAGCTCTGTTGCAGCGTTCTTGCCGTTTCCTCCTTTTGCTCCATGGAGGGGCAGATGACGAGCAGGCAGGCAAGAGCTAGATGCGGGATCATTGAAAAATAAAACCACGAATAACCACGAATAGACACGAATTTTTTACGCGAAGATCCGAAGAAAAGCGCCGCAGGTAAAATAAATTCTCTTTAACCACAGATAAACACAGATGAACGCAGATAAGATATCCGTGTGTATCTGTGTTTATCTGAGGTTTTTTCTGCCT
>CAZKGT010000256.1:0-2218 GCA_964552285.1 uncultured Pseudobdellovibrionaceae bacterium | reverse complement strand
AAAGCACACCTTAATTTTTTACGCCCGATGTCCAAAATATTCTGACGACGGACAGACGGATGCTACCATAATTTTACGGAAAATGCAAACAGTATGAGTGTTTCATCATTGCGCACCGACAGAAAAACCTGAAGCCATCAATCTGCCAGTGCGCTCACATTCCGGCATATCCGAATTGATATGCTGGACGGCTGGGCATATAACGCGCCAGCCTTGGCAAGCTCCGTGCGGGTTCGCCGCCATTCCTGCCGCCGTGCTCGCTCCATGTCTGACCGTAACCAGACGGCTTCGGGTGCTTCATCTTCGGAGACAGCATCCAGAATGCCTGCCTCACCTTCCTTCAGAAGCTGGGTGACGATCTCCATATCAAAATTGCGGGCTTTTGCTGTTTCCAGCGCGGCGGTCATATCAATGCCCATGACTTTGCCAGTCGGGGCAACGCGAAGCTGGGTGGTGGCCGCTTCCAAAATTTCCCAGGCTTGCTGTTCCTGCACCAGACGCGGCGCATATTTTTGATACGGGCAGGCTCACCTCATCCATGACCTTGACGATATTCGTCTGGCCGTGAGTGATCACCGGAGCGGCAACGGCAGCTTTGGCAACATGCCAAAGGCTGGTCGGCACCATAACGGCGAAGCTGCGGGCGTTTTCGTTCAGCGGTTCACCAGCCTCATCCTTAAAGCTGTAAAGCTGCTGCACCATCTGGAGGATGGCGAGCTGCAGCTCTTCAACAGAAGGAACGGCGGTAGGAATACGCCACAATCGGCTTTTTGCCTCTGGCCTTATAAACCGTGTCAGAAAATTCCTGAACGCCAGTGATCAAACCGCCAGGGCTATCAATGCGGAATACAATGCCATCAACTGCCGGATCCGTGAGCGCCTTATCGAACGCCATCTCCAGCTCCTGAATACTGGTGCCGCCAAAGAGCAGGCTCAAAATATTCGGGTACGGCGTGATGACGGAGGTAATATCGATAACCGATACGCGCCCCATTTGCTCGACATTGGCTGCGAGATCAGGTTGGATTTGTCCTTGAAAAAGTTGCGGCGCTTCGATGGGCAGCATATCCATTTGGATCGCCAGCCCCGCGCCGGAGGGGATATCCCAAGTCATAATTAAGCTCCTTCTTTTTGGGCTTCACCGATGTAAAGAACACCGTCGATGCCTGTTGAAATGACGGAAATTTTGTGGCCTTCCTCGATGGTTTCGACCCATGGTGTTTTTTCCGCAAGAGGGAAACTCGTGCCGTCATCGGCGGCGGTGGGATCCGCGCCGACATTGATCAGGCACTCAGAGGTGGCGTAAAGCCGAACAAGCGGTGAATTTAATGCCTGCGACTGTGCTGCGGAGGCCGTGAAGGAAATGCGCTGAACGCCAGCACCATAAACCCATTGCGGTGCCTGAACGGAAACGTGCTGGTTACCGCTCACCGCACATTTAATGCGTGAGACCATTGAAAACTCCTTGTTTTTGGTGAAAAATAAAGATTAAGAATCAATACATATGTCTGGCATTTGTATTGACATTTGCATTGATAAATACTATAATTTAAAGGTGACTAAACGTTATGGACGTATTTGATTGGGACGATGGTAACTGGCCAAAATGCGGTAAACACGGTGTTTCAAAGGCAGAAATCGAGCATGTTCTAAGAAGCAATCCACTCGTCAGGCCGGATAGAACACCGCAGGATGCCGAAACCAGATATAACGCCGTAGGCACAAATAAGGACGGTCGCACCATTTTTCTCGTTTTTACCGTGAGGCAGAAAAACGGTGATCGTTATATACGGCCAATCAGTGCGCGCTATATGCACAAAAAGGAGATTGAGCGCTATGAGAAAAGATAAAAAAGGAAAACAGTTTCCCCGCTTTAAAAACGATGAGGAGGCAGAACACTTTGTTGAAAATGCTGACTTGTCTGAATACGACTTCTCAGATTTTAAACCCATGTCGTTTGAATTTGCGCCCAAGGATAAAGCCGTGACGCTGCGTTTATCCGCTCCATTGCTGGATGCCGTTAAAAGCACGGCATCCAAGGAGGGCGTTCCCTATCAGCGCTATATTCGTCATTTGCTGGAAAAAGCAGTGCAGGAACATCAGCAAACATAATTATTTCTCCTGTTTTGAGGGGTTAATCGTCGTCGCCGTTGGTCGGCGGCGGATCATCTTCCGGCATATCAGAAGTCAGGGCTTCATCCAGTCCGGCCTCCAGCCG
>CAZKGT010000255.1:0-2223 GCA_964552285.1 uncultured Pseudobdellovibrionaceae bacterium | reverse complement strand
TCTCGTACATAATTCCATCCTAGCATCAGTGCTTAGATGGAATAGCCCCAAAAATTATGCTAACTTTTTAATCTTTCGATCCCTTCCAGGATCAGTTTCTTTGCCTCTTCGCGGCCGCCCCAGCGCACGGTCTTGACCCATTTGCCGGGTTCAAGATCCTTGTAGTGGGTAAAGAAATGCTCGATCTGCTCGGTCAGGATCGGACGCAGGTCTTCGTATTCCTGCACGTTTTCATGGTACGGGTGCAGCCTGTCGATAGGTACGGCGACGATTTTCTCGTCCATGCCGGCCTCGTCTTCCATGATCAGGACGCCGACGGGGCGGGCGCGCAGGATCGCGCCGGGCATAACCGGCACCCGCCCGACGACGAGGCAGTCCACAGGGTCGCCGTCATCGGAAAGCGTGTGCGGGATAAAGCCGTAATTGCCGGGATAGCGCATGGACGTATGCAGGAAACGGTCGACGAACATGGCGCCGGAGGCTTTGTCCAGTTCGTATTTGACCGGCTCGCCGCCCATCGGGTTTTCGACGATGACGTTCACTTCGTCCGGTACATTTTCTCCGGCGGGGATTTTTGACAGGTCCATGGGTATACCTTTTGTTTCGCGTCCTCTTATAAGCGTATTCAGGCGCGGCGGTCAAAGAAAGATTGTGCGGGCAGGCTTTGCTGTTGATCTTTCAGGAAAAAAATGGGATTTTTCTGCCATGACAATATTTCGTTCTGCAGTTTTATGGCTGGCCTGGCCCGTACTGTTTGGTGCGGCGCTGTTTACGGCCGGGTATGGGTTTGCCAACGGCCAGCCGCTGCTTCTTTTCAATCTGGCCTATTTCAGCCTAGCGATCATCCTGCTGGTGCTGGAGCGCGTGATGCCCTACGAGCGGCAGTGGGCTAAATATGACGGGCAGTTGATCCCCGATATCGCCCATACGCTGACCAGCAAGGGAACCGTGCAGGGGCTGATGCTGTTTGGCGGCGTGATCGGGCTGACTGAGCTTGTTACGACGGCGGAACAGACCGGTTACAGCATCTGGCCGCGGGAATGGCCGATGTTTGCGCAGGTCGTCATGGGGCTGGTGGCGGCTGAATTCGGGCTTTACTGGGCGCACAGGCTGGCGCATGAGTGGCCGTTCCTGTGGCGCTTTCATGCCATTCATCACAGCGTGACGCGGCTTTGGGTTGTGAATACCGGGCGCTTTCATTTCGTTGACAGCGTTGTCAGCATCCTGCTCGGCATTGCCATTTTGCTGGCGCTGGGCGCGCCGATGGAAGTCATAAAATGGCTGAGCGCCGTGACGGCCTTTATCGGGCTTCTGACCCATTGCAATGTGGATATGCGCTTCGGGCCGATCTCGTGGGTTTTCAATACGCCGGGGCTGCACCGCTGGCATCACAGCCGCGATATCCGCGAGGGCAACAGGAATTACTGCGAGAACCTGATGATCTGGGATCAGGTTTTTGGGACCTATATCAATCCGAACGACCGGCGGCCGCCCGTGAATATCGGGATTGATGATTTCATGCCAGCGCGCTTTACCGAACAACTGGCCTGGCCGTTCCTGTCCGCCCGGCAAAAAGAGCGGCGGATCGTGCACGAGCCTGCCGAATAAAGAAAGGACCTGTCCATGCGAATTTTTTTCACCGTTTCGTTTTTGTGCCTGATGCTGGTGCAGCCTGCGTGGGCGCAGGATGAGGCTCAGCGTAGCAGGCATGCCGAATGCGTACAGGACGGGGCGTGGGCGGATTTTATTATTTGTTATGACGTGCGCCTGAAAAAAAAGGATGCGGCTCTCAGGGTCATGACGGACGAGTTTCATGCCATGCTGCCGCGGCACGAGCGCGCCCGGCAAATCCAGTTGCAGATGGACTGGCTGAAAAAACGTGAGAGCTGCCGGGTTCACGAAGGTGTTTCGCCCGGTGAATGTCTGGCGGCTTATTATGATGCACGGTTTTCCGATATTGGCAGGCGTATTAAAACGCTGGAGGAATTAAAGCGCGAAGAGCAGGTTTTGGAAGTTGCGCTGCAGGAGGTTGTAACGAAAGAAATGCCTGAGGAAACAGTCTTTGAGGGAGAGGCTGATATACCCGAGGCGGAAAAAATCATCCTGTTTGGGGATCGGGATCAGGCCGCGGCCAGCGGTGCGCCGACGTCCATCCGGCCCGGAACGGTGCGCCAGCAGGTCATGGTGCGGGAACAGGAAGAGCCGTCCGAGGAGATGCCCTGG
>CAZKGT010000254.1:0-2245 GCA_964552285.1 uncultured Pseudobdellovibrionaceae bacterium | reverse complement strand
GCCAGGGACATCCCGTGTGTGGCCGTGCCGATAACGATCCCGCCGATCAGGTTGATGAATACGATAAGAAGCCCGGCAATGGCGTCCCCGCGCACGAACTTGGCCGCGCCGTCCATCGCGCCGAAGAACGTGCTTTCCTGTTCCAGTTCCTTGCGCCGGGTCTTGGCTTCGTCTTCGTTGATCAGGCCCGCCGAAAGATCGGAATCGATCGCCATCTGTTTGCCCGGCATGGCATCCAGTGTGAAGCGGGCGGCAACCTCGGCAATCCGCCCGGAACCTTTTGTGATAACAACGAAATTCACAATTACCAGGATGGCAAAGACAATCCCGCCGACGATGTAGTTTTCCTGAATAATAAAGGTGCCGAACGCCTGAATGACCTGTCCCGCGGCGTCTTCACCGCTCTGGCCGTTCGAAAGGATCAGTCTTGTCGAGGCAACGTTCAACCCCAGCCGTAAAGCCGTGGCGATCAGCAGCACCGATGGAAAGGTCGAAAATTCCAGCGGCTTCATAATGAACAACACGGTCATCAGGATCACCACCGAAAAGGTGATCGAGATCGAAAGCCCGGCGTCCAGCATCCATGTCGGGATAGGCACCAGCATAAACAGCAGGATCGCAATAATCCCGAGCGCCAGGGCAAAGTTCCCCTGCATCAATCTGCCCTTGACAGATTGCATGACGCTGGATGCCGTGGAAGGCGCGTTGGAAGCGGACGTATCGGACATGATAATCGAAAATAAGACCTACTCTTTATTTTACCTGTGGCCGGGCGAACATGCAAACGCCATTGTTCTTGGCTCTGCCGGGCGACCCGCAGACTCCACAGCCCCGGGTGTGCGGAGAATTATATTCTTCGCATGGCAAAACCCCGTTGGCCATCCTGACACCTTGCGGTAGAATGGTCCGGTCCAAGAGGAGGTTCTTCCCATGATATCCAGAAATTTCACCGTTCTTGCTTTGGCCTGTGTGCTGCTTACCGCCTGTTCCACCTATGACGATCTGCAGGATAGCCGGGTCGAGGGGGCCATGTTCCATCATGAGCTTTCCCGCGAGTACCGCGTAATTGCGGAGTATGAAGCGGAGGAAATGAACGATAGCGGGGATGCCGGCTATTTTGCGATGAAGGCTCTGGACGCATCCAAAGGGTATTTCGTGGAGCCGACCCTGCTGGGTGAGCGCGATATCGAGCCGAAATTCCTGCCCGAGCTGGCCCATGCGCGCGCCAAACTGATGAAGGAACTGCACGGCCGGCGCGATATGCCCAGATACTGGAAGGATCTTGCAAGGGCGCAGGCGCAGTTTGACTGCTGGGCCGAACAGCAGGAGGAGGGCTTTCAGGAAGAAGACATCATGGCCTGCAAGGGAGGGTTCTATGCGGCCCTTCATAAAGTTTGCGGCCATTTCCGCGGCGAGCAGGCTTTTATCATCTTCTTCGATCACAACAGCAGCAAGCTTGATCCGGCCGCCGTCAAGGCCGTGGCACTGGTGGCCGATGTGATGAAAAGCAACCCGGACCTCAAAGTCACCCTCACCGGCAACACGGACACCAGCGGCGCCGAAGCCTATAACAAAGGGCTTGGCCTCCGCCGTGCCAAGGCCGTCCGCAAGGCCCTGCTGGCCGAAGGCGTCAGCAAGGAAAGCGCCAAAGTCTTCAGCGAAGGCGAATCCAACCCCCTCGTCCAGACCGAAGACGGCATCCGCGAACGCAAAAACCGCCGGGTGGATATTCTTGTGACGAAGAAATAAAAGCCCGTCTTCGATGTCATCCCCGCGCAAGCGGGGATCTGGCCACCAACGACAAGTGAGTTATAGATTGAAGTTCTATAACTCACTTTTTGATGTTATTGTGAGTTATAGAAAGGGGTTAATTGCCTCATGCAATGGAACTGGCAACATAAAGACTGGCCTGATTTTACCTATGATGCGGCTGCGCTTTCGCAAGTTGAAAGCCAGTTTCTGCACAAGGCCGGCATCATGCACGGCAGTCTAAAGCATATCACCAAAGATGATAAGGAGTCCTTGCGCGTCCAGCTTATCAGCGAGGAGGCTTACAAAACCTCCGAGATTGAGGGAGAAATCCTTGATCGGGATTCACTGCAATCATCCATCCGCAAGCATTTTGGCCTCAAGACGGATAACCGCAAAATCCCTGCGGCAGAGCATGGCATAGCGGAAATGCTGGTCGATCTCACACTACCGGACTCTGCATCAGAACACATTGACAGGCAAAGGTTTACTGGGG
>CAZKGT010000253.1:1166-2261 GCA_964552285.1 uncultured Pseudobdellovibrionaceae bacterium | reverse complement strand
CCGGGGCCGATGGGCACGTTCTGCGGGGCGGTTTCGCGGGTGTTGACGGTGAGGCGTCTTGTGCCGCTGCGACCCTGTTCCTGATGACCTTGACCCTGAAGGCGGGAGGTAACTTCTATATTGTTATTGCTGGCCTCAAGGGTGAGGCCGCCAGCGACGGCGATCAGGCTGTCGAGTGTGGCGCCATCGGCAACAGGATAGCCGCCGGGCCGGCGTACAGCGCCACGGACGAAGGCAGCGCGTTCCAGCAGGAAGGAGCGCATCACGGTGTCTTCAATATAGTCTTCTTCCGGCAGGTCCATGGCGGAGCCTGCTGCGATTTTTTGCAGTTTGGGTTGTTTCTTTTCGGAGAGATTGCGGATTTGTTCTTTGGAAAACAGGTGCACGACATCGCCGTCTTTCAGTTTGCGGTCGAATTTCTTTTGCAGGACGAGGCGCGGCGGGAAGGCGATGAGGGTATCGGCCATCTGTTCCTTGTTCCAGCGTTCGATGACGCCAATTAGCGGGTAGATATCGGGACCGAGTACCTGTTCGCCGTCCAGCAGGGCGGTCAGTGTCGAGGCTTCGTCCAGCGCATGGATGCCTTCTCTGCGGGTGTGGCCGGAAAGTTCGATCGTGCCGGCGCGTTTGGCTTCGCCCTTGTTGACCATCAGGACGCTGCCGTCCCCGAATAGTGGAGTGAAGGGGGCGTGGATTTCCTGCACCGACTCCATGCCGTCACCGGTCAGGCCCAGCATCAGGAAACGGTTGCGGCCTGGCGCCAGTACGCCGCCGCCAAGCTCCAGCATGTCATTAAGGGACAGGCGCTGCGCCAGTTCCTCGGGCATATGTTTCATGCCGAGAACGGCGGGCGGGATTTCGTAGATGCCGGGGCGTTTTACTTCGCCAGCAACGGCTACGGGCGGGCCGACGGGCGGGATAAACAGCCGGTCGCCATCGCGCAGGAGCATATCTGTGCCTCCGCCACCATGGATCAGCAGGCTGTAAAGGTCGATATGGGTGCTGCGCCCGCTACGGATGAGTTTGATCTGGCGCAGGGAGCCTGTTTTCTCAATGCCGCCAGCCTCGATCAGTGCATCCAGCACCCGCTGCGGG
>CAZKGT010000253.1:0-1156 GCA_964552285.1 uncultured Pseudobdellovibrionaceae bacterium | reverse complement strand
CCGTCCCGGCTCCTGTACATGCCCGGCCACCAGCACGCCGATCTGGCGTACAGAGGAGAGGGAGATATATATGTCTGTGTTGTGCAGGTTGGCGGTAGCCGCTTCGAGGTCAGTGCGGACTTGCCCCACCGTGCGGCCAGCGGCGGGGATCGGCGGCAGGTGATCGACGATCAGCATGCCGTTATTCTGGATTTTATAGCTCTCCCGGCTTTCCAGTTGCCCGCGGAAAGTAATGTCCAGCTCATCGCCGAAACTCAGCCGGAAATCATCCTGCACCGCGCCGGAGGGGATGCCGCTGCGCGGGATGTTTTCTTTGCCGGGCGCATCAAAAAGGTCGTAACCGAACTGCTCCAGTTCATCGACGATGCGCCGGGAATACATTACCTCGAGCGGGGAAGGTTTTTCTTTTTCTTCCTTTAGGCTTTCCGGGGTTTCAGTTTCTGAAGGAAGCAGGACTGTTTCCTCTTCTTCCATCCACGGGGCGATAACCGGCACAGCCGGTTCGGCAAAGGCCGGGCCGGTGAGAACACAGAGAAGAAGAAAAACAATCAGGAAACGCATGGAGGAGAATCCGGAAGGTAAAGCGCAACCATCATTATACAGGCCCCTTGAGCGCCTGTGAATCCCTGAAAGGATTTTATAAACGGCCTATATTGGGTGTGAATTAGAAAAAACTAAAAAAACTTCAAAAAGGTATTTGACAAGAGTCCGGCATGTCGGTATAAGTCCCCCCACAACGGCGCGATGGTTTGTCACGCGCTGTCTTTTTTGCCCTGAAATTCAGCGGTAAGGGAGTTGACGGCTGGTCTGTCTTAGGACTATAGTCCAGCCATCATCTTGAAAAGAGATTCGGTCCGGGGAGACCCGGGCTTTTTGCTGCGCCTTAGGGAGCAGCGCGGTTATTGGACATCGTAGATCAGGAAAGAAGAGATACGCAGGCAGCAGGGCTGGATTGCAAACACCTTCGGGTGTGCGCAGTTTGAAGTGTTGAACGCACGAAAAACAGACCTGTATGCATATGCGTAACTTTCATATAGTGACGCTATATACAGCAGGTCCTTAAAACACTTTTCACTAGAAGAGTGTCTTTTAACGGACAATTTCTTTCAGTGAGATGGATTCAAACTTTAGAGTTTGATCCTGGCTCAGAACGAAC
>CAZKGT010000252.1:0-2286 GCA_964552285.1 uncultured Pseudobdellovibrionaceae bacterium | reverse complement strand
GTCGAGCGCCTTATGGGCCGCAATGCCGAAGCCCGGTTCCAGTTCATCCAGGATAACGCGGAATTCGTTCAGGACGTTGATATCTAGCACAAGCAACCTCCCCCCACTTAAGAACCACTGTCATCGCGAGCGACCGATGGAAACGCGGCGATCCAGTCTGAGATTTCTCTGGATTGCTTCGCCTGACGGCTCGCAATGACGGCAATGCTCCAAGATTGAGCAACCCTCTCCCCGTTGAGGCAAGGGCATGATATGGTGCGGATCATGAGAAAAACGCTTGTTTTCCTGACAATATTCCTCATCCTCTGCGCTGGCCTGATTGCGCTTGCCGCGTATTTTCTCCTGCCCGGTTATCTTGAGAGCCAACTAAAAACCGCCTTTCGCGACCTTGGCTTCCGGCACGTTGAAATCGGCAGGATTGAACAAAAAGGAACACTCTATACCTTCTCAGAGATCACCCTCGACGAAGACGGCTTCAGCATAGTCGGCCGGATACAGGCCGCCTTCGACTGGCCAACACTCATAAAAACACAAAAACTGAACACGCTGTCCTTCGAAGACATGACCCTGACCGCGATTTTAGAGTCCGACGGCAGCTTTTCACTGTCCGGCTGGGCCCCGCCTGAGCTGAAACCCGTCATCGTCCCGGTTCATACGATCAATTTCAACGGCATCAAGCTTGATCTCGACACCATCCACGGCGCGCTGCGCTTCGAATGCAAGGGACAGGCCCTGACAACACCGGACGACAGCCTGGATATACAGGCCGCCATCTGGGGACGTCAGGCACAAGCCACCATCGACACGCGCTGGAACGCAAGCGTGGAAACAAACGGCAACTGGTTTGCCGACATGGAACTCCGTGAAGGCAAGCTGGAGCTTACCGATATCCGTGCATCCCGCCTTGGCGGCTGGATCAGCCTTGGCGGAACGCTGGGCGGCCTGAACAAAACAGGCGGACAGTTGCTGGCCGGATCGCTCACCATCGGCTCCCTGCCTCTGCAAAACCTGACGGCCACGCTGGACGGCACGCCGGATGCTTACGAGATCATCCTCGACGGCCATGCCGCGGGCGCGCCTGGCCTGACCTTTCAGAGCAGCTTTGGCAAAAACGAGAACGGTGTTTTCGGCCACGGCATTGTCCGTTCCTCCCGCTCGGCCGATCTGATTTCCCTGTTCCGTTCACTAGGCCACATGGATGAAACGATTATCTCCTCCTATCTTGGCCTCCTGCCGCCCGCCACAATGGAAGTCACCTACAAACCAGAAGAAGGCGCAAACCGGTGGAACCATGTCTTTGACATCGTCGCGCAGGACCAGAGCAAAGGCCTCGTCATCAAAAGCCGTCTTGATCTCGACCTACAGAAAAAAGCTGTGCACGGCTCGCTGAACGTCAAACCAACAGACGTCCGTGCCCTGTCCCGCGTGATCCCGATTGATAAACTGACCGGCTTTACCGCCCGCGAAGGCAACCTTTTCGCCAGCGGCCGCTATGTCGTTGATCTGAACAGCAAAGATCCGGCCATCGAAGGACCGCTGGTCATCAACCTGAACGATATCGGCATAGAAAACGAAACCGCCTCCGTCACCGGCCTGAACGGAGAGATCGAATTTTCTTCCCTGCGCCCGCTGGCCACCAAAGGCGCGCAAAAGCTGACGAGCAAAACAATCGAAGCCGGGGCCACGCTGGAAAACGGCGAAATTCTGTTCCGCGTTGATAAAACAGATGAGCTGTTCATTGACGGCGCCACCTTCGATTTTGATGAAAGCAGGCTCTCCATAGCCCCCATCAGCTTTCGCCAGAACAAACCGCTGGCCCCGTTGCGGATAGAGCTGTCCGGCATGGACCTGCAACGCCTTGCCGAACGTCTTGGCTCAAAAGACTTCCGGATGAGCGGCCTGCTCGACGGCACACTGCAGATCCTGTTCGATGAAAACAATGTTGTTATCCAGGAAGGCACCCTTAAAAACCGTGCGCCCGGCTTCATCAAATACGCCCCCGAGAAATATCCGAAATTCCTGGCCGGAACAGATACGCGCATGCAGACCGTGCGCGACGCCCTGAAGCAATTTGAATACGATACTCTGTCCCTGAACGTGGAAGGACCGATCAGCGGGGAGATGCACGCCCTGATGGAAGCAAAAGGAAAAAACCCTGCAATCTTTGGCCAGCGCCCGATTCACCTGAATCTGGAACTCGAGGGAGCCATCCCGGCGCTCTTAACAACAAATCGTTAATATATTCTTGATAAAATGGTATTGTCCCTTTGAGAGTAAACCAACATG
>CAZKGT010000251.1:260-2291 GCA_964552285.1 uncultured Pseudobdellovibrionaceae bacterium | reverse complement strand
TCTGAAAGTATGAATCAATTCACCGCCTTATCCCAGCTGTGTCCGGTAGTGTGAAAAGGGATATAAAATTTTATCTAAATTTTCTTAAAAGACAGTAAAACAAAAAAACGCCCGGCAAACCGGGCGCTTTGTAAAACATTCGATAATCGCAACAGGCTTAACGCTTTGCCCACTGCTTGGACCGGCGGGCCTTGTGCTTGCCGATTTTCTTCCGTTCGACCTGACGCGCATCGCGGGTCAGCATACCGGCTTTCTTCAATGTCGGCCGCAGTTCCGGATTGAAGTTCTCCAGCGCACGGGAGATACCGTGACGGACGGCACCGGCCTGACCGGACAACCCACCGCCCGTAACCGTGCAAACCACGTCGAACTTGCCAACCTGACCGGAAACCAGAAACGGCTGGTTCATAATCAGTTGCTGTGTTTTACGGGCGAAATAAACGGTCTGGTCCTTGCCGTTGACGGTCACCTTTCCGGCACCGGGCTTCAGCCAGACACGCGCGACCGCGTTCTTGCGCCGGCCTGTCGCGTAGGAACGGCCATATTCGTCCAGCACCTGCACACGCTGGGCCGGTTTTTCTTCCGTTTCCTTTTTCTCTGCAGGAGCCGCCTCAGCGGAAACAGCCTCGCCCAGATCCTTCAGATCGGAAATTTCTTGTGTGTTCTCACTCATAATCCGTTATGCCCTTTTGTTCTTGGGGTTCATCGACGCGACATCCAGCACTTCCGGCTTCTGGCTCTCGTGCGGATGCTCGGAACCGGCGTATACACGCAGGTTCCCCAGGATATTTTTGTTCAGCGCATTTTTGGGAAGCATACGCTCCACAGCCTTCTCAATCACACGCTGCGGATGCTTGCCGTCCAGGATCTGCCCCTTGGACTGGCCCTTGATACCGCCCGGATAACCGGTGTGCCAGTAGAAAATATCCTGATCGCGCTTCTTGCCGGTCAGGCGGACCTTGTCGGCATTGATAACGATCACATTGTCACCGCAATCCATATGCGGCGTGAAGGTCGGCTTGTGTTTGCCGCGCAGGCGCATGGCAACGACACTGGCCAGACGGCCCAGAACGACGTCCTGCGCGTCAACCAGAAGCCATTTCTTTTCAATATCCTGCGGTTTCGCGGAATAGGTTTTCATGTTTTCCATCCTCTTTTTCTGGAATGCGGGGTTTTATGACGGATAAACACGCCCCCGTCAAGCAAAAAAGCGCATAAAAACAGCCTGTTATTTTTGTGGTATTATAGTACTCACCCAGCACGCACCAGCTTTTCCCCGCTTCTAAAATCCATCATTTCACCATGAATATCACGAAAAGGCCGAAGCTAACTGCGCCGAAGGCGCTATAAATAAACTCTGCGCTCTCTGCGTCTCTGAGGTTATATATTTTTTCACCGCAGAGACGCAGAGAGCGCAGAGTTGTTTTTTTACGCGCTGTCACGCGCGGTTTTCTCTGACCTCTTAGTGATCTTCGTGCCCTTAGTGGTTCAAAAAACTTACTCTTTGAGCCCGGAAGTTTCCAACCCGATCCAGTCCAGGAACGGCTCATGCCCCTGCGTAATGGGCCAGCTAACGATGCACGGGCATTCATAGCTATGGAGCGCACAAATGTCTTCCCGTACCTTTTCAAACAGTTCCGCGCGGGTTTTAAAAATAACGGCCCGTTCCTCACCCCGCTCCACTTTGCCGCCCCACCGGTAAACGGCCTTGTGCGGCGCCAGAATGTTCGCACAGGCCACCAGACGCTTCTCGACCAGCGCCTCCGATATCTTCTCCGCCTCCCCTTCAGGAGCTGTCATGTAAATCATGATATTTTCCATTATCCGGCCCCTTTCAGCCCTATGTTAAATCATTGTCTTTATTCAAAATATTAAAAGGCAATTAACCAAAAAATAGGATAATATGACAGGGGTTCCATATGCGAATGAAGGTATGAACCGGAAGAATTACCTGAAAAGATGAAGTGGTGGCTGTCACCACTGACCCGTTTGAGGGCGACGAAACCACAGTCTCTCTCTGGTATTACAGGG
>CAZKGT010000251.1:0-250 GCA_964552285.1 uncultured Pseudobdellovibrionaceae bacterium | reverse complement strand
GGCCCCCGCAGCATGCGAGGATATGTTCGGCCAGACGGCCGATGGGACAGCCGGGTCAGGATCAACATCCCTTACAGTTTCAATGCACTGGTGTAGTGGCACTTTCCGCTGGCGATGAGTTTTCGCTTTCTTTCTGGTTTCAATCCCTGGACAATGCCGGAACGGCATACCAGTACTTATTCAGCCACGGTGCCATAAATAGACCTGTTGCAAAAGTAGGGTAATTTTGTAGCAGGTGCAATTTGTCCTT
>CAZKGT010000250.1:0-2294 GCA_964552285.1 uncultured Pseudobdellovibrionaceae bacterium | reverse complement strand
GATGGCAGAGCGGATCACCGGCGCGCTGATGATCTCCTTATCGAGAACAATCGCGAACGGCTTGCCGATATTCTTGCGCGAGATATCGCAAAAACGCCGCGCACCCACCGTGTTGAACTGGAAATTGATCACCGCCATACCGTCACGAAACGCCGGCTGGGCATTGGTCAGCATGTCGCCCGTCAGCAAGGCACGCCGCTGGATCGGAAGGGTCTGCGAAGGGTCCTCCATCATCGGCAGCACAAGACTCCCGGCCATGGGCCTCCCGCTCTCCTCGACCAGGTGAAAGGTCATCTTGGCCGTCCGCCCCAAAAGATCCTTAATCTCCTCCGGGTTATCGACCCCGGGAAGTTGCAGCAAAATCCGGTCGTCACCCTGACGCTGGATCACCGGCTCGCGCGTGCCGGTCTCGTCGATACGGCGGCGGACAATTTCAATCGACTGGGAAATCGTCTGGTCCTGTACCTTCTTGATCGCGGCCTCGTTCATTTTGGCTTCGATCACACCGTCATCGCTGACCAGAATTTCAAGGTCCGGATTGATGCCGCGAACGATCTTTTTGGCCGCATCGACATCCTTCACATCGCGCAGGGAAAGGCGAACCCCGTTCGGAATACTGGCGATTTTTGAATAACCGATCTTTTCCTGGCGCAGTTCCGGACGCAGGCTCCGCACCAGGTCCTCGGTACGCTCGGCCAGAACCACACCAACATCCACCTCCAGCAGCAAATGCGAACCGCCCTGAAGATCCAGCCCCAGATTAACCGTCTTCGTCGGCAGCCAGTCCGGCAAATTGGCCTCAAGCCACCCCTGCGTCTTTCCGCCGACAACATTCGGCGCACTGTACAAAAACCCCAGCACACAAACAGCCAGGATCAGAACCGCTTTCCATTTCGCAATATGAACCATGTCTTACTCTTCCACTCTTGTCATCCCGGACTTGATCCGGGATCCAGAGGCCACAGGCACAAACCTTAAGAACAAACCTCTTCAAACAAATCCTTCCACAGAGGATTTTCCTTTTCAATCAACTCCAGCTTCCACCGCCTGCGCCAACGCTTTAACTGCTTTTCTCTTTTAATCGCCGTCTCCGGATCGTCATAAACCTCATAATAAACGAGCCTTTTCACGCCGTACCTCTCGGTAAATCCTCCCGTCACCACCTCTTTATGCTTCCAGGTCCTGCCCGGCAGATCGCTGGAAAAACCGGTATAAAGCGTCCCGTTCTGTTTACTGGCCAGAATGTAAACATAAAAACTCTTCACGGTCACGCTACGCTTATTTCAAAGTCATCCCGGACGCTAGCGAGACTTAGCCGCAAAGCGACTTGGTCGAGGTTGCGAGCCGGGATCTAGGAGCCACAAGCATAGAGTCCCCTTATAGCCACTGGATCCCGGATCAAGTCCGGGATGACAGGTCTCTCTTATTTTTTCTTCTTTCTTTCGACAGTCTTCTTCTCATCTGCCTTCTTCTCCGCCGCCTTCTCATCCCGCTTCTTCGCCGGTGTCTCCAGCGCGGTCTGGATTGTCGAGCGTACGGCCGTCACTTTTATGCCGCCGCCAAGATCGACGACGACCTCGTCCTTTTCCTCAACCAGCTTGTCGACCTTTCCGATCAGCCCGCCGGCCGTCACCACGCGGTCGCCCTTATTCAGGCCGTCGAGCATCGCCCGGTGTTCCTTGAAGCGCTTTTGCTGCGGCGCGATCAGCAGCACATAGAACATAATGACCAGAATTCCGATCAGTCCGAAATTCCACAACATGGCTTCCCCCGCGCCCACTTCCTGGGCGGCCGTTCCGGCAGAGGCATACGCGCTTGCAATCAGCATGGTTTTCTATCCCTAACAATGACGTTTGAATTTTCCTTGGCAAGGACTATACAGCGCAGCACGCCAAAGGCAAGCCATGTAAGCGACTATTCCCCGCTAAACCGCCGCCCTTGAACGCCGTAAAATTCCGGCGATGGATTTCAGGGTATTCCAGAGGACAAGCAGGCCGACAAAGCTCAGGCCGATCATCGGCAGCCAGTTGAGTATCGGACCGTTATCGATCATCCGGTTACGGTGATTGGCCGGATCGTATACAACCGTCACCTTGTCCCCGGCCCTTTTGGTCGGATGGCTGGAGCCAACCTTGCTGCGGAAACGGATTTTCTTGCCTTCCAGGGTGCTGAACCTGATCACGGGATAGTAGGTATAATCACTGTCCGAATACACGCTCTCCAGATCGACGACTTCCCCCTCCACGCGCACACCCGTGGCCATGAGATCAACCAGATCCTTACCCACATAATAC
>CAZKGT010000249.1:0-2323 GCA_964552285.1 uncultured Pseudobdellovibrionaceae bacterium | reverse complement strand
GGCGTGATGAAGATGGTCAAGGTCTTCGTTGCCGTGAAGCGTAAAATGCAGCCCGGTGACAAGATGGCCGGTCGTCACGGCAACAAGGGTGTGGTCTCCAAGATCATGCCGGCCGAGGACATGCCCTACACCGAGGACGGCACGCCGGTTGACCTCGTGCTGAACCCGCTGGGTGTGCCGAGCCGTATGAACGTCGGCCAGATCCTGGAAACGCACCTTGGCTGGGCGTCGGCCAACCTTGGCCGCCAGATCGGTGAAGTCATCGACGGCTTTGCCGATAAGAAAGCGCCGAGCGATGCGGAGATGAAAAAGCTGAACGCCAAACTGAAAGACGTCTATGGCGAGCGCGAGTTCAAGAACCGTGTCACCCAGCTCGATGATGCCCAGCTTGTCGAAATGTCCAACAATCTGCGCGGCGGCGTTCCGATGGCCACCCCGGTCTTTGACGGTGCGCACGAGGAAGACATCAACGAACTGCTCGAAAAGGCGGGCCTTGATCCGTCCGGTCAGGTACGCCTGATCGACGGGCGGACCGGTGAGTATTTCCACCGCAAGGTCACGGTCGGCTATATCTATATGCTGAAACTGCACCACCTTGTCGATGACAAGATCCACGCCCGTTCCACCGGCCCGTACTCCCTGGTCACCCAGCAGCCGCTTGGTGGTAAGGCCCAGTTCGGTGGCCAGCGTTTCGGGGAGATGGAGGTCTGGGCACTGCAGGCTTACGGCTCTGCCTATACCCTGCAGGAAATGCTGACCGTCAAGTCCGACGACGTGGCCGGCCGCTCGAAGGTTTACGAAGCGATCGTTCGCGGCGAAGACAATTTCGAAATCGGTATTCCGGAGAGCTTTAACGTTCTGGTGAAGGAACTGAAGGCGCTCGGCCTGAATGTCGACATGAAGCAGACGGGATCGTAACGGCGACCCCACACGAAGACGTTGTAGAAAAATTTTGATTTAAAGCCCCAAGGGGAGTGAGCAATGAACGAACTGATGAACCTATTTGGCCAACCGACAGGCCCGCAGTCTTTTGACAGCATCCGGATTGCGATTGCATCGCCGGACCAGATCCTGAGTTGGTCTTACGGCGAGGTGAAGAAGCCGGAGACGATTAACTACCGGACGTTCAAGCCGGAAAAAGATGGTCTGTTCTGCGCGCGCATCTTTGGCCCGATCAAGGACTACGAATGTCTGTGCGGCAAGTACAAGCGGATGAAATATAAAGGCATCATCTGCGAAAAGTGCGGTGTCGAGGTTACGCTCACCAAGGTCCGCCGCGAACGCATGGGCCATATCGAACTGGCCGCGCCGGTCGCCCATATCTGGTTCCTGAAATCCCTGCCGTCCCGCATCGGCCTGATGATGGATATGACGCTGAAAGATCTGGAAAAGGTCCTGTATTTCGAGGCTTATGTTGTCACCGAGCCCGGCATGACCCCGCTCAAGCCGTTCCAGATGCTGAGCGAAGAAGAATATATGGACGCGCAGGACGAGTACGGCGAGGAAAACTTCGAGGCCGGTATCGGTGCTGAAGCCCTCAAGAAAATGCTCTCCGCCATGGACCTGGAAGCAGAGCGCGAAAAGGTTGAGGAAGACCTCAAGGAAACCTCTTCCGAAGCCAAGCGCAAGAAACTGGTCAAGCGCCTGAAGCTGCTTGAGTCCTTCATCGAGTCCGGCACGCGCCCCGAATGGATGATCCTTGATATCGTCCCGGTCCTGCCGCCGGAACTGCGCCCGCTGGTTCCGTTGGATGGTGGCCGTTTCGCAACGTCTGACCTCAACGATCTCTACCGCCGGGTCATTAACCGGAACAACCGCCTGAAGCGCCTGATCGAACTGCGCGCGCCGGACATCATTGTCCGTAACGAAAAGCGGATGCTCCAGGAATCCGTCGACGCACTGTTCGATAACGGCCGCCGCGGCCGGGTGATCACCGGGGCCAACAAGCGCCCGCTGAAATCCCTGTCCGATATGCTCAAAGGCAAGCAGGGCCGCTTTCGTCAGAACCTTCTCGGTAAACGGGTCGATTATTCCGGCCGTTCCGTGATCGTGGTCGGGCCGGAGCTGAAACTGCACCAGTGCGGTATTCCGAAGAAAATGGCCCTCGAGCTGTTCAAGCCGTTCATTTACCACAAGCTGGAAATGTACGGCATGGCGTCCACGATTAAGGCCGCCAAACGGATGGTTGAGAAAGCCCGTCCAGAAGTCTGGGATATCCTTGAAGAGGTAATTCGCGAGCACCCGGTTCTTCTCAACCGCGCGCCAACCTTGCACCGTCTTGGAATTCAGGCATTTGAGCCGGTTCTGGTGGAAGGCAAGGCCA
>CAZKGT010000248.1:0-2338 GCA_964552285.1 uncultured Pseudobdellovibrionaceae bacterium | reverse complement strand
CACGCTCCAGCAGGCCAAGCTCGTTCAGTTCGCCTGCGCCGAAAACATCGGGGTGCGAGGAAATAATCTGTTCGGTCAGGGTGGTTCCGGAGCGCGGCATGCCCAGAATAAAGACAGGTACATCAGATTTGCAGCCCCTGTTTTTAAAGCTTTCTATATGATCTTCCGTATAAGTGTTTTTGATGCTTGAATAATTTTCATCCTGCATTTTGTTATCAAACGGGATCATCTGGCGTTTGGCGTCGTTGGCGGCCTTCAGGTATTTGAAAGCCCTGGCGTATTCGCCGAAATCCTCATGCGCCTCGAAGAGAGCGAAGTTCATGGTGGTTTTTGCCGCCAATCCCATGTGGGGCGCCCTTTTTTCGATCTTCTTCAGCTTTTTGAAATCCTCGTCTTCCTTTGTGTATTTTTTGATGCTGCCGAAGATGGAATATATCTGCGGGATGTTTTCGTTTAGTTTCTGTGCCTTGCGGGCAAATCTTTCGGCTTTTTTCAGGTCCCCCTTGGCCAGCCAGATTTCCGCAAGCGTGATGTTGAGGATGGGCGATCTGGGGGTGAGTTTGCCGAGCTGCTCGCAGACCTCCAGGGCTTCGTCAAGGCGGTTGGCGATATGGTAGATCTGCGCCTTCAGAATGTAGGCGTCCGGCATTTCGGGGTTTTTCTCAACCGCAAGATCAACAGCTTCCAGCGCGTCTTCAACACGCAGGGCTCTTTCAAGGACCTGCGCCAGCCTGAGATAGATGCGCGGCGATTCCTCCTCAAGTTTCTGGGCCTCTTTCAGGAGCGCCTCGGCATCATTGTATTTGTCCATCATGAACAGCACGTCGGCCAGTTCAATGCGGGCTTCCGCCGAATCGGGTTTCAGGATGTAGGCTTTTTGCGCGGCTTTTTCAGCGTCCTGTATTTTGCCGAGATTGCGCAGGGCCATGCTCATGTTGAGATAGGCATCGCCGAAGTCGGGATTGAAAGAGGTGGCGTAGCGGGCCGAGGTCATTGCCTCTTCGTAGCGTCCCGCAGCTATCAGCGCGATGGACAGGTTGTTGTGCGCCTGCGCGTAAGACGGCATGAGGGCGATGGCCCTGCTGTACAACTCGGTCGCCTCGTCCAGTTTTCCCCGGTCGAGATAGACGTTGCCGAGATTGTTCAGGGCGTAAGGGTAATCGGGTGTCAGTTCGATGGCCTTGCGGCACATTTTCTCGGATTCGGCCAACTGGCCGTTCTCGCGCAGGGCGTTGCCCATATTGTTATAGGCCTGGGCGAAATCCGGTGCGAATTCGGTAATTGTCCTCCATGCCTCCATGGCTTCTTCAAAGCGCCCCTGACTCATCAGGGCGTTGCCGAGATTCAGCCATGCGTCAGGGTATTCATGGCGCAGCTTTGTGGCTTTGCGGGCATGCTTTTCAGCCTCTTTGGGCCTGTTCTGCTCCCAAAGCATGTTGGCATAGTTTCCATGGGCGTCCGCGTTTTTTGCATCCAGCCTGATTGCGGTGAGCCAGGATTTCTCCGCTTCGTCGTATTTGCCGAGTTTGTACTGGCAGATGGCAAGGTTGTTCCAGCCGTCGCTTTTGGTGTCGTCAACCTTAAGGGCATCCTGAAAGGCGGCGAACGCTTTTTCCATGTCGCCGTTAAAATAGCAGGCGACGCCCAGATAATAGTGTGATTCATAGTGGTCGGGGACCGATTTTATGATGTCGCGGAATGTCTGTTCGGCCACGACCGTGTTGCCGGCCTGCAGGAAATGCAGTCCCAGATTATAGGCCTGTTCAAAGGATACCTCGGCAGCTTTGGTCAATGGGTCTCTCCTGATATTGCGGGCATTAAGGGATACCTACCCGGAATTTCAAATTTTATCTTCCGTATAGTGCTTTCAGGCAAGAATAAAGGAGGGGATCGTCATGGTAAAGGCTTGCTTCGGTTCTTACCCGTCGGGTTACCTACCCATTGGTATATGTCCCGGGAGTCTTTCAAAAAGGTTATCAACAGGCTGTTTTGTTTTAATCTTTTGTTCATCTCTGTATGTGATACCTTATATTAGGGGTGCATGTAAAAGTGTACGGTCAGTCCGGTTTCGCAGAATGCAAAAGGCAGGGCTGGTGTGAGCAAAAACAAGAGTAAGGCAAAAAGGAGTTTTTGATGTCCAAACAAAACAAAGTTCTTCTGGGCGCGGCGGCAGCGGTGGTTGCGCTTAGCCCCATGGTCGTAAAAGAAGCGCAGGCGGTAACGGCAACGGTAGGTGCCAGTGCCGTTATTCTCGCTCCGATCTCGTTCTCAAACACAGTCGATATTGATTGTCCCTTCTTTGGTCATAAACCTCCGCCTTCAGGCGGAAAAAGGCTTT
>CAZKGT010000247.1:0-2364 GCA_964552285.1 uncultured Pseudobdellovibrionaceae bacterium | reverse complement strand
TTCTGCATCACCGAAGGCATTCCGGTGATGGACATGGTCAAGGTCAAGCGCGGCCTGTCCGGCTCCGGATCCCGCCTGATCGGCCCGAACTGCCCGGGCGTCATCACCCCGGACGAGTGCAAGATCGGCATTATGCCGGGCCATATCCACAAGCGCGGCAAGGTCGGGATCGTTTCCCGCTCGGGCACGCTTACCTATGAAGCTGTGGCGCAGACGGCGGCTGCCGGGCTTGGCCAGTCGACCTGTATCGGCATCGGCGGCGACCCGGTTAACGGCACCAGCTTCATCGACTGCCTTGAGCTGTTCATGGATGACGATGAAACCGAGGCCATCCTGATGATCGGCGAGATCGGCGGAACGGACGAGGAAGAAGCCGCGACGTTCTACAAATCCCTGAAAACCAGAAAGCCCATAGCCGGTTTTATTGCGGGCGTCACGGCGCCTCCCGGCAAGCGTATGGGGCACGCAGGCGCCATCATCTCTGGCGGGCAGGGCACGGCTGAGTCTAAAATCGAAGCTATGAAGTCTGCCGGCTTCGTTGTCTCCGACTCTCCGGCGGCGCTGGGTGAGGCCGTGCAAAAGGCGATGGCTGCATAATTTAGTCAAAGACTGCGATCATATATTTTCGAACCTGTACTTCCCGTGTTAAAGTAGAATCCAGCTTTTTACGGGGGCATATCTTGACGGATCCGGACGAAGACAAGAAATCAGAAATTGAAGACGCTGCGGCAGCGTCTGCGGCTGTTATTTTGCCCGGTCCGCCCAAGGAGTTCAGCGACAAATACGCCGAAGACGAGGAGCCTTTACCGCGAAGCGAGTCCTTTGCTTCCTTTTCCCAAGAAGATAAGGCCTTTTTGGCGGCGCTGCCCTATCGCGTCGGTCTGTGGATCAGCCATAGCGACCAGTCCGGCGGGGGCGAAGCCGATGAGGCGGAAAAGCAGGCCCTGCATACGCTGGTCGTTTCCTATGTCGAGGATATGTGCAAGGCCGAGTTCGTCCAGCATGTGATGGAAGAAACCGTCGCCCGGCGCGGTCAGTGGGACGAATGGGCTACAGGACTGGAAAAGGTGCCGGAGGAATGCGCCCGTTCGGTAAAAATTCTAAAGGGCAGGCTCGTGCCCAAGGACCTAACGGCTTTTTGCGCCAATTTAATGGAGATCGCCCAGACGGTGGCCATGGCCTACCGCGAGGAAGAGGCGCAGCAGCAGGCATCGGGCGGCTTTGCCGGCCGGATTATGTCCCTGTTTGGCAAGGGCGGATCTTCGGGAAGCAATATCAGTAGCAAGGAACGGCAGGCACTGGACAGGCTGGCGGAAGTTCTCGCCGCCGGAAACGAAACGGAGGAATCATGACCGGGACATCTTCGGCCCTTGAAAAATTCTCGGCGGAAGATGCCGGGCTTTTGGCGGGACTTCCATACCGTGTCGGGATATGGATGAGCGAGACGGACGATGATATCGGCGAATACGATGACGAGAGCGAATATGCGGCGCTTGAAAAGATCATCACGGAAATCGCCAAACTCCATGACGATACGCCCTTCGTGCAGGAGGTCTGCGCGCAGACCCTTGCGTCACGCGCGAAATGGCCGGACTGGGCGGATGACTCCCTGAAGATCCTGCCGGACTGCCGGAAAGCGGTTGCGCTGGTCAAAGAGCAGGTTTCTCTCCAGTCGGCAAAGAATTTCCGAGCGGCCCTGATGGAAATCGCCTCCACGGTGGCACAGGCCAGCGGCGAGTTTGAAGACTTCCACGAAGTCGACCACACCGAAACCATTCTCGGCGGCATTGTCTCAAGGATCGTCGGCGGTATCTCGAAACTCTCCCACAAGGACGAATCCCACCCCGTGAATATCAGCCCGGCGGAAGATTCAGCCCTTTCGCGTCTGTCCGCGGCCTTGAGGGTGGAGGAATAGAGTATTCCGGGGGGTATGAAAATCTCGAAGTGATAGCGGGACAGAAAAAGATAGCAATGATGGACGAAACGAACTGTTATGAAATAGAGACACGGGACATTTTGCATCCGCACGGCTGGCAAGAAACAATATCCATGGAAAGATGGTACTGGGAAGCTTTGGACTGGATTGTTAATGATGTCGGCACATCCATGAAAACTATTTTTGATTTTTGCGAAAATTACCGAGAGCACTATGAGCTTGATTACGCTCTGCGCTATTACATTCAGGAATATGTTGACCGGTACGAACGAGCCGCTGCCGCCGCCTGACGGGCATGGTTGGAAGGGGGGAATCCGGGCGGGCCGGAGCTGCCTTCCCGAGTTGATGGCGGGCAAGTAAAAGTTGGGGCCCAGGCACACTACCGGACACAGCTGGGATAAGGCGGTGAATTGATTCATACTTTCAGA
>CAZKGT010000246.1:0-2371 GCA_964552285.1 uncultured Pseudobdellovibrionaceae bacterium | reverse complement strand
GGTCTGATACACGTACGGCTCCCAGCTCTTCAGGCAGATCATTTTCCGCAAAAGCTTCCGCCGTAAACCCGCTTAATTTTTCTGCAAGAGATGTCATTTTGTATTTCTTTTCATCACGAAGTCATCCGTCATCCCGAGCGAAGCTGAGGGATCTTACCAAATTGAATATGGGAAAGATCCCTCACATACGTTCGGGATGACAACCATAAAAAATCTCTGTGAACTCTGCAATCTCTGCGAACTCTGTGGTAAAAACCTCTAAACGTCCAGGTTCGCCACCTTCAGCGCGTTATCCTGGATAAATTCCCGCCGCGGCTCTACCACATCGCCCATCAGAGTGGAGAAGATATCGTCGGCCTTGGCGGCATCCTCGACCGTAACCTGCAAAAGCGTACGGACGTTTTTATCAAGCGTGGTTTCCCAGAGCTGTTCCGGGTTCATCTCGCCAAGACCTTTATAGCGCTGGATCGAAAGGCCCTTGCGGGCAAATTCCAACACCGCCTCGTACAGGCTCAGCGGCCCGTTCACCTTGGCCAGCCGTTTGTCACCGGCCAGAAGCTCGGAGCGAGAAGCAAACGCATCCTGAAGCCATTCCATCGCCCCGTGCAGGCGGCGGGCATCGGCGTTACGGATATGATCTGGCAGCAGACGGTGCGTTTCCGTCACACCGCGAACCGTACGTGTCAGAACGTACCCACCGACAGGCGTAAACTCGCTCTTCCAGCCTTTTTCGTTTTTGGGTGAGAGCGCATCGAGCCGTCCGGCAATCTCCATCGCATAGTGGGCGCCCTTTGTCGGGTTTTCAAAAATCGCTTCATCCAGCGCCCCGGCAATCGACGCCTGCTCGACAATCCGCCGGCTGCCCGTACGCTGGGCCAGAGACTGGATCGAATTGCGCACGCTCCGTGCCCGGACCAGAAGATCGCGCAAATCATTGCCCGTACGCACGCTGCCATCCCCGGCGGCAAGAACGATATCCGGCATGGCCGAATCGACCAGATGATCCTCCAGCGCCCTCTCGTCCTTCAGATAGACCTCCCCGGAATTACCACGCCGCACCTTGAATAGCGGCGGCTGGGCGATATAGAGATAGCCGCGATCAATAATCTCGGGCATATGACGGAAGAAAAAGGTCAGCAAAAGCGTGCGGATGTGCGCGCCGTCCACGTCCGCATCGGTCATGATAATAATTTTGTGATAGCGGATTTTGTCGATATTAAACTCTTCCGGCCCGATCCCGGTCCCCATAGCCGTGATGAGCGTCCCGATCTCCTGAGACATGAGCATTTTGTCAAAGCGCGCACGCTCCACGTTGAGGATTTTACCGCGCAGCGGAAGAATAGCCTGGTTATGCCGGTCCCGCGCCTGCTTGGCGGAACCGCCGGCTGAATCACCCTCGACGATAAAGAGTTCGGAGTCTGCCGGATCCTTGCTCTGGCAATCGGCGAGTTTGCCCGGCAGGTTTGAAATATCCATCACACCCTTGCGGCGCGTAAGGTCGCGGGCCTTGCGTGCTGCCTCCCTCGCCGTGGCGGCCTCAACGATCTTGCCGACAATCAGCCTGCCCTCGGCCGGGTTTTCCTCCAGCCATTCGGCCAGCTTCTCGCCAATCGCCCCCTCGACCACGGGCCGCACTTCCGAAGAAACCAGCTTATCCTTGGTCTGGGAGGAAAATTTCGGGTCCGGCACCTTGACCGAGAGCACGCAGGTAAGTCCCTCGCGCATGTCCTCACCGGTGAGCTTCACCTTCTCTTTCTTAAGAATGCCCTTCTCATCGGCGTACTTGGAAATAACCCGCGTCAGCGCCCCGCGGAAACCGGCCAGGTGCGTGCCGCCATCGCGCTGGGGGATGTTGTTGGTGAAGCACAGCATCGTCTCGTGATAGGCGTCCGTCCACTCGAGCGCCGCCTCGACAGTCATACCGTCCTGCTCAGCCTTGATAGAAACAGGATCCTTGAGCAGGGATTTTTTTGAACGGTCCAGCCAGCCGACAAAGCTTTCGATCCCGCCCTCGTAATGAAACTGAACGGTTTCCGACTCTTCCCCGCGATTGTCGGTCAGGAAAATATTGACGCCGGAATTCAGAAAGGCCAGTTCGCGCAGCCGATCTTCAAGCGTGACAAAATCGAAATCCGTCATGGTAAAAGTCGTGGGCGCCGGCAGGAAGGTCACTTCCGTCCCCGTTTTACCCTCTGACGGGCCAACCTCGGCCAGCGGCGCCTCGGCCTCGCCGTTGCGGAACCGCATAAACCACTCCTTGCCGTCCCGCCAGACGCGCAGCTCCAAACGATCCGAAAGCGCATTCACCACGGAAACGCCCACGCCGTGCAGGCCGCCTGAAACCTTGTAGGAATTCTGGTCGAACTTCCCG
>CAZKGT010000245.1:0-2377 GCA_964552285.1 uncultured Pseudobdellovibrionaceae bacterium | reverse complement strand
TTGCGTGCTGATACGATTCTCTCATATTCGAAATCTTGTGACTACACTATCTAGAAGCGGAAGAGAAAAAAATTGCAGACCTTCTTGCAAATGCTGACGAACTTAATATCGAACGCATTGTTGAAAACGATAAAGTTATCGGGGTTACATACGGACCGGAAGATAACAGACAAACCGAACATTTTCTCTTTGCCCGTCATGATGACGAAAAAATAAGCCTCGAATTTCCCAGAGCACCGGATGATGAAAGTGCACTCTGGGCCGATGCCGCGGAAATCAATTACGATTCCCCGGCTGCCCGGCAATATTTCGTTGAAGACGATGACAGCTACTGGAAAAAAGTCATCGACTGGCATCTGGACAGGGGCTTTACAGGCTTCCGGATCGACGCGGCCCACAACATCAATCCGGACATGCTGAAAGACCTGCTTCAATACGCCTTCGACAAAGAGCCAGATCTGGTTACCGTCGCTGAGACACTTGGCAGTGGTGCCGACGGTATCCGCGCGCTGCAAAACCTTGAAGTTACGGTAAGCGGTAAGCCCAGAAAAGCGATGAGTTCCATTACACTCAGCACCTTCTGGGCTGAAAGCCAGGGAGTGGCTTCCGGCAGTGCCGAGGAAATAAGCTGGCATAAGGAAGAATTTGATGCCGTCATTGGATCAACGCATACAGGAGGCATGTCTTTTCTGGACAATCATGACACGCCGATTACCAAAGGATCTGAATGCATTGAAAGAGCTGAAGGGGATTTAGAAAAGGCCAGAGCTGATTATGTCCGTGCAATGGCTTTTGCCATCTTTACCGGCAGTGATTTCCAAATGCAGGCCGGCGACGAATATCTGGGACGGAAGCAGGTCGGCCCGCTTCTTGAGGTTGGAAGACAAGGCCCGGGCATTGAATTCCAGCATGATCTGCAACGTAGGCTCGCAGGAACAGAATATGATATCTCCGATTACTTAAGAGCAATGCTGACCTGCAAAAAGAACCTGGGCCTTGAAGACAAAATGTATGCTGTCGTGAATATGTCTGACGACGACAATTACCTCTATATCGATTGCAACATTATGGATGCTGCGGATCACAGTAAGCAGGCTGGTAAGCTGAATATAAAAATTAACAGGATCCTGAAAGCGCTTCCGGCACAATTACCCTCAAACGACAACGCCCGCAACCTCACAATACCCGGCCTAATTGAGGCAAACTACGAGGGCGATAATATACCGACAATCTCGCAAGAGCCAACAAGAAAACCTGGACCGGAGCCAAGTGCTAAATTCGGCTAATCCGTTTTACAAGCCGGCTTCATTGTCGTAAGACTTTTGCTTATGGGAGAACCAGCCTTAAAAACGACCGGGGATTATCTTGCCGACGGCCATACGCCGATGATGGCGCAGTTTCATGCGATCAAGGCGCAATATCCGGACTGCCTGCTGTTCTACCGCATGGGCGACTTTTACGAGCTGTTTTTTGACGATGCTATCAAGGCCGCCGAAACGCTCGATATTACCCTTACAAAGCGCGGCAAAAATCAGGGCGACGATATCCCGATGTGCGGCGTGCCCTTTCATTCCTATGAGCCCTATCTCGCCAAACTGATCCGCGCCGGTTTCCGCGTGGCCATCTGCGAACAGACCGAAAGCCCGGAAGAAGCAAAAAAGCGCGGTGGCAAGACGCTGGTAAACCGCGATGTCGTACGTGTTGTCACGCCCGGCACCATAACCGAAGACAACCTGCTCTCGCCGCGGGAAAACAATTACCTTGCCGCCATCACCGAAGTCGGCGGCCAGATCGGCCTTTCCTGGCTCGAGCTTTCAACCGGCGATTTTCTGGTCCAGCCCGCACTTCCCAAAGACTTGTCAGCGGCGTTGGAGCGCATCGGTCCCAGCGAGATTCTGATGCCCGACCGGATGATGATCGAAGGCTTTGACGAGCAAATCACACCCCAGCCCGCCAGCCTGTTCGACAGCCAGAACGCCCAGCGCCGCCTTGAGCAGATGTTCGGCGTCGAAACGCTTGAATCCTTCGGCGGCTTCAGCCGCGCCGAAATTGCCGCCGCCGGCGCCCTCATCGACTATGTCCAGCGCACACAAAAAGGTTCGATGCCGCATCTCTCCCGTCCGCGCCAGCTTGCCTTCGGCGCGGTGATGGAAATCGATACGGCCACAAGGCGTAATCTTGAACTGACGCGCACACTTTGCGGTGAACGCCGCGGGTCCCTGCTCGCCACCATCGACCGCACAGTCACCGGCGCAGGCGCAAGGATGTTGCAGGCCTGCCTGTCCGCACCACTCACGGACCTTGATGAAATTCACACAAGGCTGGAACGCATTGAAATATTTTTCGGTGACTCACCCTTTCGCAGCAAGATCCGCGA
>CAZKGT010000244.1:0-2382 GCA_964552285.1 uncultured Pseudobdellovibrionaceae bacterium | reverse complement strand
GACCAATCCGCAGGGATACGAACCAGTCGGCGCAGGCAACGGGTCCAAGCGCCCCGGTCGGCCCTTGGAATCTCCAGCAATCTTAAGCTCGCAGGCCCCGTCGCCTAGCCTTAGCGTTAGGTGCGACATGAAGTCGCAATAGATACTGTTCAGCATAAACCATGAAAGGAAACGCTTATGATGAAGTTATGACTGGACCTCGCGTTTCACCGCGAGTTCACCACACGGGCATGCCGCCGAGCGGGCCGGACGCGATGCGTCCTACCGTGAGGGGTGTGAAGCCCCGTCGGAAATGTAACGAACTCTGAGTCCTCAATCGGAGGGAGTGCTAGTGATCAGTGGTATGGCGAAGACAGCTGAAGCGTTGCAAGCGCCGTCAAAGGAACGAGCGGAAATGAGGATGACGCGCTCAGCCAAAATGGGCAAGCGGCCAGGACCGGGCTCTCTAACGTGGCCCGGCGTGAACGATGCGCCGCCGGTGTATAGACGCCGCCTAACCCACTCAGCGCCTCTGGCGGTCCCCTGACCCCGGAGGCTGTATCTATTGCGGAACATGGCAACCCCGCCTGCCTCCACTGCCGGTGGAGGCGCCACCCTGGTCGCAAGGGGCACGTAACGGCAGGCGGGACAGAGAAGACTGAAGAAGCCAAAGCCCTCGTGTAATGCGGGGGATATGCCCACGTCAGTCGGGTCTCTCTTTGCGAGGAGTGCATTTGATGAAACCGGTTTATCGGGAAGAGCGAAGGACAGCGACGGACCATTCCGCTGGCGCATCCCGACGCGACGCGCGGGCCTGGAAACGGATTGATTTCCATCAGGCCGAGCGCAACGTGCGCCGTCTGCAAGAGCGCATCGCAAAGGCAACACTCGAAGAACGCTGGAACAAGGTACGGTCTCTACAGTGGTTGCTGACACGATCGTTTCAAGCCAGAGCATTGGCGGTGAAACGCGTCAGCACCAACGCCGGAAGCAAGACTCCCGGCGTGGATCATGTTCTCTGGCGAAAACCCCATCAACGCTATCAGGCCATCGCACAACTGCGGGCCAAAGGATACCGGGCCAAACCGCTGCGGCGCATCTACATCCCCAAAAAGAACGGCAAACTGCGCCCCCTGAGCATCCCCACCATGAAGGACCGGGCGATGCAGGCGCTTTATGCCCTGGCACTGGCTCCGGTGGCCGAGACGCTGGCCGACCCCAACTCGTATGGGTTTCGGGAAGGACGCGGATGTCACGACGCCATCGACCAATGCTTCAACGCCCTGGCCAAGCCGAACTCGGCGGTCTGGGTTTTGGAAGGGGATATCCGGGGATGTTTTGATCATATCAGCCACGCGTGGCTGATGGACAACATCCCGCTGGAACCTCGGATTCTCCGACAGTGGTTACGGTGCGGCTTCCTCGAGGCCGGACGGTTTCAACGGGACGAGCAAGGCACCCCGCAAGGCGGGGTGATCAGCCCGATCCTCGCGAACATGGCCCTGGATGGACTGGAACAGGCGATCCGGGATGCGCTGCCGCGTCGCGGACACCGCGTCAACTTCATCCGATATGCCGACGACTTCGTCGTCACGGCCAAGGAAAAGGACACCCTGAAATCGATCGTGGAACCGGTCATTGAACGATTCCTGGCTGCGCGGGGCCTCGCCCTGTCGCCGGAAAAGACGGTGACCACGCACATCCGTGACGGATTCGATTTCCTCGGGCAGCACCTCCGCAAGTTCGGACACAAGTTGATCATCCAGCCCTCCAAAGACAGCATCAAACGTGTTCAGGATAAATGCGCCCGGGCCGTCGTGAAGGCCAGAGGCATGAAAGCCTCCACCCTGATTCGCCGGCTCAACGCCATCCTGCGCGGATGGGGCAGCTACCACCAGTTCGCAAGCTCCAAACGGGCCTTCGGAAAGGTGGATTGGTATCTCAGCGAACGTCTCCTGCAATGGGCCAGGCGGCTGCATCCCCGCAAGGGCAAACGCTGGTTTCTCCGGCGTTACTTCCGCAGTCCGAACAACCCCGGGGAGGTGCGCTTCCATGCCAAAGCCAGAAACAAGCACGGTAAGACCGTCACCTACCTCCTCTCACGCCTCTCCAAAAAGGTAACCCAACGTTACCGTAAGGTGAAGGCGCTGGCCAACCCCTTCCTGCCGGAATGGCGTTCATACTTCGCCGCCCGCCGGGAGAAGTTGGGCAAAGTGCGGGCGCTTGTGATCTCGACTTACGGGCTCACGACCCTACACTACCTGAAACAAAGGAATCCAGCCTGATGTTGCCGGAGCCTTCCTGACCGATGAACTCTTTGAGAGGCTTGAGCCGTGTGAGGGGAAACTCTCACGCACGGTTCTTAGGGGGGAAGGGGCCGGCAACGGCCCTGACCCACCCGAT
>CAZKGT010000243.1:0-2397 GCA_964552285.1 uncultured Pseudobdellovibrionaceae bacterium | reverse complement strand
AGTCCCCTCGGCCACCACGCGTCCGCCATGCGTGCCCGCGCCGGGGCCCATGTCTATGATATGGTCGGCTGTGCGGATCGCGTCTTCATCATGCTCAACGACAATCACTGTATTGCCAATATCACGTAATCTCTTAAGAGTCTCCAGTAAGCGGTTGTTATCCCTTTGATGAAGCCCGATGGATGGTTCGTCCAGCACATACAAAACACCCGTCAGCCCGCTGCCGATCTGGCTGGCCAGCCTGATCCGCTGGCTCTCCCCGCCGGACAGTGTGCCGGAGGAGCGGGAGAGCGTCAGGTACTCTAAGCCGACATTCATCAGGAAGGTCAGGCGCTCGTTGATCTCCTTCAGGATTTTTTCGGCGATCTGTGTTTGCTGGGCGGTGAGTTTCTCCTCAACGGGGACACAATGATTCATTGTGTCCCCCGCGCCCTCGGTCGGGCCGGTAAGGGAACAAAACCACCCCGCCGCCTCGGCAATCCCCATCTCCGCCACTTCCGCGATGTGTTTGCCGGCAATCTTCACCGCCAGCGCTTCCGGCTTCAGCCGCAGGCCGCCGCAAGCCTCACACGGTGCACTCGACTGATACTGCGCCAGCTTGTCCCGCTGGGAATTGCTGTCGGTTTCCAGCAGGCGGCGCTCAAGGTTCGGGATCACGCCCTCGAACGGCTTGTTGCTCTTCCAGGCATTGTCGGTCTTGCTCTTGTAAACCGTCTTGATCGGGGTTGTGCCGGAGCCATAAAGGATAATCTCCCGGTGCTGCTCCTGCATATCCTGCCACGGCGTATCGACATCAAAGCCGAAATATTCGGCTACCGCTTCCATGGCGGTGAGATAAAATCCTGCAAACCCGCCGCTCCACGCGGCAATCGCACCATCCCGGATGCTCTTGCTCTCGTCAGGAACAACAAGGTTCGGATCCATATAGAGCCTTACACCAAGCCCGTCACAGGAAGGGCACGCGCCGTGCGGGTTGTTGAAGGAAAACAGGCGCGGCTTGATCTCCGGAATGGTAAAGCCGGAAACCGGGCAGGCGAATTTTTCGCTGAACAGGGTCTGTTTGCCATCTTCCGCATTCTCGGCAATGCACAGCCCGTCCGCCAGTCGCAGTGCGGTTTCCACGGAGTCAGCCAGCCGCGTGGTGATATCCTCACGGATGACAAGGCGGTCTACGACCACCTCGATATCATGCTTTATCTGCTTGTCGAGGGCAGGGACCTCGTCGATCTCGTACAATTCGCCATCTACTTTGACGCGCTGAAATCCTTTGGCCTGAAGCTCTTTAAACTCTTTGCGGTATTCGCCTTTTCGTCCGCGCACGATGGGAGCCAGCAGGTAGAGTTTCGTCCCGTCTCTCATATCCATGATCCGGTCGACCATCTGTGAAACCGTCTGGCTTTCGATCGGTTTGCCCGTTGCAGGCGAGTAGGGCACCCCGACCCGCGCCCACAGAAGGCGCATGTAATCGTAAATCTCGGTCACCGTCGCGACGGTGGAACGCGGGTTCTTGGAGGTCGTTTTCTGCTCGATGGAAATGGCCGGGGAAAGCCCCTCAATGGAATCCACATCCGGCTTTTGCATCAGTTCCAGAAACTGCCGCGCATAGGCCGACAGGCTCTCCACATACCGCCGCTGTCCCTCCGCATAAATCGTATCGAACGCAAGGCTGGATTTCCCGGAACCCGATAACCCCGTAATCACCACAAGCTTGTCCCGCGGCATCTCCACATTGATATTCCTGAGATTATGTTCGCGGGCGCCGCGTATGGAAATGGTCTTGAGCATAGGCGCTAATATGGCGCGTTTGCCCGAAAAAGCCAGATGATATTTCACCACAGAGGACACAGAGACCACGGAGATTATTTTTATTGTCATCCTTCGCTTCGCTCAGGAGGACAGCCGTTGGGAACGGCTCACTCCGTGATCTCTGTGTGCTCTGTGGTGAAAAAATTAATAACCCATCAGCGATAACAACAAACTGTTCTTCTCGATCTCTTCGCGGAACTGCTCGACGTCGCCGGTTTCGATCATGCGCTGGGCTTCCTGTTCAGCTAATGTGGCGAGCGTTTCCTGATCCTTGATCTGGGCGGCCATTTCGTAGACATCGTCCGTAACGGGGATTGCCGCGTCTTCTGCGATCGCGTTGTTACGAACGGCCTCGTTGGTGATGACGGCGGCGACCTGAAGGGCCGGCGCCGGAACAGCGGTAGGTTTTGCCAGGCTCGCATGGCCTGACAGCAGGGCGATTTCAAACATGATGATGGCCGTCAAAAACAGCTCAACATGAAATTTCAGCAGTTTTTTCATCCGATTATGTACCCAAACGCTACCCGTCAGCTTTCAGGATACAGTTTTTCCGTAAATTCGGAGTGAAGTTTAGATAAAATTCGAAACAAT
>CAZKGT010000242.1:0-2403 GCA_964552285.1 uncultured Pseudobdellovibrionaceae bacterium | reverse complement strand
TACCGATGATCCGGGGTACGGCTCCATCTGCTCCGGGGGGCGGTATGATGATCTGGCGAGCGGGTATATCAACAAGGCCCTGCCCGGTGTCGGGATATCAATTGGCTTTTCGCGGCTGTTTGCGCGTATGCTGGAAAAAGGAAAGCTGCCTGTTAAGGGAACGTCGCCGGCGGATGTCCTGATGGTGATCCCGAATGAGGAACAGCGGGGGCCGGCCGCCGAGACGGCGCGGGTTTTGCGCGGGCGCGGGTTTTATGTCGAGCAATACCATGCGCCGCAGAAGCTGAAAAAACAGCTCGCCTATGCGGAAAGGAAAGGCATCCCGTATGTCTGGTTCCCGCCCTTTGAAGACGGACAGGCGCATGAAGTGAAGGATATGGGTGCAGGTGAACAGGCCGAGGCATCGCCTGAGACCTGGACGCCGGTGAAAGGCAACAAGGCATGAGGATCTTTGATTTTTTTCGATCTGTCATGCCCGCGAAGGCGGGCATCCGGACAACTCTCAACAAGCCTGCCAAATGGATACTTGGCCGGGCCCCCGCCTTCGCGGGGGTGACATTGGTGGTGGTGTTATTGAGCGTTCTTCCGGCCTTTGCAGAGGAAGACGCAACAGAAAAAACATACCTGCCCGATCACTGCGAATTCACCGTCACCTTCCCGGCCGAGCCTTCCATCGCAAAACGCTGCCCCGGCGGGCAGGATTGCTACGAGGTCGTGCGCTTTACGCAGGTCTACGATTTCACCACGACCGTCAACATGACGATCACCTGTAACCCTGTCGACGAAAAAATGGCCGAGCGCTATACCGGTGAGGTTATCAAGGCGACACTTGAGGGCATGGTCGGCAGGAACGCCGCTATCAAGGACTACACGATCAACGCCCATGATGAAGGAAAGATGAAAGTCGCCTCTCTGGTCGGCGATGGACAGGTCGGCCTGACGCCGATGCTCTACACGGCCCAGATCTGGATCGGGAAAACGTCGATCTTTACGGTTGAGGCGGAACTCATCGGCAAGGCATCAGAAGAGGCCGATGCGATCTTCCGGGATATCCTGGTCAGCATCCATCACATCGATGATTCGGATAAAAAAGAGGAAGCGGAAGAAAACGAGAGTGATAAACCTGAAGAAGAAAAAGAGCAGTAAAACTCTCTTTTTTCTTACGGTTATTTTCCCGCCCATTTTTCCGCTTGACTGCTACCCCTAAATAGGTAATTTGGGATTTGTGGGGTACGCAAGTTGTGTGAAAAAGAACCGGTGACAGAGCCGGTCTTTATTTCCATCCACTTGTTTACAGAGGTAAGAGACGCTTCGGGTCCCGCCTGCAAGCGTTTTTTGTTTTGGTTTTGGCTTTGCCTTCAGGCACGGCGCGTATTGCCGTTGCCGGGCAAGTCAGCGTGCTGCTGTGTTTTTCGCAGGGCTCGCTCCCACTTGTGAGCCTTTCTGCGTGAAGCGGGTGTGTCCCTCTCTGTGTAGAAAGACTGCGTTTTTGAGTACTTAATGGGTTTACTGCGTACCTCTGAGTACTCCACACAGGCGCCGTTATCCTCCGGGATAGCGGCGCTTTGTTATTGCTGCGCTCAATTCTGAAAATTTCTGATCTTCTCTACCATCGAAAAAAAGCCGTTGCGGCGGTTTGGTGAGAGATGTGTGTGCAGACCGACGCGCCGGAAAGCGCCGTCGACATCAATTCCCGGCAGCTTTTCCACCGGCTGGTCCTGATAGGCGGCCATCAGCAGCGCGATCAGGCCGCGAACGATATGGGCGTCACTGTCGGCCAGAAAATGAAACCGGCCGTCTTTCACCTCTGCCGCCATCCAGACTTTCGATGTGCAGCCCCTGACGAAATTTTCATCGGTTTTCAACGCCTCATCCATCGGCGGCAGGGTCTTGCCGAGATCGATCAGGTAGCGGTATCTGTCCTCCCAGTCGTCCAGGAGGGCAAAGTTTTCAACCAGATCTTCCAGAGAGTCCTGCATTCGTCTTCACCAATCTTTAAGCTTCAGTGCCTAGATATAGTATTAGGGACGCCTGCGCAAACCGCCCGTCATTGTTTTGGGGCAGGTAAAAACCTAAGTCTAATGGTATTAGGGGCTTGCGCCGGAGCGCGCCGCTTGGCAGATTGAAGAGAACGATTCAAAAATGGCGAAAGCACAACATCCATGAGTAAATCCGGATCCGGTGAATCCAAGAACACGCTGTACTGCTCCTTCTGCGGTAAGAGCCAGCACGAAGTCCGCAAGCTGATTGCAGGGCCGAACGTCTTCATCTGCAATGAATGCGTCGAGCTGTGCATGGACATCATCCGCGAGGAAGACAAAACGCAGATCGTCCGCTCCGGCGAAGGCGTTCCTGCCCCCAGTGAGATCAAGGCAGTCCTTGACGACTATGTGATCGGACAGG
>CAZKGT010000241.1:0-2408 GCA_964552285.1 uncultured Pseudobdellovibrionaceae bacterium | reverse complement strand
AATGGCTTGGGGTACCCTATACGCATTCGGGTGTTCTGGCCTCGGCCCTGGCGACCAGCCTCTTTATCAAGCTGGTCGGAGAGGCTGGCGTGGTTTACGCGACCCTGGTCATGACCATGATGGTTCTGATCTTTGCGGAAGTGCTGCCGAAAACCTATGCGCTGCACTACGCGGACAAGATGGCGATGGGGATCGCCCCGATCATGCGCTGGGTTATTCTCGTGCTTTCCCCCGTCACTGACCTTGTTTCAAAGCTTGTGCGGTTTGTCCTGAAGATTTTCGGGGCCGATATTTCCATCGTGAATGTCGGGGATCATGTCGAGATCCTGCGCGGCGTGATCGAACTGCATCAGGGGCCGGAACAGGAGACACAGGAACAACGCGCCATGCTGCGTTCCATTCTGGATCTTGCCGAGGTCGAGGTGGAGGAAATCATGATCCACCGCAGCAACGTGGCGATGATCAACGCGGATGATCCTGTAGAGTCAATTGTTGAACAGGTCCTGGAAAGTCCCTATACGCGACTGCCTGTCTGGAAAGATGATTCCGACAATATTATCGGTGTTATTCACGCCAAGTGGCTGCTGCGCGAATTGCAGGACAATAACGGCAAATTTGCCGAGATCGACATTCAGAAAGTCGCCAGCGATCCGTGGTTTATCCCGGAAAGCACCAGCCTGTTTGACCAGCTTCAGGAGTTTCGCCGCAGGCGCGAGCACTTTGCCATTGTGGTCGATGAATACGGCAGCTTCATGGGGATCGTGACTCTTGAGGATATTCTGGAGGAGATCGTCGGCGAGATTGACGATGAGCATGATGTCGCTGTTGCCGGCGTCCGCACCATGCCGGGGGGGAGCTACCTGATTGACGGTACGGTAACCATTCGAGACCTGAACCGTGAATTTGAATGGAACCTGCCGGATGAGGAATATTCCACGGTCGCAGGTCTTGTCCTGTTCGAATCCCAGAGTATCCCGGAAGTCGGCCAGAGTTTCACCTTCCACAATCTGCGCTTCGACATCGTTCGCCGCCAGCGTAACCAGATCACCCTGATCCGCGTCACGCCGCCGAGGGAAGAGTAAGAAGTCTAAAGAGTTTTCCGTTTAGGTGAGCGAATTCCTTAATAAAGTCATCCCCGCGAAGGCGGGGATCCACCAAGCAGCTTTTGCGAAGAAACGAAGGTAGATTCCCGCCTGCGCGGGGATGACTTCTTATAAACGGGAAACGCTATAAAGCCGCCTAACTAACCTTGCCGTGACAGTGCTTGTACTTCTTTCCCGATCCGCAGGGGCACAGGGCGTTGCGGGCAACCTTGCCCCATGTTGAGGGGTCTTCCGGGTTGACCGGGCCGCTTTCGTGACGGAAAGGCTGGACCGGAGGCTGTTCGGGCGCCGCCTGCGGACGCTGCAACTGTGGGCTGGTTCCCATCAGGGCCGGGTCTTGCCGCGTTTCCTGCATCTGCGAGGGATCGGCCGTCGGAAGCATCAGCCCGATCTTTCCGTCCTGAACGTTAAAACGCACGAGGCAGAGAATCTGGGTTACCTGCTCACGTAACTGTCCGAGCATGGCCTCGAACATGGCAAAGGATTCGGTCTTGTATTCGTTGAGCGGATCGCGCTGTCCGAAGGCGCGCAGGTTAATCCCTTGCCGTAAATGGTCGAGGCCCAGCAGGTGCTCTTTCCACTGCTGGTCGAGGATTTGCAGCAGCACGCCTTTCTCCAGCCGCCGCAGGACGGCAGGCCCGGCATTGGCAGCCTTTTCAGCCATCTTCTTATCGGCGGCGTCCTTGATCCGGTCGGAGATTTCATTGTCCGCCACGCCTTCTTCCTTTGCCCATTCTTCGATCGGCAGATCAAGACCAAGGAGACGGAGCGTTTCGGATTTCAGCGTATCGATATCCCACTGATCCGGGTAGGAGTTCAGCGGGATACAGCTATTAACGATCGATTCGATGACATCAAGGCGCATTTCGGCAACAAGATCCTCGACATCTTCCGCACCCATGATTTCCTTGCGCTGCTCATAGACGACCTTGCGCTGGTCGTTCATGACGTTATCGAATTTCAGCAGGTTTTTCCGGATTTCGAAGTTCTGCGCCTCGACCCGCCCCTGCGCCCGCTCCAGTGCCTTGCTGATCCACGGGTGGGTAAGCGCCTCGCCCTCGCGCAAACCGATCTGCTTGTTGGCGAGCAGGGCCTCCATTTTGTCCGAGCCGAAAATACGCATGAGGTCGTCTTCCAGCGACAGGAAGAAGATCGACGCGCCCGGATCGCCCTGACGGCCCGAACGGCCGCGGAGCTGGTTGTCGATCCGCCGCGATTCGTGTCGCTCCGTACCGACCACGTAAAGGCCGCCTGCTTCCTTAACGATTTCCTTGTTCTTTTCTATTTCGGCACGGATTTTTTCTT
>CAZKGT010000240.1:0-2431 GCA_964552285.1 uncultured Pseudobdellovibrionaceae bacterium | reverse complement strand
TGCGCAGGCGTTTTTCCACATCCGCCCGGTCCAGCATCGCACCCGTTTTTTTCTTCTGCTCTTTTTTTTCGGCCCATTTCTTTTTCATCCGCGCCTGAAACTGATCCTTCGTCTCCCATTCCGAGCGTGGCTTAATATTCGGCCAGAATTTGTATGCGCCATACCCTAATATCCCGATCCCGATCAGCACCGTAAAAATGCTGAAACCGAACTGCGCCGCCGCATGGAAAAACAGCAAACCCGGCACCAGAAAGACCGCTCCCAAAATAAACATCAGATACTTCCCGGCGCGGCGCACTTCACCCGGCTTGTCCGGGCGCATAAGCAATTTCACCTCCGTCCCGGGAATTTTATCAGCCAGAATATTACTGCCCGTCCCGGTCTCGCCTTGCACAAGCTGCCCGTCCGGCCCCGGATATTCCAGCACGGCGTAATACATCTCGGCCCCGTATGGCGGCACGTCGCTATCCTTGGGCCTTGATTTCTTCCTGCCCCTGAATTTGTCGCCTATACCGCTGAACGCACCAAAGATCACAGCCAGAAACAGCCCGCCCATCCCCATAAAACCCATGGGCAAAACCATATTGTGCCAGAAATAATTGATAGCGAAATGCCCGGGATTTCCGTCCTCGTAAACAACGGGAACCGTCTCGCCGATATCATACGGTTTGGAGCCGCCGCCAAAGCGCCCCTTTTCACTCCAGTTCCTGCCCTCCAAGTCCCTGAAGGCAATCACCGGGTAGTAGGACGTGCCGCTTTCACTGTCATACTCTTCCTCGTAACCGGTCACCCGGCCGCTGACCTCGATACCGTTTGCCCTCAGATGAAAATAATCGATCACAAAATAAGCCCCGATCACCACGAACAGCAGCGGTATCCCGATAATAAAAAACGCAAAGACCAGTCCCAGAATTCCAGCCTTCGGATCTTCCTTAAACGCCTCGGAAAAAGGTTTCCGGTCTTCCTTTGGCTTCGGCTCCGGCTGGTTGGAACTGTGATTTGAATTTTTTGTCGCGCGCACATACGCGATTTTTCCGGTGACCCGCCGCCCTTTGATCCGCCACAACGCAAAGTCCCCGAGAAACAAAGCCCCGATTCCGCTCATCACCACCCCGCCGATCAAAAGACCGATCTGGTTCCAGGCCATCATCGCATCGAAAACCATCTCGAACATGGGCTGCCCTTAGAGATATTTCTTTGGATCAAGCGCACGCGTGCCGCGCCTTATCTCAAAATGCAGTTGCGGCGTTTCAACCGAGCCCGTGGAACCGACCGTCCCGAGCGTCTGGCCTTTTTTGATCTTCTGCCCCTTGCCGATCAGGATCCGGTCCATATGGGCGTAGGCGCTCATCCAGCGGTCCGCATGACGCACCAGCACAAGATTGCCGTACCCCTCAAGCTGCTGCCCCGCATAAACCACCACCCCGTTTTCGGCCGAACGCACCGGCGTTCCCTTCGGCGCGGCGATATTGATCCCGTCATTATGCAGCCCGTCCTTCTTTGGTCCGTAGGAAGAAACCACCCGCCCCTCCACCGGCCAGGCGAATTTCCCGCCGGAACGTCCTGGCGGCGGTACAGAAACAGCCTTCTCCCTTGAGCGAGAGGGTTTGGGTGAGGGTGAAATAACGCTGGAGGCAATTTTCTTGCCCCCCTCACCCCGGCCCTCTCCCCGTCGGGGAGAGGGGGACGGCAACCGCAACACCTGCCCCTCATGCAGAATATAGGGCGAAGACAGCGCATTCATGCGGCTGACCTCGCTCATACTCACGGCAAAAGTCCTGGAAATCCCGTATATCGTATCGCCCTGACGCACCTTGTAATCGCGCGGCGGCGGCAGTTTGATCCTCTGCCCCACCGCCAGCGCATAAGGCGGACTCAGGCGGTTCAGTTCGATAATCCCGCGCATATCCATCCGGTAGCGCTGCGCGATACTCCAGAGCGTATCTTCTTCAATCACCGTATGCGCCCCGGCGCTCCCCGGCCCGACAGACGCCCCGTAAACCGTCACCGGCGCAGGCGCCTTGGTGGACTGGCAGGCTGCCAGAAACAGCGGCAAGGCCATGACAAAAATATGAACCAGACTTCTCATCATCTCTAGCCGGACAATGCCTTCAGCTCTTCATTGGAATACTCGTTATACCGCGCCACATCGGGCAAAAGCGGCACAAACCGGACAGGCAGCAAATCTTTCGCCGCATAGGTATCCTCGGACTCTCTTTTATAACGCCGCAGCACCTGCCCGTCCTCGGTGCCGACCGGGATCACCAGGGTTCCGCCGACCTTAAGCTGGTCCAGCAAAGCCTGCGGCGGCCTGTCCCGCGCGGCGGCCGTCACGATAATCCCGTCAAACGGCGCCTGCTCCGGCCAGCCCTTCATCCCGTCGCCGCAGATCGCCGTAATGTTGTGAAGGCGCAAATGATCGAAATGCTGC
>CAZKGT010000239.1:0-2444 GCA_964552285.1 uncultured Pseudobdellovibrionaceae bacterium | reverse complement strand
GGATCACGCTGCCTTCGCGCTCAATTAATCCGTCCTGCTCGAATACGGCCAGTCTTGCCATGATTTCGGGCTGGCCGTCCGGCTTTCTTTCGGCGAGGTCGGTTTCATAAAAACACATCAGGTCCTCGATAATCCGGCGCCGCATCTGATCTTCGGCGTCCGTCTTCATGCCGCGCGCAATGGGAAGGTTGCCATTCGAAGCCTGATGCTTGTACACGCCGAGCTTTCCGTTGTTCTGGGCGTAGCCCTGCGACAGGGCGCTGATGGCCGAAGCGCCAAAGCCAATCAGGCATTCGGCGCTATCGGTCGTATAGCCCTGAAAGTTCCGGCGCAGCGTCCCTTCCCTCTGGGCGATCGCCAGCGCATCCGAATTGCGGGCGAAGTGGTCGATACCGATGGCCGTATAGTCATGGCCCGCCAGTGTCTGGGCTGCGGCCTGCATGAGCTGATACCGCTCCGGCGCACCGGGAATATCGTATTGTTCCAGCTCCAGCTGATGCTTGCGAAGCCACGGCACATGCGCATAGCCGAACACGGCCAGCCGGGACGGCGAAAGCCGGGCGGCCATGTCCATGGAGGCCGTGATGCTGCGTTCAGTCTGGAGCGGCAGACCGTACATCATGTCGAAGTTGATCCGGGAAATCCCCGCCCCGCGCAGCCAGTCCACGCAATCGCGCACCATCTCATAGGGCTGGATGCGGCCGATGGCCTCCTGAACGTCGGGGTTGAATTCCTGCACACCGAGACTCGCTCGGTTTACGCCGAGGGCGGCCAGCTTTTGCGCCGTATTTTCGTCCAGCGTACGCGGATCTGCCTCGAGGGCGATCTCCCCGCCCTCTTCCAGCGTGAAATGCTGATTTATGGCTGCGGCGATGCCCTCCATATCCCCAGGTTCGAGATAGGTCGGCGTGCCGCCGCCCCAGTGGATATGGGTGACCTTCCGTCCCCCGCCAATGATCCCGGCCACCGTTGCAATTTCCTGCCGCAGGGCACGGACATAATCCTTTACCGGATCATAGAACTGGGGAATTTTCGTGTGGCAGCCGCAGTATTTGCATAATTTCTTGCAAAACGGGATATGGATGTATAAAGATAGCGGCGTCCCGAAAGGTATGCCTTCGAGCCATTTACGGTAATGATCTTCCGTAATATAGGCACCGAAATGATTGGCTGTGGGGTAGCTCGTGTATCTCGGCACGTTGCGATCGTATTTCCTGATCAGGGCTTCTATACTCAAAAGGTCTGTTCCTTCCTGCCAAAGTGCAGCGGTGGCCGCAGGGCGGGCATTATATACAGAATCTGGAAAAGAACAACGTGGCAAAAAAGAAGCCTGAAAAAAAATTTGCACTGGACCGGAACGGCATCCTCGATCTGCTGCGCGTCAGCGCCAGACCGATGACCAAACGCGATGTCGCCCGCGCCCTGAAAGTCCGCGGCGATGAAAGGATTATGCTCAAGGAAATACTTTCCGCCCTTGAGGATGACGGTGCCATCATCAAATCCGGCGGCGCTTACAGCATTCCGGACAGGCTGCCGGCCGTGGGCGTGCTCGAGGTCAGCGATATCTCGGTTGACGGCGATACATTCGGCAGACCGGTTGACTGGAACGAAGAGATTCATGGCCCGCCGCCAAAAATAGAGATTGCCCCGCAACGGCGCGGACACCCGGCGCTAACCGTAGGCGACCGCATCCTGGCACGGCTTTCAAGGCGGGCGGATGATAGTTACGAAGCGCAGACCATGCGGCACCTGACGGCCTCGAAGGATCAGGTGGTCGGCCTTGTCAGCACCAAAGGCAAAACGCCGGTTCTGTTGCCTGCGGAAAAACGGGCGAAGGACCATTTTGACATCGCCACGGGCAGCCTCAACGGCGCCAAAGACGGTGACGTGGTGATGGCGACCCTGATGCCTTCGCGCGGCCTGCGCAATAAAAGGGTGCGGGTGGATGAAGTGATCGGTCACCGGGATGATCCGAATGTTATCAGCCTCATTGCCATTGTTGAGAACGGAATTAGCCTGACATTCCCCCCTGGCGTTCTGAAGGCGGCAGAGAACCTGTCCGTGCCTGCGCTTGGCAAACGGGAAGATCTGCGTGATATCCCGCTTGTTACCATTGATGGTGCGGATGCGAGAGATTTTGACGATGCCGTCTTTGCGGAAAAGACCGGGGACGGTTTTCACCTGATCGTTTCCATCGCCGATGTCTCCCATTATGTGCGGCCCGGAAGCCCGCTTGATAAGGAAGCGTGGAAGCGCGGCAATTCGACCTATTTCCCGGACCGGGTGGTGCCGATGCTGCCCGAGGCGCTGTCCAACGGGCTGTGCTCCCTCGTCCCCCATGAAGAGCGCGCCTGCATGGCCGTTCATATGTGGATCGACGAACAGGGCGAGCTTACCAGATACAAGTTCGTGCGCGGCCTGATGCGCTCGGCGGCGCGCCTGAC
>CAZKGT010000238.1:0-2494 GCA_964552285.1 uncultured Pseudobdellovibrionaceae bacterium | reverse complement strand
AGGACGAGCGCGGCCAGAATGAAGAGCGTGGAGGTGAAGGTCGCATGGTGTGTGTTTTTTTCCTTGTACAGGCCTTTGACCGCCGGATGGTTTGCGAATCCGGGGTCTTTGAAAATACTGAAATCAGCGGTGTGCATGGTGACAGTTGGTTCGTTCGGATGCTTCATATAGGCAAGCCGTTTGGCCGTGCCGCCGAAACTGATTTCAAGGCGCTTTAAGGGGATTCGTACGTTGCGGACGTCGTTGGAGAAAACGAGATAGCCTGAGGAAACGCTTAACGTGCCGCTTTCGCGGACGTCTTCCTCGCCTGCGATATAGATTCCGGTTTTGGACATGACAGGTCTTTCACACGGGTTGCATTAGGCGCGTAACAAAGGGTAGCTTCAATCCATGCCCGATTCCAGTTTTATCCATCTGCACACGCATTCTGCTTTTTCGCTGGCGGAAGGGGCGATGCCCATCAAATCGCTTGTAAAGACGTGCGTAAAGAGCGGCATCCCGGCCGTGGCGGTGACGGACAGCGGGAACCTGTTCGGGGCAATGGAGTTTGCCATCGAGGCGGCCAGGAGCGGCGTGCAGCCGATTATCGGGTGCCAGATCCGTCTCGGCGGTGAAGGGCAACTGGTCCTGCTTGTGCAGGATGAGACCGGGTACCGCAATCTTTGCAAGCTCGTCAGCCAGTCGTTTCTGGAGACGGCGGCGGATGAGGAGGCCCATGTTTCGTGGGGGCAGCTTGAAAATTGCGCGGAAGGTTTGCTTTGCCTGACGGGCGGCCTGGCCGGGCCGGTAGCGCAGCTTTTGCTGCATCATCAGGCGGATAACGCGGAACAGGCGCTTTTGCGCCTGAAGGGGATTTTCGAGGACAGGCTGTATATTGAGTTGCAGCGTCACGGCTGGCCGGATGAGGATACGATTGAGCCCGGCCTGCTCGATCTTGCCTATCAGCATGACATTCCGCTGGTCGCAAGCAACGATGCCTACTTTGCCGACCGGACGATGCATGAGGCGCATGATGCGCTGCTCTGTATTGCGGGCGGGCGTTATATCACGGAGGAAGATCGGCGCAGGGTCACGCGCGAGCATTTCTTCAAGGCGCCGGATGAGATAAGAGATCTATTTAAAGATATCCCGGAGGCCATTGATAATACCCAAGTTATAGCGCGCCGATGTTCGTTTCTCCTGGCGCCGATCGACCCAATTCTGCCGCCTTTTGCCACGGAGGGCGGGCGGTCTGAAGTTGACGAGTTGAAGGATCAGGCGCGGAAAGGGCTTGAATGGCGGCTGGAGAACTTTGCCAAGGATTCCGATCCCGAACCTTACAAAAAAAGGCTGGAATTTGAGCTTGATGTTATCGTTGAGATGGGGTTTCCGGGCTACTTCCTGATCGTGTCGGATTTTATCAAGTGGGCCAAGGAGCATAATATTCCCGTCGGGCCGGGCCGCGGGTCCGGGGCCGGGTCGGTCGTGGCGTGGTCGCTGAAAATTACCGATCTTGATCCGCTGCGCTTTGGCCTTCTGTTCGAGCGCTTCCTTAATCCCGAGCGCGTGTCCATGCCGGACTTTGATGTGGATTTTTGTCAGGAGCGGCGGGACGAGGTGATCCGCTATGTTCAGGGCAAGTACGGGCACGACAAGGTCGCGCAGATTATCACCTTCGGGAAGCTTCAGGCGCGGGCTGTGGTGCGTGATGTCGGTCGGGTGCTGCAGATGCCTTACGGGCAGGTTGACCGGATCGCCAAGATGATCCCGAACAACCCGGCGGCGCCTGTGACGTTGGCTGAGGCGCTTGAGCAGGATGCCGATCTGCGCGGCGAGCGGGAAAAGGACGAGACGACCGATAAGCTGATCTCGATAGCGCTTCAGCTAGAGGGTCTTTACCGCCACGCCTCGACGCACGCGGCCGGGGTGGTGATCGGCGACCGCCCGCTGCATGAGCTTATTCCGCTCTATCGTGATCCGCGCTCTGACATGCCGGTGACCCAGTTCAACATGAAATATGTCGAACAGGCGGGGCTGGTGAAGTTCGACTTCCTCGGACTTAAGACGATGACGGTGGTCCAGAAGGCTGTCGAGTTGATCGCCCAGAAAGGCGAGGAGATCGATTATCTCAAAATTCCGCTTGATGATGAAAAGACGTTCCAGCTTCTTTGCGAGGGAAAGACGGTCGGCGTATTCCAGCTTGAAAGCGCGGGCATGCGCGATACGCTGCGCAAGATGAAGCCGGACCGGTTCGAGGATATTATCGCCCTTGTCGCACTCTACCGCCCGGGACCGATGGACAATATTCCTGTCTATATCGACCGCAAGGAGGGCAAGGAAGAGCCGGATTACCTGCACCCGAAACTCAAGCCGTTTCTTGAAGAAACCTACGGTATCATGATCTATCAGGAGCAGGTCATGCAGTGCGCGCAGCAGCTCGCGGGCTATACGCTCGGCGGCGCAGATCTTCTTCGCCGGGCAATGGGCAAGAAGATCAAGGAGGCGATGGATGCGG
>CAZKGT010000237.1:0-2495 GCA_964552285.1 uncultured Pseudobdellovibrionaceae bacterium | reverse complement strand
CTTCACCTGCATCCCGCCCGTAACCGTGCCGTCTTCAATCAGTTTAGGAATGTCATGATCGGTCAGCACCGACGCCGTTTTTCCATCAACCTGCACGCCGTCCACGTCCGAGAGGAAAAACAGTTTACGCGCCTGCACGCCCGCGGCAATCGCAACGGCGACCTCGTCGGCATTGATGTTGATTCCGCCGTCCATCCCGGCCGCCGTACAGGGACAGGCGACAAAGCGCGGCACGGCGAAAAGGCTTTTGATCGTGGCCCCGTTCACGGAAACGATTATGCCGTTATGACCTTCAAATTTCGTTTCAACCTCCGCCCACCCCGGCGGCAGGGCGCCAAGGCACAGGCCCTCAAGCCCTATCGCCTGCATCGTCCCGGCGATCATATAGCCGATATCGGCAGCCATAACCCGCTGGATCACGGCCATATCATCCGCCCCGGTGATCCGCACGCCGCCTTCTTTCTTCGAGACGATTCCGGCTTTTTGAAGCTCGCTGTCGATCAGGTGTCCGCCGCCATAGACCAGCAGCACCGAGATATCGGCATCCAACAGTTCCCTGATATCGCTCAGCAGGGAACGACGGTATGCCTCATCCGTAATCACCTTCCCCCCGGCCTTCACCACAAACAGGGAGCCCTGGTAACGTGCCCGGTAAAAATCGCGTGTGTCGGTCATGGCATTATTAAGGGTAGAGCGGCGTGGAAAAATCAAGCCCGGTTGTTTCCGGCAGTCCGAACATCAGGTTCATATTTTGCACGGCACAGCCCGAGGCACCTTTCAGCAGATTATCAAGCGCCCCCTGCGCAATAATCCCGTCACGCCCTTCCCGGTAATGCAGGTCGATATAGTTGGTGCCGACAATGTTGGTCAGTTCCACGGTGTTAACCATCCGCACGAACGGTGCACCAATGTAAGCCCTCTCCCCTGTGGGGAGAGGGTTGGGTGAGGGGGATATAAATGCCGTCGCAAAAATTCCGCGCAGGTAAGGCCCCACCGTCGGCACGAAATCGAGTTTTTCCTCTTCCAGTTCCAGCGTGCCGAGAATTTCCGGCAAATGCCTGTGCGCGTTCACCAGATAGCTTTTCATGTTCTGCGAAAGCGCCGGATGTTCGGTCGGATCAACCGCCTTGCGTCCCGCGCCCGAGTAGCCCGACACGGCCACAACACGTGCGTGATCAATCTGTCCTTTAAACGGATAAAGCAGGACCTGCGTCAGCAGCGCGTAACAGCCCGGATTGGCCACCGCGTCTGCTTTGATGATTTCCTCCCGGTAAATCTCCGGCAGGCCGTAGACGAACCGTCCGTCCAGCAGGTCCGGGCATTTATGAGCGCCGCTGTAATAGCGGGCATACACACCTGCGTCTTTCAGCCGGAAATCCGCCGACAAATCGATGATCTTCGTTTTGCCAAGCAGTTTCGGTGCAACATCCTGCGATGTTTCATGCGGCAGGCACAGAAACACCACATCGCTTTCTTTGGCGACCGTTTCCGGATCGGTATTGGTGACGGTAAGGCCTTCAACATGCGCGAGTCTGGGGAAGACGTCGCCCACGGCCTTGCCGTCATGCCGGCGGGAGATAAGGTGCTTTATCTCGACCTCCGGATGTCCCAGCAATACGCGCAACAGTTCCGTGCCCGTAAATCCCGTAACGCCGATAATCGATGCTTTAATTTTGCTCATGCTTTCGGTCATACCTCAAAAATAACAAAAACCCAAACATAGCCCTCTCCCCTGCGGGGAGAGGGTTGGGTGAGGGGGAAGACAAGTCCGAAGGACCAAAAATTATTGTCTTTCAGACTTCTTGTCCCCCTCACCCAACCCTCTCCCCGCAGGGGAGAGGGCTTGCAGGTGACAGATGTTTGTAAAACACGCAAACGGTCGCACCGTCGCGTTTGTCGGTGACCGTCTCAACGAGCGTAAAACCGCTTTTCAGGAAGTTCTTTTTGCTGGCCTCGTGTGTGTGTTCGGAGCGTGCGCTCATATGCATGATATTTTGCTCCCGGCACCACGCCTCCCATTCCGCCAGTATTTGACGCATAATTCCGCGTCCGGCATAATCGGGATGTACCAGAATTCCCTGCAACACCGAAGCGCGCGTGCCTTTTTCATGGCCGGGCAGGGCATCAATCCCCAGTTCCTCCGTATCGAAATCAAGCGGCGCGCGGAAAATCGCCTGCGCAAAATGCCGCCCCTCATCGAACAGGCCGACCATGGCATGCGGCGATTCCATATGCGCCAGGAAATGCTTTTCCGATCTTGGAATGATAAATCGTGGCTTACCTATCGCTGCCAGTTCCTTGCAGGCAACTTCCTGCAGCGCCAGCACCAGCGGCAGGTCTTCCGCCGTCAAAACCCTTTTTTCACCAACCGTATTCATTTTTTAATCCAATATGACCAATTAAAGCCAAGTCATTATTAACGAAGAATAATCCGGACTCAATTTTTATTGTCCCTTCTTTGGTCATAAACCTCCGCCTTCAGGCGGAAAAAGGCT
>CAZKGT010000236.1:0-2574 GCA_964552285.1 uncultured Pseudobdellovibrionaceae bacterium | reverse complement strand
CATGAACTAAACCGCTTCGCGGTAGGGTGCGGTAGTCGGGGCGCTTGAGTCAAGTTGGGGGTTTGGGTTCGAGTCTGAGTTTCTCCTTGGGTTGGCTGACTGACCTTTGCCGTTCTCTGAAGTCCTCGTGCGTTTCCTCCTATTCTTCTTGGTTGGACTCGGCTATAGGAGCCGGGAATGCAACCGAGGAGAAGAACGATGACTCCCTTACGTCAACGCATGATCGAAGACATGAAGCTGCGCAACCTCTCCGCTTCGACGCGGGACAATTACGTCCGGTACGTGGCCGACTTGGCCCGCTACTTTGGGAAGTCGCCGGAGTTGCTCGGGCCTGAAGAGGTCCGCGCCTATCAACTGTATCTGGTGAATGAACGTGGCCTGTGCGCGAACACCATGAGCGTGGTGGTTTGCGCCTTGAGGTTTTTCTACCGGGTCACGGCACCGCGGGATTGGGTGGTCGATGAGATTCCGGCGCCGAGACAACCGCGCCGATTGCCGGTGGTGCTCAGCCCGACCGAGATGGCCCAGTTCTTTGATGCCGTAAGGCACATCAAGTACCGGGCCATCCTCATGACGGGATACGCCACGGGCCTGCGGGTGTCGGAGATCACCCACTTGAAGGTTCAGGACATCGACAGCAGCCGCATGACCATCCGGGTCGATCAGGGCAAGGGCAAGAAGGACCGCTACGTGATGCTCTCACCCCGGCTGCTAAAGGTCCTGCGCATCTATTGGATGACTTGCCGTCCCCAGGACTGGCTGTTCCCGGGCGGCAAGCCGGGTAAACCCATCAGCGTAGGTTCGGTGGACCACGTGTGCAAGCAGGCGCGCCTCGACGCCGGTATCAAGAAACGCGTCACGCCCCATATCCTGCGCCATTCTTTCGCCACCCATCTGATGGAGGCCGGCACGGACCTTCGGATCATTCAGGTCTTGTTGGGACACACCACCCCGAGGACAACGGCCCGTTACACCCACGTGGCGGTTCACAACATAAGGGACACCAAAAGCCCCCTTGACGCGCTGCCGGTTTCCTGACGCATCGTCATGGGAAGGCCGCGTCTCGAGGTGGCCGATGTGTTCCGCGAATACGGGGAGGACTATCGGCACCGGTACGGTTTATCCATGTCCGTCCAACAGTTGCGGGTCATGCGCGCCATTGATCTGTGCCGCACCGCCGCGCTGGGCGGCCACGTCGACCGGTGTGACCGCTGCGGCCACGAAGTCATCTCGTATAACTCCTGCCGCAATCGCCATTGCCCCAAATGCCAAAACCTGGACAAGGCGCTCTGGCGCGAGGCCAGACGCAGCGAAGTCCTGCCGGTGGAGTACTATCATGTCGTCTTCACCTTGCCCGCCCAACTTGCTCCCGTCGCCCTGCACAATAAGCGCGTGGTCTACGATATCCTGTTTCGCGCGGCTTCCCAGACCCTGCTGCAGATCGGAGCGGACCCTAAACATCTGGGCGCCCAACTGGGCTTCGTTGCCGTGTTGCATACGTGGGGCCAGACCCTCCACCACCATGCCCATGTCCACTGTGTCGTACCCGGCGGCGGATTGAGCCCCGATGGCAATCGCTGGATATCCTGCAAGAAGGGATTCTTACTGCCGGTCCGCGTCCTGTCCCGGCTCTTTCGCCGCCTCTTCCTCGACGCCCTGCAACGAGCCTTTCAAGAGGCCCGGCTGGAATTCCGCGGCGCCATCCAAGCGCTGGCTCAACCCGAGGACTTCACAATACTCCTGCAAAGGTGTCGAAACACTGAATGGGTCGTCTACGCCAAGCCGCCCTTTGCGGGTCCCGACGCAGTCCTCGATTATCTTGCGCGCTACACCCACCGCATCGCCATCTCCAACCATCGCCTGGTCCGGATGGAAAACGGCAACGTCACCTTCACGTACAAAGACTACAAAACCGGCATCCACAAACAAACCATGACCCTCGAAGCGCACGAGTTCATACGCCGGTTCCTGCTTCACGTGTTGCCCAACGGTTTCCAGCGCATCCGCTATTACGGATTCCTCGCCAATTGCCATCGCACCCAGAAACTCGCCCAATGCCGCCTACTCTTGCGCACACACAAAACCACCGAGACTCCAGAGGCCGAAACCCGAGACCGGCGGACGCTGCTCCAAGTCCTGACGGGAATCGACCCCTGCCAATGTCCCCAATGTCACGAAGGGCGCCTCAAACGGGTAGAAATACTGCCTCCCCAAACGGCGTCACAACCGCTCCGGCATGCCTATCGAGGGCCGCCGCCATGATTCACGGTCAAGCGCAATACCCTCAATCTCCCCTCTTCTCGCCCCCGAGGCGCCACACGACGGCTCTGTCTTCGCACCCCAAGAACGTCTTTCTGGATCCCCAAAGCTACCCCCGGTCACGCCACCGTCCCCCACAAGACAGCAGCCGCCCTCTACACATCCTCGTTACTGACCTGGGAAACCTCGCTGCATCAAGAGGCCGTCACCACGAATCCCCATAGCCCTCGGCCCGCACCATACCGCGAAGCGGTTCAGTTCATGAAGGCCTTTTCGGGAATGCTGTATCAGACTCCCGAAAAGGCCTTATCCCAT
>CAZKGT010000235.1:0-2603 GCA_964552285.1 uncultured Pseudobdellovibrionaceae bacterium | reverse complement strand
GCTTTCAGCGTCCTCCCGATCCTACCGGCCTTCGGCCGGTAGTGGTTCAGTTTCCAGACTTCCGCCTGCCGTATTGAAGAGTTCGTTTAGCCGTTCCGTTACTGTTGCCATTATCCTGTTTCCATTCTTTCTATTACCTTAAAAGCGTCTGTAAAGTAGCGGTTTATTATAGAAATCACAAGAGATTTTATGGGAACGAATAAAGCCTTGACAAAATATGAATAAATTCCTATTATGTTTGTATGGCCGACTATACCGATTCATACATCTACGCCACCATCCACGAGTTCAAGAGTAATATTTCCCGCTATATCAAATGGCTGGAGGAGGAGCGATACCGGGCCGTCATCGTCAAGCGCTACAACAAGCCGGTCGGGATTTTCATGACGGCGAAGCGGCCCACGGAAAAGGAGCCGGAAAATGTGGACTAAGTCCGGTTTTCGGGCCCGCTTTTTTGGGGTAGGGTGTGAGTGTGTTTGAGGTAATGGAAATCAACGACATCCTGTTCTGGCTGTGCTGGTTCGTTCTGATGTGGAACGGTTATTTCCTGCTGGTGAACAAAGGGGTCCCCAATATCCGTACCGCCCCGGCCATGCGCAGGCGGATCGTTGAACTGCTGAAAGAGGATATGGCCGCCCGGCCCGAAGTCCGGCCCTACATTGTCTACGACATGGGCTCCGGCAACGGTCTGTTTACCCGCCAGATGGCAAAGGAATTGCCCGAAGCCAAAGTTGTCGGGCTGGAGTTCTCGGCCCCCGCCTTTCACTGCGCGGAGGCTATGCGAAAGCGCTGCGGGCTGGACAATCTCTCCTACATCAATGGCGATTTCTTCGAGCACGACGTATCGGACGCCGCCGCGGTCGTGATGTATCTTACCATCTATGAAATGGGCCGGATGGGGGAAAAGCTTAAAGAAGAACTGAAACCGGGAACGCTCGTCACCTCAAACCGTTTCAAGCTTGGGGCCGGGTGGGAGCCGAAGGACGTTCTGGAGATCAAAACCTTTTACCCGCACCAGAAATATCTGAACGTCTACCGGAAGGGCTAGCCCGCTTTTCCGCCCAGTTCCTCCAGTTCCTTTTTCATCCGCGCCTTGTTCAGTTCGCGGCCAAGGCGGCGCTCTTCAAGGTCCGGGCCTTGCCAGAGGGCGGCGATGGACAGCAGCGGGGGCAGGGCCATCAGGAGGCAGATAAAACGCTCAACGCCGTAGGACTCGGTAACGAAATATCCCACGACAAGCAGCATTATGACGTTGGCGATGTAAGCGGCAATACGGAGAACGCGGCACATGGATTCCCTCCTTTCAGGATGTTCCTGCACATGTTATAGATGAATCGGCATATCCGTACAACTCTATGATCCGAGGGGAGTTTCTTATGATGGCCCGCCTTTTCTTTCTGACATTTTCTTTGCTGATTGTTTTGCCGTTCGTCGCCCATGCGGAGGAGATCAAGACCGAAAGCAAGATTACCGCGGCAACGGTTTATACAAACCGCGCAACGCTGACCCGCCAGGCCGTGGTGGATGTTCCGGCAGGGGCCCATACGGTCGTCTTTACCGGCCTTCCGCCGGGCCTGTTTCCGGACTCTTTGCGGGCGGAAGGCAAGGCAAGGGCGAAAGTCACATTCGGCGCACTGGCCCACCGCAACGTCCCGGCCAGCGAACTGACGGCCCCGCGGGAAAAGGAACTGAACGACCAGCTTGAAAAGCTGGGGCAGCAGAAAAGGATTATCGAGGCGGAGAAGAAAGCTCTCGATCACAAGAAAAAATTTCTTGAAAACCTCGGCAAACAGGCCGTTCAGCAGACCAATGAAGAGATCGAGAAAAACGAGTTGAAGCCTGAACAGTGGGGTGCGGCGGCCGAAGCCATTCGCGCCGGTCTTTCCGGTATCCTTAAGGCCGATCTGGAGTACGATGAAAAGATCAAGGAAATCGACTGGGAAATCACCCGGATCAGGAACGAGATGAACCAGCTTCGCACCGGCCAGCGCCGGACCTGGCAGGTCACCATTCCGGTCGAGGCGGCTGCGGCAACGAAACTGACCGTCGACCTCAGCTACCAGATGGGCAATGCGACATGGAAACCTCTCTATGATGCACGGCTCGACACCAAAACCGGCAGGCTGGAGCTTGTCCAGTACGGCGCCGTCAGCCAGCGCACGGGTGAGGACTGGGAGGATATTGCCCTTACGCTCTCAACCGCCCAGCCGCACCGCGGCGCAGGCCAGCCGCCGCTCCATCCGATGTGGGTGAATATCTGGAGCGCGAAGGAAGGGCGGGGAGCTGGTTTTCTGAGGGAATCCGGCCCAGGCATCGCTACCCAGAACACAACCTTTGCCAGGTTTGACAAAATGGAAATGGCAAAATCGGCAATGCCCACGGCTGTTGCGTCGGACGGAATGATGGCGCCGGAAGAGGATGCCACGTTCGCCGCCGCGCAGATCGAAACCGGCGGCTTCGTCAGCGAATACAAAATCACCGGGCCGAGCACCGTTCCGGCGGACGGGACGGAAAGCAAGTTGCTGGTCGGCGCCTTCGAAACCGACAGCAGTCTCCAGATCCGCATCAAGCCGCAGCTCAGCACCGATGCCTTCCTGGTGGCC
>CAZKGT010000234.1:0-2646 GCA_964552285.1 uncultured Pseudobdellovibrionaceae bacterium | reverse complement strand
GCGCCGATCACCACGGCGATATTGTCCTGCACCAGCCCGATCGCGGCAACGAGCGTTGACAGAACGACCATCAGGAAGAAATTCGCGTTCAGGATCGCCCCTTTTTCGATCTCGTTATAAAGCTCCTCGCGCGTGATGGATCCACGTACCAGTTTTGAGCCCTTACTGTCCTGCGGTTCCGGTTCGTCCGGTCTGGGAATACTGGCGTCGACGGGGATGACGACGATCCGCCAGTCCTTGTCTTTTGAAAGACTGCGCTGCAAGCCGTCCATTAACGATTGTTGGCTGTTCAGGTGAACAAGGATGCGGGTTGTCCGGCGCCCGTCCTTGTTTTTCGCGTTGTACCACCAGTCAATGGCATGGTTCTTTTCCGCCAGTTCGTGAATCTTTTCTGTAGCGGAATCGGGGGCGGATATCTCGACAATGCGTAACGGCATGCGTTCACTATAGAGAGAAAAAATTCAAAGAAAAACAGGCATGTGAAATTTTTCTATGGAAACATGGTGATTCTCCTCTTGCGATAACGGGACAGCCCGTGATACTGTGCCGCTCATTCAGACAACGTGATATAAGGTTCTTTCACGGGGCGCGCATAAGTGCCTGATATGTCTTTGTTTTTATGCGTGCAGAAGGGAATTGCAGCATGTTTCACCGCCCGAAAACAGAAAGCCCGGCAGAGGGAGACACAGCCGTAATCGAACGGCCTGCTGAAGACGGCGCAAAAGACAGCGCACCAGAAGAAAAGTCTGCCGAAACAACTCCGGAAAACTCCAGCAACGAAGAAAAGGAAACTCAAGAGATGTCCAGCTTCCAGACCGAAGAAAAAACCGAACAGGCAACAGACCAGCGTCAGGTCGAGATCCCGGGTAATGTACAACGCCCGGCTCAGACGGCTCCGGCAGCAACGGGCCGCGTACCCGGCAGCTACAGCTATCCCGGCGCATACGGCACGCAAGGTTCCCAGGACATCAGCACAGGCCGCAAGCTGATCGTCGGTTCCGGCATCAGCCTGTCCGGCGAAATCGAAGCCTGCGACCACCTGATCGTTGAAGGCAAGGTCGAGGCCGCCCTGAAGGGCGCCAGCCTGCTGGATATTGCCGAGGCCGGTGTTTACTACGGCACGGTCGAAATCGACGAGGCAACGATTGCCGGGCGCTTTGAAGGTGACCTGACGGTGAACGGCCGCCTGACGGTCCGTTCCGGCGGTTCGATTACCGGCGTCATTTCCTACCGCGAACTGGCTGTTGAGGCCGGCGCGACGATCGACGGCAAAATCAGCCCGATCACGAAGGAGAAATCCGAGGCAAAAAAGCCCGCTAAGGGCGGCGCAAAGCAGGCGGAAGCATCTGCCGACAGCCGTCCTGCAAACGAGGAAGAAGGACTGTTTCAGCAGGCTGCAGAGGCTGCCGAGTAACAGTTTAAGGGACGAAAGCCCTGAACATAGTGATGCAGACTTTGAGCGATAAGTTACCGGCCGCGTGCCGGGCTGTGATGCAGCCCGGCACGTTGAGTACGCGTGATATCCAGTTCTCGGTCGTTATCGCCGCCTTTATCCTGCTTTCCCTGTGTCTTGTTGGAAGCTGTAACAACGGCCAGACATCTCTGCGCAATTCCGCTCATGCATCGACAGGCGCACAGGCCGTCCTCAGCATGTCCAGCAGTGAAAAAGAACGTTATGCGCGTGACCTTGAAAGCCTGGTCATGCATCAGCCCGAAGCTTTCCTCAAACTCATCGGAGCCGAAGTGGTGCTGATCCTCAAGGAACCGGATATCGAACGTCGCGACATGCCCTCAATTGTCTGGCAGTACGCTGCCGACGGCTGCGTACTGGACCTGTATTTCAGGGCAAGGCAGGACGGCGACGCCAATAACGCGCCTGTTGTTCATTACGAGATTCGCGCTTCCGATACCGGTGAAGATGCCGGCGGAGCCTGCCTGACGACCATCGCCGATGCCCGCAAGGGAACGGAAGAAGATGCGGTTCGTCTGGCGAGTGCCGATTGATTCAACAGTTCGTCATCCCCGCGAAGGCGGGGATCCGGACAAGTATCCGTTATCTTGCTTGCTGAAAGTTGACCGGACCCCCGCCTTCGCGGGGATGACGTTTGTTGTTGGCACGGCGATTGGAATGAAACGCAGAAGGCTCAAGCTGTAGCTGGGTGAGGGCGTCAGGCCATTTTATCTTCATATCCGCACAAATCCGCAACCGGGCACTGCCCGCACTTTGGCTTGCGCGCCGTGCAGATATAACGGCCGTGCAGGATCAGCCAGTGATGGCAGTGCTGCCTGAATTCATCCGGCACCACCTTTTCCAGCTCCAGCTCAACCTTTTCAGGCGTAGGGGCCGGGGCAAGGCCGGTGCGGTTGGAAACCCGGAAAATATGGGTATCAACGGCAATCGTCGGCTCCCCGAAGGCAACATTCAAGACCACATTGGCGGTTTTGCGCCCGACGCCGGGAAGTTTCACCAGCGCCTCGCGGTCCCGCGGCACTTCGCCGTCATATTCGTCCAGCAGGATTTTCGAAAGGGCGATAATGTTCTTCGCCTTGCCCTTATAAAGCCCGATGGTCTTGATATAGTCCCTTAGCTTTTCCTCGCCGAGCGCCGCCATTTTCGCAGGCGTGTCCGCCGCGGCGAACAGGGCA
>CAZKGT010000233.1:0-2655 GCA_964552285.1 uncultured Pseudobdellovibrionaceae bacterium | reverse complement strand
AAAAACACGGCCTCCTTCCTCGCCGCCGTTCAGATCAGATGCATCGCCCTCTGGGTTAATATCTTGTGACTACACTATCTAATAAAAGCGTAGCAATTAAGATTGATACCGCTTAATAAAGAAAATCATGATTATTGCCAACCAATCTGAGTTAGAATCCCTGTGTCAATCTCTCGGCCAAGCCGAGTTCATCACTATCGATACAGAGTTTATGCGGGAGAGAACCTATTACCCGCAACTATGCCTTATTCAGGTCAGTGACCCGGAGGGCAATGCGGTGGCGATCGATCCGCAGGCCTGCGATTACGACTGGACGCCCCTGTTCGATCTTTTGTTCGAGCGCGATGTGTTGAAGGTTTTCCATGCAGGACGTCAGGACCTTGAGATTTTCTACAATATGGCCGGGAAAATTGTCCGGCCTTTTTTCGATACGCAGATCGCCGCCATGGTCTGCGGGTTCGGGGAGTCCGTCGGCTATGAAAACCTGGTGCGCAAGATTACCGGACAACAGGTTGATAAAAGCGTACAATTTACGGACTGGTCGCGCCGCCCGCTGACAAACAAGCAGCTGGGGTATGCCCTGAACGACGTTATCTTTCTTATTGATGTCTATAAAAAAATCTCCGAAACGCTTGAAGACACGCAGCGCACGGCATGGCTGAAACAGGAAGAGGCGGTGCTGCTGGATCCGCATACGTACGAGATTCCACCGGAAAACGCCTGGACGAAAATCAAGATCCGCTCCGACAAGCCGAAGGTCCTTTCCGTCCTGCGCGAGCTTGCCGCCTGGCGGGAACAGGAAGCGCGGGAACGGGACGTGCCGCGCGCCTGGATCATGCGGGACGAAACACTGGCGGATATTGCCGTCCATATGCCTCAGAGCGTCGGCGAACTGGCCCACGCGCGGGGCATGCAGGATGAGATGGCTCACGGCAAGGTTGGTAAAAAACTGCTGGCGGCTGTCAAGCGCGGCATGGAAATCCCCGGTGACCAACGCCCGGAACCGCGCAAAAAAAAGCCTCCACTCCCGCCGGAACTGACGCCTGTGGTGGAAATGCTCCGGATGCTGCTCAAGATCAACTGCGCCGGGAATGAGGTCGCCCCCAAACTGGTGGCCTCGCAGGACGACCTGGAAGCGCTGGCGCAAAACGACGAAGCCGATATCCCCGCCCTGCGCGGCTGGCGCTATGAACTCTTCGGCAGAGAAGCACTCGACCTGAAGCACGGCAAAGTCGGCCTTGCACTCCAGAATGGCAAAATTACGAAAATAAAAACCTAACCGACTGACTTACAACAATATATTTCATATTGACAAAAATCTTGCAGCGTTTATAGCTATGAGAAAATCGCATATTAAATATGCAAAATTAACATAAAACAGGGAGTTTAAATATGAAAATCACACCAAAGTCGGCGCTCGCACCGGCTATACTTTCGCTATCCTTAGCCACATCTCAAGCCTTTGCCGACGACAAGCCGGACATGCAGGTCAAACCGGATGAAGACGGCAAGATCACTATTACGCTCGACACGAAAAAGGAAGACAAGGACAAGAAGAAGCCGGAGATATACGAAGCCGGCTTTCTTGATCTGCTCAAGGACAAAAAAGACCCTGTCGAGGCATACAAACTCTACGAGTATTATCAGCTACGCACGATCCATCTTGATGGCAGCATTCGATCTACGGACGATATCGTTGCAAAAATGAAAGCCCTGGACAAACTTGACCCGGGCAAGCCCATTATCCTCAGAATTAGCTCACCCGGCGGCTGGGTATATGCCGGTATGGAGGTCTATAATACCATGATGACCCTCACAAGCCCAACCCATACCGTTTGCGACGGCATGGCGGCATCGATGGCGGCCGTCATCTTTATCGCCGGAAAAGATCGTACAGCCATGCCTTCCTGCCGCATCATGATTCATGAAGCAGCAGCGGGAACCAGTGGCAAGACATCCGACATGGCTGTTGCTCTGGATCACTTCAAAGGCCTTGAAGATCAATTGATTGAAATTATCGCCAAGCATTCAGGACGAGACATTGAAGACATTGAAAAAATTGCCAAAGTCGATTATTTCTACGAACCAAAAGACGCTCTCAGACTTGGGTTCGTTGACAATCTTGCCGATATTGTCCATGGACCTGACATATCAAAAGCCAGCGAGCCCGTGCCTGCTGACTTGAAGCCTGCATATCTTATACATCAGAGAACCTTGAGAGACGCCCCCAAACTCAGCCAATAGCCGGAAACATGAAACTTATTAATGTGGGGGAGAAAAGCCGGCGGCAAGCCGGCTTTTCTTCGCCTGTCATTTATACTTCCCTTCATCTTTTGAAAATCGTAGGTTAAACTTATATTTTTATGGATTTTTTGAGGGAGTGATTTATGGAGATATCCCGCACTCTTGGATTGCTACGACATGCCGATGCGGAGCTTTCCGGTTCGCTCAGCGATAAAGCACGGCGTCTTTCCCGGAAAGGACAGCAGGACAGCCGGGCTCTCGGGCAATGGATGGCGAAAAACGGTTGTGTGCCCGATTTTATTCTTTGCTCACCCGCCATCCGGACCCGCGAGACGCTGACGGGCCTTCTGCATTCTTTTGACCAGCCGCCGGTCGATTATCCGGATTCCCTTTATAACGGCCCCGCCGGCA
>CAZKGT010000232.1:0-2665 GCA_964552285.1 uncultured Pseudobdellovibrionaceae bacterium | reverse complement strand
GAAGTGATCCTTGTACTGTTTGCGCAGGTCGATCACCGCGCCCATGTCGGCTTCGTTGAAGGTCGTCAGGATCGCAGCCGAGTTCTGCGCCTCTTTCAGGCGCTCGGCAATGCGCTGGCGCAGGCGGGTCATTTTCACCCGCTCCTCGCGCGGACCTGAACGGCGGTCTTCGCCGCGGCGCTCGGTGACCGGGTGGGTGGTCACAACTTCGTGGGCCGGTTTTTCGGCGGACTTGCCGTCCTGTTCGATAAAGTTCTGAACGTCTTCCTTGGTCAGGCGTCCGTCCTTGCCGCTGGCCGGAATTCTGGCCGGATCGAGTTTGTGGTCGTCGACCAGCTTGCGGACGGCAGGAGAAAGTTTCTGATCCTCTGCGACGGCAGCAGCCCCGGGCTCTTCTTTCGGCTCTTCCTTTGGCTCTTCTTTCTTTTCTTCTTTGGCATCGTTGTCCGGAGGCGGCGCGGCAGCAGCTTCACCATCGGCGATCTCACCCAGAACGGCGCCGACCTCGACCGTATCACCGGTCTGGACGATAACGCCGCTGATCACCCCGGCGGCGGGGGCAGGCACCTCAAGCGTTACCTTGTCCGTCTCAAGCTCGACAATGGGCTCATCGGCCTCCACCGCCTCGCCTTCTTTTTTCAGCCACTGCGCGACGGTTGCTTCGGTTACGGATTCACCAAGGGCGGGCACTACGATCTGGGTCATGGAAATTCTTCCGGCAAGATTATGATTTTCTGAGAAAAGATAATGGGACGAAGCTGGCGCAAGGTCAATAATTTCAGGCAAAAAAACCCGTTAAGCCGATGTTCATTTCTTCGCGCTACCCTGAATGAACCAGCTTCGAAAAAAGAAGACATCAGGGGGATGACATGAGAGACGACAACACGCTCAAAAGCACCGAAACCGACAATTCCGCCGACAACGACAACAGCACGAATTTATCGCTTCTCCTGAATATTGAATAGTTTCCCGGAGGCCTTTTATCTTATGCTACAGGCAATGTGGCGAGGCCATGATTGCAAGCGGCACGGCGCGGCGTTCACGTTGCGGACAAAACGGCTCAAGCGCTTTGGGAAGCTCCTTGCGCACAAACGGGGATCCTTTGGTTTTACTTCTATAACGTCCGCCAGCATGAATGCCATCTATACAGGTTTCCACCTCACTGGAAGCGACAACAAGATTTGCTTTGTTCGACAGTCCCTTTTTTTCTTCCGGTGGCGTGTCATCATCTTTCTTTGCTCTGCCCGCAAAGGCATCGCTTAGATATAGTGAGAATTCGCGCTCTTTGAATCGTTCTCCCAATATATCCCCGAGAGACCTGGCACCGCTCCATCTTGCCTGGTCCTCTCGCATTTTTCTAGCAAGCGCCTGATTAAAGGCCATGGTCTCGGCTTTTGATTTGTCCCTGAAATGCGACCGTATTGATTCTTTTGTTTCGTTCACCAGCCGAATAAGAGCAGGATATATCGGGTCGTCACTCTCTTTTGCAAGCCCCACGAGACAACGGAGGATTTCTTCTATTCTCTCCTGACGCGCCTCCTCAAATGTAATGAGGTTGCCCTTATTGGTGCGACGATCTTCAAGGAGGCCATCAATAGTCTTAAAGGCGCCGTGCGGATCAACCATCTGCCCTGTCAGGGTATGATCCGCGATTGTTGATATCCGGGCCAGAAATTCCGCTTCATCGATTTTGTTGAGCGCAAGATCGATGAACGCATCCCGAACAGCATCTGCAAGAATTTCATTCGGATCGCTTTTCTTGAGATAACCAATTTCGTCGGCTACTTCGTGACCGCCCCCCAGATAATCGAGGCCGTCCGGCGTTAAAACGGCACCACGTTCTTCTGCGAAACGTGCTGCATTCATGGCAGCAGCAATCTGCTCGCTCGGCTCAATGATCGGCTCCAGAATGTAGTAGAGAACCCACAGGTCGTCGAGATCAAAGCGCGGACGAGGCTTTACAGTGCCGTCTTCGATAACAACGTACGGCGCTTCCGTCTTTTGATAGTCAGAATACCCATATTCTGTACCACTTGGCTTAACCCTCTTATAAGACTCTCCGGAAAGATTAAACCCGGGCAACTCATATTTATATGGCGTATCACCCAGCACTTTTAATGCGTTAACAACCGTTTCCCGGAGTAATTCGGCATCTTCCGGTCTTTTAGGCACGAGCGAAACGCTGTACGTTGTAATGCGCGCAACTGCGGTGCCATAAATATCTTTTTCCGTGTAATCTGGGTCATTCTCATATACCTCAATCAGCCCCGTCCCGGACGGAACAATATGAATTTCATCGCATAATTTACGGTCAGGAAATTCGATAGGCGGGATGAACTCCACTTCTTCGCCCTCACCCGGAAGGCCGGGAGATCCGTCCCTCTCAAAATCCCAGCCTGCTAAATATCCAATCTCCTCACCGGCGGCCTCTTTCTTTGCCTTCCATTCTGCAAATGCCTTTTCCCGTGCCCACATCCATGCCAGCGGTCCTTTGATTTGCTCTTCTGTTTCCGGCTTGAACAAATCCAGCGTTTCTTCCGGATCTTTCCTGCGCATTTCACAATGAGCCTGTTCCCGTTCAATCGACTCAATGAAATGACAAAGAGGATTGCCACACTACCGGACACAGCTGGGATAAGGCGGTGAATTGATTCATACTTTCAGA
>CAZKGT010000231.1:0-2678 GCA_964552285.1 uncultured Pseudobdellovibrionaceae bacterium | reverse complement strand
CCCCAGTAAACCTTTGCCTGTCAATGTGTTCTGATGCAGAGTCCGGTAGTGTGGTGTTTTGGTCAGATCCTCAAGCAGGGTATTCTGCTTCTCCATCAACTCAATCAGTTTTTCCTGGTTCTGATACGTCTTCTCATACGCGTTATCGTAATGCGCCATCGTCTTCTTGCGCACACGCATCGCCCAGACAAGCGCAATCAGCAATATTGGGATCAGAATCATCAGGATCAGTATGTCCTGATACGTATAAAGAAATGAGTCCCATGCACTGTAGCTGCATTCCTTATAAACCGGCTGATAAAGATTGTTCAGCTCTTCAAGACTGACCGGCGGTGGCGGCACAGACGTTTCTTCCATATCAATAGGCCTTTCCGATGATCACCTTCTGCCCGCTATCAGCAAACGGCAGGCAGCGTGTGGTCAGGGAATATTCGCCCATCAGGCCCGCCAGCGCGCCGTCCTCCAGAATGGCGGCCGGGGCAGAAACAAACCCGTCCCTGCCGTCCGCATAGTAGGATTTGATCTCATCCACCGAGGAAACATCCGTAATGTTCGCATCAAGGAATTCGCGCGAGCGCGCCAGCAGCGCCGCCTGGATATCGTCAAGAATGCCGGAAATGGAGGCAACAAAAGCATCAACGCTGCACGATGTTTTCGACTCCCGCCCAATATCGCGACGAACATGGGTAACCGTTCCCTCATCCATCTCACGCTTGCCGATCTCTACGCGTACAGGCACGCCTTTCTTGATCGCGCCCCACATTTTGTCGGGCGTGCGTGCATCGCTTGCATCGACATGAACGCGAATACCCTGCTCTTTCAGGCGCGCGGCCAGCTTGTCGCAATACTCAAGGATCGCCGCCCCGTCCTGATCGTCCCGTATCACTGGAATCACCACCACCGGATAAGGCGCCACCCGCGGCGGCATAATCATTCCGTCATCATCGCCGTGACTCATAATCATGCCGCCAATCAGGCGCGTCGAAATACCCCATGAAGTCGTCCAGGCAAAATGCTGCTGCCCGTCGCGCCCCTGGAACTCGATCCCGCAGGACTTGGCGAAGTTCTGCCCGAGATCATGCGACGTCCCGGCCTGAAGCGCTTTGCCGTCCTGCATCATAGCCTCCATGGCAAAGGTCGCGACCGCGCCGGGGAACCGCTCGTCCGCCGTCTTCTCGCCCTTGATAACCGCCACAGCCAGATTGTTCTCGACAAAGTCCGCATAGATATCCAGCATCTTCAGCGCATCCTCCCGCGCCTCGTCCGCCGTTTCGAATGCATTATGGCCTTCCTGCCACAAAAACTCTGAAGTGCGCAGGAACATCCGCGTGCGCATCTCCCAGCGCATCACATTGGCCCACTGGTTCAGCTTCAACGGCAGATCGCGATAAGACTGCACCCACCGCGCCATCGCATCGCCGATAATCGTCTCCGACGTCGGGCGGATAACAAAAGGCTCCTCAAGCGGCGCAGCAGGAACCAGCCCGCCTTCCCCTGCCTCAAGCCGGTGGTGGGTCACAACGGCGCATTCCTTGGCAAAGCCGTCCACATGCTCCGCCTCCCGGCTGATAAAACTCAGAGGGATCAAAAGCGGAAAATAAGCGTTCTGTACCCCGGCCTCCTTGATCATGCCGTCAAAGATCCGCTGCATATTCTCCCAGATCGCATAGCCGTATGGCTTGATAATCATGCACCCGCGCACCGGCGAGTTCTCGGCCAGATCAGCGGCCTTAATCACCTGCTGGTACCACTCGGGAAAATCATCCGCGCGCGTCGGTGTGATGGCGGTTTTGTTGCTCATGGATTGGCTCGTTTATTCTTTTGATTCAAGGTGTCTCAGACTTTATGACATCGTCTTCATCCTGTCCATCGTCCAGACCGCAATAAGCAGCGGCAGGCTCGCTTAAATCCTGATCGTTCCAGAACACCTGGCCATCCGGCGTAATTTTAAATGTGCCAAGATCGGGCTTCAGCTCCACCCCGTCCGGGACCGTCAGGCCGAAATGTTCTGCCAGATCAACACTTAAGGGAAAGACAACCGTCTGATCAATCTTCATGGAAGGCGCGCCATAAAGATCGGCAGAGACAACACTCGGGTCAGGCTTGTAAGCAACATCCTCATCCGGCACATGCCGCGCTAAAATTTCGCAAAAAGCACGGTCATGGCTGCTGGCCCGGATTTCTCCTGCGCCCGCACTTCCCAACACCAGAAATGTCATCCCCGCGAAGGCGGGGATCCACTTCACAACCTGCGCAAACTTAAGAGTAGATTCCCGCCTGCGCGGAAATGACTTCGAAATAAACGCTTTCATCCGTAATCCTCCTCAGCCATCCGGCGTGCGGTTTCCCGGAAATCGATAACGTCCATTTCAATCATGGCAAACACGATACACCAGAGAACCGCCGCAAGAGCCGTCGTAATCAGAAACTTCCTGAGCAAATGCGGTTTTTCCGGCGCGCCGGTCCCGCTCTCCATCTGCCCGCGCACGCCCCAGGGCAGCACGGCAAACAAAGCCGTCCACCAGATCAGAAAGAAAAGGACAATGCCGGTAAAGATGGTCATGGTCTAAGGACTTACCAGATTTTCCGTTGACGCAAAATCCCATGACCTGTATTTAATAATGATCACACTACCGGACTCTGCATCAGAACACATTGACAGGCAAAGGTTTACTGGG
>CAZKGT010000230.1:0-2715 GCA_964552285.1 uncultured Pseudobdellovibrionaceae bacterium | reverse complement strand
ACCTATACCGGGGCTTTCACGCCGATCCGGGAATGGTTCGCAGGGCTGCCCGAGGCAAAGGCACGCGGCTACGGGCCTGGGCGGTTCTCTTTTAATGTGAAGGGCGGGCGCTGCGAGGCCTGCTCGGGCGATGGTGTTATCCGGATCGAGATGCACTTCCTGCCCGACGTCTATGTGACCTGCGAACAATGCGGCGGCAAGCGCTATAACCGTGAGACGCTCGATATTAAATTTAAAGACAAGAATATATCCGACATTCTTCAGATGACCGTTGAGGAAGCGGCCGACTTTTTCAAGGCCGTGCCGTCGATCCGCGACAAGCTGGAAACGCTCAAGGCGGTCGGCCTTGGCTATATTCAGGTCGGCCAGCAGGCGACGACATTATCCGGCGGCGAAGCGCAGCGGGTGAAACTATCCAAAGAGCTTTCCAAGCGCTCCACCGGCAAAACCCTCTATATTCTGGACGAGCCCACCACGGGCCTGCATTTCGACGACGTCCGCCAACTCCTCGAAGTCCTGCACCGCCTCGTCGATCAAGGCAACACCGTCGTCGTGATCGAACACAATCTCGACGTCATCAAAACCGCCGATTACCTCGTCGATATCGGACCCGAGGGTGGGGATAAAGGTGGAGAGGTTGTGGCATCCGGTACGCCGGAAGAGATCTGTCAGGTGGTGGAGAGTTATACTGGGACGTTTTTGTCGAACGTACTAAACGCGAAAAAACAAAGAAAACGCGCGTAGCCTTACCCGGGATAGATGTCCGGAACCCGGAAAGAAACAGGAGAGCCGAGCATCTGGCTGTGGGTGAATTCAAAATTGAAGCTGTCGTCTTCAAAGATTGAAACCATGACCTTGACCGGCCATTTGTATAGTTCGGCGGCCCCCGTCCGCTCGTCAAAGAGTCGGCAAAACAGTTCTATATCAACGCCGTAGGGGCCAAGGTGGTGTTCGATCCTGCCCCTGACAACAGGCTCGTAAGCGCAGGCGCCCGGCAGGCTCATCGGGACAAGGGCAATCGGAATATCTTTCTGGTGGTGCATGATCGTGACTCCGCAGACGCGTTTTTGATGATTGTTGCTATTCAGGCCCGGGCACATGTCTTCTCAGGCCCGGGCACATGTCTTCGGCATTGCGGATCCCCGGAGATCCCAGCCATTGCGGTTTGGTGAATTCGAAATCGTATGTTGCGTTATCGTAAATACTAACGGAGACCTTGATTTGCTTGGTGAAGTATTCAAAGGTTGCGCCGTCAAAAAGTACGGCGAATTGCTCCGGGTCGATCCCGTATTTTTCCGTGTAAAAGGCAATGATCCTCACGCCAGTTGGCGTAAAAGAAAAATTGGCTGGCAATACAAAATTCTCAGTCGCAACGATATTCCTACCGCTGTTCTCACCGTTACTCTTGCAGTACACGCAGCATTCCGGCGTTCCGGAAACACCACCAACCTCATCAATATCTGCCGCACATGCAGCGGCCGGTGATTGCGGCACAGATAACAATAAAAAGACCTCAGCAGCCTTCATTCCTTTTCTCCGCATGTATTTCCCACGCGGAATATCATGCCGAAGACGGCTTTCCTGTTTTTGATATTTTTTGCTATTTCGATGATTTCAGGGGGGCCCAGATTTCTACTTCACCTTCCAGGGAATCCGGGTTGAAGCGGTCATCATAGAGTTCGAAATCCGGTGTGTCGGCCAGCTCACAGCCACTACGCGGAATCCAGCACTGCCAGATATAGCGTACGGTCGCATCAAAATCGGAAATATGCCCTCTGTGCAAAAACACGGCATATTCCCCCTCAGGCACATATATTTTTTCCATGCCCGGGGGCGGATCGCACTTCGGGTCAATCTGATAACCCGCCATATAATGCAGGCTTTTCTGCGGCAATGTCTCGGGGGACGCACTCTGGCAAATGCCATACGTTATTTCCGGAACCAGCCCCTCATTTTCCAGTTGCTCCACAAAGACTTTCCACAGCGCGTTAATCCCGGGCGTATCACCAACCACAAAATCGCCCCCGGGACCCGCAACCGTAAAACCGCCCCCTCGTCTGAATTCCGGCTCCAGAGTAATCCCGCCGCCTGAAAGATGACCGATAATCTCCTGCGTCAAAACCGGCTGGAAAGCACAGGATAAATCCCTTGGCTTCTTCCGCAAGGTCGCAGGCGCCACTCCGAACATGGCTTTAAACGCCCGCGTAAAGGATTCTTGCGTATCGTATCCGGCACCAACCGCAATCTGTATGACGGGCGTCGCCCCATATAACAGATCATGAACGGCCCTTGTCAGCCTGCGTTTGCGAATATACAGGCCAGGGGTCATCCCGGTCATGGATAAAAAAATCCGGTGATAATGATATTCGGATAAACAGGCCTCACGCGCCATTTGCGTTAAGCTAAAATCTTCGTCGATATGTTCTTCCGCAAATTCAACAGACCTAACGAGTTTTTTTATGAAAGCATCCCCGTTTCGTTTCGCCTTTTCCAACAAAGCTCTCCTGTGCCATTTTTCTATTGCCGCCAAACGGTTTTTCTGGAAAAGCCTAACAGCTCGTGCAGAAAGATTTCACCTGCTCTTCAAAAGCCGGCTTCATACCGGCGGCGCGGCCTTCGGCGATGGCGGTTTCGGCGGGCACGCCCTTATGGAGCCGGTAGGAACACGACCATGTACAGCCGTTCGAGCGGCCTCGACTGCCACGCCTTGACCTC
>CAZKGT010000229.1:0-2739 GCA_964552285.1 uncultured Pseudobdellovibrionaceae bacterium | reverse complement strand
TCAAGTTGGGTTATCCGGTTCGGCCCCGGTCGATGAGGCGCAGGATGGTTGCCACCATGGCGCGCTGGCCCTCCATGTGGCGGAGCTGTTCCTCCGGCACACCGGAGCCAAGCGCCCGGTGGAAGGTCATGGTCTGGAGCCAGGCCAGGACGGTCCGGCCGTCTTCAGTGGAAAAGCACCGGGCGAACGTCTTCTCGACCGCCCTTTGCTCCAGTTTCGAGAGGTCCGGCGGGTTATAGATAAAATCCCGTTCAAGCCGGTTCATTGGCAGTTCTTGGGGCAGTTTTTGGGGCAGCTTCTGTTTCAGGAACATTGGTTGCGTTCTCCTCTAAAGGTAAGGGTGACAATTCATTGCGGATGAGATCGCTTGGCACGCCCATCGACTGTCCTAAAAAGCGCGCCGCTTCGGGCAGGTTCACGACCTGCGCCGCATCGGGGCCCAACGCCATGACGGTGTTGATCCAGTTGAGCGTATTCTGGACATTGCGCTGGCCTTGCGCACGGGCAAGCGGGGAGCGGTAATCAACCACCACCAGCCGCCCGTCGATCGCCACATCCGGCACCTCGCCTCGGCGGCGCAGGATGGTGAAGGCGCGCTGGACCAGCGGGGTCAGCAGTTCGGATTGAAGGCGGCCGTAGGTCGCCCCCAGAATAAGGGCCATCTCGGCGGAGCGTTCCAGTACTTCCGTGGCCGTCATGCGCGCCCCGCCGACGGGGCCGAGGCGGTCGGTCAGCAGGGCATGGCGAATGCGGGAACGCAAATCTTCAAGCACAAGCTGGGATACATCGAACCGCCCCGGCATTTCCAGCGGGCGCAGGCCCTGCGAGCCGACGGCTTTGGGGATGATCGTGCCCGGCACAAGCTGGATGTTGTCGGGGTTGAGAACGCCGTCATCGTCGGCCTGCCAGATGCCACTCACGGAAATGGAAGCGTTTTTCAGGACCAGTTCCACCACCTTGTTCGCGGTCTTGATATCGGGCAACGCCTTCATGACGGGGGAGCGGCCATAGATTTCTCCCGGCGACTTCAGCCAGCGGAAATTGATAACCGGCGATCCGGCGTGCCGCCCGCTTTGTAGCAGGACCGGCGAGGAACCTGTCAGGATCGCGTTATAATCGAAGGCAATTCCGTCCGGCAGGATGCTCTCCAGAACGGTGAAACGTTTCTGGGTATCCTTTTCGCCCTCCTCGCAGATATTCACCGGGATTTCGGCCAGCGGATAGCGGTTTTCAAGCTGGGCCAGTGTCAGCTCCAGCGAACGGAAGGTACCGTCAAGAATGCCGCTTTCCCCCTCCTCCAGCACCACGTCTTTGAGCGGCACGGCGGCAAAGCGGAAGGCCGAGAACCCGCCCGGCTCGGCCTCCTCAAAGGCCATGCTGGCGGTGCCGCCGACGACGAGATCGAGGAAGCACTGGTGCATCTCCACCGCGAAATTCGAGCGGTCGAAATGGTCCTGCATGATCCGGGCGGCCTTTTCCAGCACCGGCGATAAGGACTCTGCCTCGTCGCCAGAAAGGTCAGGGCCGGGTTTCAGGCCGAACCACTGCGACCATTGCGGGGTAAGATTGCCCAGCAGGCTGGCCGCAAGCTGATCCGCGGCATCGAGCGCCGTGGCGTCATAGAGCTTGTCGGTGCGGGCCTCGCCGGGTTCCTGGGCGCAGACGAAACCGCTGCGCTGCGGCAGGGCGTAATCGTAGGAATCCTGCCACAGGCGTTCCCATTTGGCGCGGTGCGCCTTCACCGTTTCATAGCGCCGCAGGATTTCATGTAAATCCTTTTCCGGCTTTTCTTTCTTGAGAGACACAATATTCATCATCATTCTCCCAGCAAAGTCTTGCGCTGCGGCATAGCGTCGGAGGGGCTCAGAATGCCGCGGAAACCGGTGAGAATTGTGCCGAAACGGCCTCGGCGGCGCTGGAGAAGGCTTTCAACGCGCTGTCCTGCCTGTTCTTCTTCGGGGGTTGGCGTATCGGTGCCCCCGGCCGGGGTGTCCGTTTCAGTTTGTGTTGCGGAAGAACCTGTCGTCGCTACCGGGGGTGGTGCCGACACGGGCGCGGCGGCAGGAACATAAATTATCTGCGGCTGCGGGACGGACGGGGCTTTGGGGCGGGATGTTATGCTACCCATGAGAATTCTCCTTTTTCTTGTTCAGTGTCATCCCGGCGAAAGCCGGGATCTGTTTGTTCCGTGCACAGAGCGGCCCGATCCCGGCTTTTGCCGGGATGACAAGTGCTGAGAAGCCGGTACAACTGCCACGGCGTCATCACGCGCCAGTCATGCAGGCCAAGAACGCGCTTAACCGCCTCGACACAGGTAAAGGCCATGAACGGGGCAGGTTTTTTGAAATCACGGTTGAGCGGCGCAGCAACAACCTCGAGATTGCGATCCCGGAGCCATCCCGGCAGGTCGAAATCCGCCGGAACGTGGTGCACCTGTACTTCGGTGTAATTGGCCAGCGGATCGAGGCTAACCCAGTGGGCGCCGTCATGCACCAGAACAAAGCAGTGCCGGAATCCGGGCTTTAAAACGCGCAGCCACGGCAAGTCGGTCTGACCGGTAAAAACCACCCAGGCTTTAACTTCTTTCTCACTCATTCTGCTGCCCTTTCGTAAATGCGTGCGTCCATGAACCATTGGTCGTTGCGCTCAGGGCGCTGATAAACGATGCCTTTTCGCACCAGAACTTCATCAAGCCGTTCCAGCGCCTCATGCCAAAGACGGTGCGCACGCGCCTCCTTC
>CAZKGT010000228.1:943-2744 GCA_964552285.1 uncultured Pseudobdellovibrionaceae bacterium | reverse complement strand
CAAAAAACGGGAAAAGGTGATTCTCTTTATCGACGAAATCCACACCGTGATCGGCGCCGGCGCCACGTCCGGCGGCGCGATGGACGCGTCAAACCTGCTGAAACCGGCACTGTCGGGCGGCACCATCCGCTGCATCGGCTCCACCACCTACAAGGAGTTCCGCAACCATTTCGAAAAGGACCGCGCACTCCTGCGCCGCTTCCAGAAGATCGACGTCAACGAGCCGTCGGTCGAAGACACCGTCAAGATCCTGACCGGCCTGAAGCCCTCCTTCGAACAGCATCACAAGGTCCGCTACACGCCGGACGCGATCAAGTCCGCGGTCGAGCTTTCCGCGCGCTACATCAACGACCGCAAGCTGCCCGACAAGGCGATCGACGTGATCGACGAATCCGGCTCGGCGCAGATGCTGCTGCCCGAATCCCGCCGCAAGCGCACCATCGGCGTGAAGGAAATCGAAACCGTCATCGCCACCATGGCGCGCATCCCGCCGAAATCCGTCTCCGCAGACGACACCAAGGCGCTCTCAACCCTGGAAGCCGATCTGAAGCGCGTTGTCTTCGGCCAGGACAAGGCCATCGAGCTGCTCGCGTCCGCCATCAAGCTGTCGCGCGCCGGCCTTCGCGAACCCGACAAGCCCATCGGCAACTATCTCTTCTCCGGCCCCACCGGCGTCGGCAAGACCGAGGTCGCGCGCCAGCTCGCCTCTATCCTCGGCATCCCCATCACCCGCTTCGACATGTCGGAATATATGGAGCGCCACTCCGTATCCCGCCTGATCGGCGCCCCTCCCGGCTATGTCGGCTTCGATCAGGGCGGCCTCTTGACCGACGCCGTCGATCAGAACCCGCACAGCGTACTGCTGCTCGATGAAATCGAAAAGGCCCATCCGGACCTCTACAACATCCTCCTGCAGGTGATGGACAACGGCAAGCTTACCGACCACCACGGCAAGACGGTCGATTTCCGCAACACCATCCTCATCATGACCACCAATGCGGGTGCTGCCGACATGGCCCGCGAAGGCATGGGCTTCGGCGCCGGCGCCCGCGTGGGCGAGGACGAGGAAGCCATCAAGCGGATGTTCACGCCGGAATTTAGGAACCGCCTCGATGCCATCGTGCCGTTCGATTACCTGCCCCCGGCCGTCGTCGCCCGCGTCATCGACAAGTTCATCATCCAACTCGAACTGCAACTCGCCGAACGCGACGTCCACATCGCCCTGGCCGACGACGCAAAAGAATGGCTGATCGAACGCGGCTATGACAAAGCCTACGGCGCCCGCCCACTCGGCCGCCTGATCCAGGAAACCGTCAAACGCCCACTCGCCGACGAACTCCTCTTCGGCAAACTGGTCAACGGCGGCGAAGTCCGAGTCCATATCAAGGACGACAAACCGGCCTTCGAAATCATCCCCGCCGCGCCCAAGCCAAAGAAAAAGCGCGCCCGCAAAGCCAAGGCAGCAGCCACGGCGCCCGAAGCGGAATAAAGGCGAAATGAGGGGGCGCTGGTGTAGCGCCCCCTCTGTCGCCCCGGGCTCGCTGTGCCCAAGCAAGCGCAAGGGGTGCCGCCCCTTGCATCCCCGGCAGGGACTTGAAGCCCCTGCACCCCGGTGCCAATGATTCTACAGAAATCTTCCGATTATTGGCACGTATGCCAGCCTTCTATATTCCAATAACGTTGAAAGAAACGTCACGAAATCTTCCCTTTGCGGGTCAGTAAAAATCTGAATTCACGAAATCCGAGGACAGAACACCCACTTCGCATCACGTGCCGCCTACCCCCGAACTTCCACCACGCA
>CAZKGT010000228.1:0-933 GCA_964552285.1 uncultured Pseudobdellovibrionaceae bacterium | reverse complement strand
GAGCCGTTATCTCTTCCCACCGCGCTGCCAGCGCCGCCACCAAGGCAGCATTCCGCGTGTTGCCGATCCGCAGCCACAAAACCTGCGGGGGCGGCTCCCGCACTGCCGCGAGCCGCGCAAAATCCTCATCCTTGGTCACAATCACCGCACGGCGATGCAGAGCATATGCCCAGATTTCCGCATCGCTCGCATCCCGCAACCCCACATCCCGAACCGCAACCGCTTCATAGCCCATGCTTGCCATCCAATGCGCCAGTGCGGGCGGAAGCTGCGCATCCACCAAAAACGACATCAGCCCCTATTCGGCCGCATGCAACACAGGATGGCCTAACTGCGCCGCCGCATAGGCTAACGCCGCCCGAACATCCTGTGGCTCAAGATCTGGATAATCCGGCATGGGGGAATTAGAAACTGCCTGCCCCACCTCTTTGGGATCCTTTTTTGCTTTTTGTACATGCCAGGGCTTGACCAGGTCCACCAGGTCAATGCCCGCATGGCGGGGGATGCGGATCACTGCGGTGGGATCCGGTTTGGCAATCGGCTGGACAACCACGCTGTAGCGGTTGTAGTCAATGGCCGCATCCACGATCGGCTTGATGCGGTTGACTGTTCGCTCGGCTTTTGCCAGCGCGGTATTGATCACATTGAGCAGTGTTGCTGTATTGGGGAAGGTGATCTCAGTCCGCTCCCACTGGTCCCTGTAAACCATCACCTCGCTGGGGCCGTTGATGGCGATATCCTCAATGGTCTCATCTTCCAATAAGTGATCGATCGGTCCCAATCCGAAGGTGTAGGAAAGCGCTTGTTTGACAAATGCATCCCTTGACGTCATAAGCGGGGGCAGGTTTTCCCGGGTGGCTTTTGCCAGGTAATCCTTATGGACCTCAGCTGCGATCTTTTTGGATTCCTCTTTGACTTCCTTTCCACCGTACT
>CAZKGT010000227.1:0-2798 GCA_964552285.1 uncultured Pseudobdellovibrionaceae bacterium | reverse complement strand
GGCGAGTTGCGCAAGCTGATCGAGGAAGCCGCCGATACCATCGAGATCAGCCTGTCCGAAAGCAAGATCCGTTTTGCTTTCGATCACATTGTCCTGACTTCCAAGCTGATCGACGGCACCTTCCCGGATTACGCACGTGTGATCCCGCAGGGTAACGACAAAGTTGTCGAGATCGACCCGAAAATCTTCACCAACGCAGTCGATCGCGTTTCGACGATTTCCGACGGCAAATCCCGCGCGGTCAAGCTGGCCTTAAGCGGTAAAACGCTGACCCTGTCCGCCAACTCGCCCGAAGCCGGAAGCGCAACGGAAGAGGTGGAGGTCAACGGAGATTCCGATATCGAGATCGGCTTTAACGCCCGCTATCTGCTGGACATTACAGGCCAGATCGAAGGAGAGGGTTGCCGCCTGACGCTCGCGGATGCTGCTTCACCGACGATTATCGAGGATACGGGCGATGCCAGCTCTCTGTATGTCCTGATGCCGCTGCGGGTTTAAGTTCACGGCGGACAGTGGACGGTGTACAGTAAGCCGTCCACCGTTAGCTGAACACCGATATGTCCTTTGTTTCCAAACTCACGCTGACCAATTTTCGATGCTATGAGTCTGCCCGGCTGGAGGGGTTGTCCTCTGGCGCTGTTGTGCTGACCGGGCCTAACGGGGCCGGGAAGACCAATGTGCTGGAGGCAGTGTCGCTTCTCTCGCCGGGGCGGGGTCTGCGCGGGGCAAAGAATATGGAGATCCAGAGCCGGCCTGAGACCGACCCCCCTCCCGGCCTCCCCCCTTCGCAGGGGGGAGGAGAGGTACGGCATATAGTCTCCCCCCTGCAAGGGGGGAGGTTGGAGGGGGGTAAAGAGTCGGGAGGTAAATCCTGGGCTGTTGCTGCGACGATTGAGACACCGAATGGTTCCGTGAAAATCGGTACCGGGCTTGATCCGCAGACGGATAAGCGCACTGTGAGGATTAACGGCGAAACGGCGAAGGGGCAGAATGCATTGGCCGATTATCTGGCCTGTGTCTGGCTGACGCCACAGATGGACCGGCTGTTTCTCGATTCAGCTGGGCAGCGGCGCAGGTTTCTGGATCGGCTGGTTTTTGCCTTTGATCCGGGGCATTCCGGGCGGACGACGCGCTATGAGAATGCGATGCGCCAGCGCTCAAAACTCCTACAGGAAGGAAAAGCGGACCCCGCATGGCTGGCCGGGTTAGAGGCACAAATGGCCGAAACCGGCACGGCGATTGCGGCGGCGCGGCTTGATTTTGTGCAAAGGTTGCAAAGCGCCTGCGATAAGGCGGAAGACAGGCATTTTCCGCGGACCTTATTGGCGGCAACCGGGACGATTGAGGAATTGCTGCAAAACGCGCCGGCGCTGGAGGTCGAGGAGTCGTTCAAATACCAGCTCGAACAGACCCGCGCCAGGGACGCCGTTACGGGCGGCGCGTCCAGCGGGCCGCACCGCTCTGATTTATCCGTCCGGTATGCCGCCAAAAACATGCCCGCCGATCAGTGTTCGACCGGGGAGCAGAAGGCGCTTCTCATCGGCATGATCCTCGCCCATGCGCGCCTGATCGCCGCCGAGCGCGGCCGGCTGCCTGTACTGCTGCTTGATGAGGTGGCGGCGCATCTGGATGATGAACGCCGCGCGGCGCTGTTTGATCTGCTGCTCGATCTGGGCGGACAGGTCTGGCTGACGGGGACGGATGAGGGGCTGTTCGCCGGACTGGAAAACAGAGCGCAGTATTTCAGGGTTGAGGATGCAACGGTTGAATTTGCCAGTTAATTATTTGCAGCCGGAACGCGTGTAGGGCACACCAAGGTCTCTTTGTCCTGAAACCGGGGTGGTTTTTATCCTTGGACCATCCAGAGTTATTCCTGTGACAGTAAACGGTGCGCGGCCTGACACATCTTCAAATGGTTTTTTCGAAGCAGGTGTAGGTTTCGGCGCAGTCCAGATATCACCCTCATCATTGCAAACTGGCATTTCTGTTCTCCATTATAATCATTTGATTGCCGTTTTCGGGCGGAACATACCGCCTTTTTTCGTGTTATGCAAACACTTTCTCGCTTTTCCCGGACTTCATTGAAAAACCTCGAGAAACGGCGGTTTTTTGGGTGCTTTTCCGGAATTGCTGTGCTATAAAAAATGGTTCTGAAGGGCGCAGATTTCTGCGGTTTTTTCAGGGGTAGAAACAAGAAAAAAGAATCATGTCTGAATTATCTACGGAAGCCCTGTCTGAAGAGGGGCAAAACGGCGAATACGGCGCCGATTCCATCAAGGTTTTACGCGGGCTTGAGGCCGTTCGCAAGCGGCCCGGCATGTATATCGGCGATACCGACGATGGCACCGGCCTGCACCATATGGTCTACGAGGTGGTCGACAACGCCATTGACGAGGCGCTGGCCGGGTATTGCGACCGCACCGATGTGATGCTGAATGCTGACGGCTCCGTGACCGTGCGAGACAACGGGCGCGGGATTCCGGTGGGCATTCATGAGGAAGAGGGCGTTTCGGCGGCCGAAGTTATCATGACCCAGCTGCACGCGGGCGGGAAGTTCGACCAGAATTCCTACAAGGTTTCCGGTGGGTTGCACGGTGTCGGCGTTTCCGTCGTCAACGCGCTGAGTGACTGGCTGGAGCTGCGCGTCTGGCGCGACGGCGCCGCCCACTACGCGAGGTTCGAGCACGGCGAGACGGTGGAGCACCTGCGCGTCACCGGCGACGCGGAGGGGCGCAAGGGCACCGAGGTGCGCTTCCTCGCCTCCACCGATACGTTCTCCAACGTCGATTACCAGTTCA
>CAZKGT010000226.1:0-2844 GCA_964552285.1 uncultured Pseudobdellovibrionaceae bacterium | reverse complement strand
AAAGGACAAATTGCACCTGCTACAAAATTACCCTACTTTTGCAACAGGTCTAATACCTACACCCCCAGCAGCTTAAGAATCCCTATCACTGCCATCACAACGGCTGTGTGGTACAAATAAAAAACCGCGGCGCCTTTAGCGTCGCGCTTTTTGGAAAAATCGAACATATCGTCAAACATAACCTGCAAACCCATTTTTCGTAAATTTATTAATGATAATGGGTTTTATGGCTTTTAATGGCTGAAAGTCAAGCATTTCTACCGGTTTCAGACAAAATAAGCATCCCGGTCTTGATCCGGGATCCAGAAAAAACATGCAAAACTGGATACCGGCTTTCGCCGGGATGCTATGTGATGGTGATAGAAAAAAAGCCGGGTCCTAAAACCCGGCTTTTCCAGAGTTGGGTCTTAATGCCCGTTATTTTTTCAGCATGGTCAGGTAGGATATGAGGATCATCCCAACCATGACGCTGACCGTGTAAGACAGATAGATGCCGATAAAGGCGATAAGCACGGACAGCAGGTCGTTTGTCAGACCTCTGTGGGTCAGGATCATGCCGGACAGCATGAGCACCCAGCCCGTCCCGATAAGAGTATGGATGTGGCCGCCGTCAAAGAAGCTGCCGACCCCTCCCTCTATCAGACCCATCGTCCCGAGGTAATGCCCCAGGAACGTTGACAGGCCAACCAGAAGAACCGTGTAGAACAGAAAAAATCCTACGGCTCCGGTTATCGACCTCACATGGCCCAGTTCAGTTATTTTCGCAAACATAACACCTCTCCTTTCGTTCGGGTTGCGCTTGCTCTTTACCGGGGCGGCACTTCCGTGTCCCAGTAAAGAAAATCCCCCCGGCAGGAGTGCACGAGGGGAATCCCAGACAAGCCGTTTTCCGGCATGTGTTTCTTAAAATTAATGCTGTACCAGGCACGGCCGTGGCGAAGGATCCAGCCGATGCCCTCCATAATACGGTTCAGTGAGCGTAACCGCTTGCTGCGGTTAAAACTTCGGACGCGAACCTTTCTATAAAACCCAATACTACCCATAATCAAATTATACCATATCCGTACTCTTTTTCATAATTTTGGTGACAAAAATAGTCACCATAATATATTTGTGTGATTTATTTTTAAAAAATAATTTTCCCTTTAAAAACAAGCCTGTTACTATGAGATTATGCCGAATACGGCGCTCGCCAGATAAAACGATTCAAAAACCGTCATTGCGAGGAGGCAGCGCCGACGAAGCAATCCAGCACCGGAATGGATTGCCGCGCTCCCGGTGATCGTTCGCAATGACGTGGTTCATTGCTGTTTTATGTGGGCCAGGCTATATATCACCATAGAGTGTACAAAAACCACGATAAGGCCAACGCTCACTGCTGTCATCCCGACTGAAATGGAGGGATCTTCTATGTTGCAAGCGGGTAAGATCCTTCGGCTTCGCTCAGGATGACAATAAGGGCTGGATACACACTGTGTACTCTGTGTTGAAAAACCGGATCAATAAGCGTCCAGTTCCGTATCCCAGTATAAAAAATCCCCCCAGCTTTCATGGAGGAAATTGGGGGGGAATTTGCGACCGTAACTCTGAAGTTCGTGGATTTCCGGTTGCCTGGGTTCCCTTCGGGGATACATATGCACCTCGTGGGGCATCCGGTTGCCCTTGGTGATGTTACAGCACTGGCAGGCGGTGACGATATTATCCCAGGTTGTTCTGCCGCCGCGCGATCTCGGGATTACATGGTCGAACGTCAACTCGTGCGTTTTAAACCTTGTACTGCAATACTGGCAATGAAACTGGTCTCTCAGAAAGACGTTAAAGCGTGTAAAGGCCGGCTTGCGCGCCATTGGCACATATTCCTTTAATGCCAGCACGCTCGGCAGCTTTAATTCGTGGTTTGGCGATCTCACCGTTCTGTCATATTCGGAAACCACGACCACGGAGTCCCTGAAAATCGCCTTTACAGCCTCCTGCCAGGGCCAGATTGAAAGAGGAAAATAACTCAAGGGTCTGTAATCCGCATTCAGGACCAGCGCAGGGCATTGCTCCAAAGGCACAGAAACATTCATGTTTCCACTCTCCTTTCTGAAGAAACCGTTGATGCCACGGCGGAGGCCTTCACTGGGCGGGACAGAATAACGAAGACCTCGCGATTCTATGGTTTCATTATACCATAAACTGGATTTTCGTGCATCCTTCGAAAGCCTTGAAAACACTGACTTCCTTCATCCCGGACCTGATCAGGGGGCTATAAGATTTCATTTTTCATCACGAAGAGGCCGGAGCCTGCCGCGCCGAAGGCGCTATAAATAAACTCTGCGTTCTCTGCGTCTCTGCGTTGAAAATATAACCGCAGAGACGCAGAGAACGCAGAGTTGTTTTTTTACGCGCTGGCGCGCGCTTTCTTCTCTGACTCTTAGTGATCTTCGTGTTCTTCATGGTTCAAATGGTTTTGCCGAAATGGCGATACAATAACAAATGGCCTGACAAAAAAAGACGGCCCAAAGACCGCCTTTGCTCCCCCAATAATTTTACTCAGTTGTTGCCCGCTATTTTCGTCCCTTAGCCGCCTGCCGGCTCTATGCCGTTGCTTACGTCGGCCATGTCGACGACAACCACCGAACCGTCATCCATCTTTACAATAACGACGTCGGTGCTGCCTGCCGCAAGGATCAGATTAAATGCCCGAGCCTGACCGGAGGAAAGGCACAGTCCCAAACAAAGTAACGCAGTAAAAATCAAAATACGCATAATCTATGCACTCCACACAAGCGCCAATTTATATAAAATTTTCACACTACCGGACTCTGCATCAGAACACATTGACAGGCAAAGGTTTACTGG
>CAZKGT010000225.1:0-2853 GCA_964552285.1 uncultured Pseudobdellovibrionaceae bacterium | reverse complement strand
GATATGAGATTCTTTCGAAGCATATTGGTTTTTGCATTTGTATTTATTGTTTTTCCTTTGTCCGCGCAGGCTCAGGAGGAAATCGTTTTCCGCTTTACCGGGGCGCAGGCCGAAGAGGCCTGCAACAACGGCTCGCGTTTCATCCGCAGCGAGGACGGCAATTTCGAGCTGCTGTGCAAGGACCGCCACAACTGGGCACTTTTGAAACGGGGCGAACATGTCAGGGACGACGTGTACCAGTGGGACCCCGTTGTTAAGAGCGGGACCATGCTTGTGCCCGTGGAAACGCCGACGGCCACGGAGGCGCAGCCATGATACGCCTGCTTGCGCTTATCTCCGCCGCCCTTCTGTTTGCCGTCCCGGCCCATGCCGCCGATCCCGGAGATCCCTGCACCGTCGAGGCAAAGGCATGGGAGGTTGCGGACACGGACCCAACCCTCAGGATTTACTGCGACGGCACGCAGTGGCGGCCCATAGAGAAGATCGATGAAAGCGGCGCGGCGACGCATCCGGTGAGAATGGCGATCATGAATATTCTGGCCGCTGGCGGGCTTGGCTATGTCACGCTGCGCTTTTCCTGCCTTGTCGACGATATCGGCCATACCTGCGTTTACCACCTCCTGCCGTTTGTTGTTGCGGGCGCAGTGCTCGGGCTGCTTGCCCGCTGGCTCTACCGCTGGTAATAATAGCGGTATGAAGGTACGTATCTTTAAACCCTCAAAAACAGCCATGCAGTCAGGGCGTGCCAAAACTGAGCACTGGGTCCTTGAGTGCGAATCCCTTTCGCGCCGGCACCCCGAGCCCCTGATGGGCTGGACGGCTAGCGCCGACACGCTCAACCAGGTGCGGATAAAGTTTTCCAGCAAGGAAGAGGCCGTGGCGTTTGCAAAAAAGAAAGGGTGGACGTATACACTACAGAAATCGCACCGGCGAAAAATCGTGCCGCGCAATTACGGTGATAATTTCAGGTATATACCGCCTGAAGATACAGATTAATGAGGCGCCCTTAGCTCAACCGGATAGAGCAACTGCCTTCTAAGCAGTAGGTTGCAGGTTCGAGTCCTGCAGGGCGCGCCACAATAAAATCAATAGCTTAGCGAATAGTTACGGTAAGAAAGCGGCCCTTCGGGGCCGTTTTTGCCACAAAATAGGTGCCCCATGTAACCCGCAGAAATCCGCCATTGTCTTTTTCAGTCTGCTTCGGCTTGTGGCAAACTTGTGGCAAATGTTTTGCCTAGACTTTGTGACAGTCCAGGATGATGGTTTGTTCGCCGGTCTGCGTGCCGGCGTGGCTTTGCGGCAGGTTGTCGTTGTAGTGCCAGAGCGGCGCTTCTTCGAAGCCGATGTTTTCGAGGCCCGTGCTTAGCATGTCGGACAGGCGCTTGCGGTGCTCATCGAAATCAAACAGGCCGCTTTCCAGTTCGAAGGCGATCTGGTCCACGTCCAGATCGTGGAACTTCATCATCTCGTGGACCGCTTCCATGTAGGCCTTGTCGGCGCGCAGGCGCTCGATCGAGCCTTCTTACTCGAAGGTTTTTTGCTGCGTGACGATGTTCCAGAAGGTGGAGATGACGCTGTTATAGCCGCGGTAAAAGCTCATCGGATCGTGGCATTCGGGAAGGAAGCTTTTTACGATGCGCTCGCTTAAGTCCCGGTCCTCGTAAGGGATGTATTTCGGGACGGTATTGTCACTGGCGGGTTCGTTGAGGTCGAAGGGCACGACCTGCTCGAAATAAAGCGCGGCCTCCTTGGCCGGGCCGATCGCGATGACTTTTTTTAAGGACTCGTAGGACATGGGGCGGGTCTTGTCGTTTTAGGTTTTTTCCGGAAACAGCCCCGGCATCCAGCGTGATGCGAGGGTTGCCGGGAAGGTGAGGCGTAAGGGGGCGCGGGTGCTCTCGGATGTGAGGACGCCGCGTTTGAGCAGGGCGGAGGTGATGCGCCTTGCGTGGCGCGGGGTGGTGCCGAGGAGGTTATCGGCATCGCCGCGTGGCAACTCGCCGCGGTAAAGCACGGCTTCGATGATGATGCCGGATTTTGGTGGCAGTTTATGGGCTCTGATTTCCTCTTCGGCCCAGATCAGGATGCGGTCTCTTAAGCGGTCCGGCTGGACGAGCGTTTCCATGAAATCGACCTGGTCGATGCAGGTTTCGAGGAAGAATTTTGCGAACTCTGCGAGGGCTTCCTCGCTAAGATTGCCGCGCCCGTCGAGGTCGTTTCTCCTTGGCAGGTCGGCGGCGATGAGGTGCTGTTTGTATTTTGCTTCGACCCTCGCAAGGCCTCTTGAGATCGACCACAGACAGCCTGTATCCAAGGATTCCCTTAGCATAGCATAGGACATGAGGCGGGCAACGCGTCCGTTGCCGTCCAGGAAGGGGTGCATCCATAAGAGGCGATGGTGGGCGGCGGCGGCGGCGACGATGGAATCCATCTTCCCGAGCTTTGCGTAGCCTTCTTCAAAGCGTTTCATGAAACGCGGCAGCGCGCCGGGGCTTACGGGGTAGTGATTGCCGATTTTGACGTCGTGTTTTCTTAGCTCGCCGGGTACGACCCTGAGGCGTTTGCCCGTATCCGGGTCGTGCGTCCAAAGCAGGTCTTCGGGCAGCAATTCGCAAAAGCGGCGGTTGATCTCTAGGATGGCGTTGCTTGAGGTTGGCGTATCGCTGAGGCCGTCCTCATCAATCCATGTCTGGACGGCGATATGGGCCTTGGCCTCTAATTGGAGATCGCGCTTTTTTTCGTCCTTGCTATAGTCGTTTTTGAGCGCGCGCTCGATATCGACCGGGTGCGTGTCGTGGCCCTCGATGAGATTGCTGTAATAGCAGTTCATGGAGCGCACGAGGGTGGCCAGGG
>CAZKGT010000224.1:2623-2871 GCA_964552285.1 uncultured Pseudobdellovibrionaceae bacterium | reverse complement strand
CGCCTTGCCGGAAGAAAAGATGCGGCTGCTAAGAGGTAAGGAAATTGCCATTGTGCGCCAGGAAGCCCAGAACGCCCTGAATCCGGTCATGAACATCGGCAAGCAAATCGTTGAAGTCATTTTGCAGCATGAAACTGTCTCCAAGGAAACCGCCTGGGCCCGAGCCCGAAACCAGCTGGATCTGGTCGGCATCGACGGCAATCGCGTCAAAGCCTACCCCCACGAATTCAGCGGCGGGATGAAGCAGC
>CAZKGT010000224.1:0-2613 GCA_964552285.1 uncultured Pseudobdellovibrionaceae bacterium | reverse complement strand
GCGGGCCATGGTCGCCATCGCCACGGCCTGCAATCCAAAGTTTTTGATTTTAGACGAACCGACGACCGGACTGGATGTGATCGTGCAGCGTCAGCTGCTGGCCCTGATCAACAACTTAAAAAAAGAGCTTAATTTAACGTCGATCCTAATTTCCCATGACCTTTCAGTCGTCGCGGAAACCTGTGACCGGGTGGCGGTCATGTACGCCGGCAAAATCGTCGAGCAGGCGGAAACGGTGTCGATGTACCGCCATCCGCTGCATCCTTACAGCCAGGCGCTCATCGGGGCCTTTCCCCATTTAAAGGGCGAAAAAAAAAAGCTGAAAAGCATACCGGGCGCCCCGCCCCGGCTAATCATGCCGCCCAAAGGCTGCCGCTTTGAACCGCGCTGTGAATATGCCATGGGAAAATGCAAGACCATCGATCCGGCGGTCATCGAAAAGGATGGTCATCTGGTTGCGTGCCATTTGATAGGGTAGTTGATCGAGTTGATGGGTTGATTAAGTTGATTAGAATAGGTTGGGCACTGGATGGACCCAACGGCATTCGGCGTTCGGCATTAAGTGGAAGATAAAAGGGCTCAAAGCTCAACGCTGAAAGCTCAAAGGTAAGAAGAAAAGGTATAAGGTTTAAGGTGCAAGGTATAAGGTATGGCATCTCCCCCTAACACCTTGTATGAAACTTCGTTCTAAGTTCGCGATAGGGGTCGGGAAGAGCCTTCGCTCTCCCCGCCCTCCGAACCGTGCGTGCGGTTCTCCCGCACACGGCTCTCCAGTCGGTGGTTTCAACATCGTGATCGGCACGCCTGAGCACGGGCTTCGGTCATGGTGAAAAGCCTATGCTCAGCGAAGTAAGCATTGGGCCAGCGTTTGTGGTCCGCATGATTTTGGCCCATACCGGGTCGTTTCTGCTGTTTCCGTAAGATAGCTCGCAGCCGGCGGCGGATAAATCCGTCAATCGGTTTGAAAACATAGGGATTCGCATGTTTGAAATAACCAAACCATCCACGCAGCATCGGATTCACACTCTCGATGATATGCTCAATGCTATCCCCACGGGTACGCTTGGTCTTAGATCTGATGCGCTCCCGCAGCGATTTCAGGCTTTTCCTGCGAACCCAGCGTTTGCCGGCTTCGAATCGGTAACCCAAAAACTCGAACCCCTGCCCCGGCATCGCGCAGTCTCCAACATGCGTCTTGTCCGGATGAAGGCTCAGTCCGTTTTGCGCTACCCAGGCCCCTATCTCGGCAAGTGCCGATTGGGCCGCTTCCCGGTTTGGACACATCACGACAAAGTCGTCGGCATAGCGGATCATATGGTACCCCTTCTCTCGCATCAGACGATCAAGCGGATGCAGATACAAATTTGCCAGAAGCGGGCTAATGACGGCCCCTTGCGGCGTGCCTCCGACCGGCGTCCAACGTTCAAGATCGCTGACCACATCCTGCTTCAGGTATCCACGGATCAGGTTAAGCAACCTGCCGTCACTGATGTGCAACTCCACCGAAGCCATCAGCCGATCGTGCGGAATGGTATCGAAGTAACTCGCCAGGTCCGCATCCACAACATGCGTAAAGCCTTCCTTGATCAGGCGATCCACTTCTCTAAGGGCATCCTTGCAACCACGTTCCGGGCGAAAGCCGTAGCTCGATGCTTCGAACTGCTTTTCGAAAATCGGCTCTATCACCATTTTCAACGCCGTCTGCACGATGCGGTCCTTAACCACTGGGATACCCAACGGACGGGTCTTGCCCGGCCCTTTGGGGATCTCTACGCGCTTGACCGGTTCAGGTCGATAGCTGCCCGATTCCAGCGCTTGCGACAGCTCCTGCAGATATTCCGTCGCCCGGTGACCAAACCGTTTGACACTTTGCCCGTCCACACCGGCCGATCCCCTATTCGCGGCCACCTTCTGCCATGCAATCTCAAGGGTTCGAACACGCGTAACCTTGTCGATCAGGCTGAACCATTTGCCTCCTTTGACGCCGTTTTCCAGCGCCGCCAACATGCGTTCTGTCCAGATCGAGGCTTCCACCCAGCTTCCGGTTTCTGTGCCTTGTTTAGCCCCGCCACGGCGGGGCACTGGCGACACGTAGCTCATGCATTGCCTGTTACTGGATTTCACGCATCCACCTTCCTGCCTCCCTTTCCTCGGCGTGGCTTTGCTCTCCACGCTTTTCGCGACTATTGCCGCTACAGTACTATGAAGGCTCTGACTCCTGTCCGCGTCACCTCGCGCACAGGTCTCCCCGCTTACCGCACAATGCCTTCCGACCATTCCATCTCCAACCACCTGACGCACCCCTGCCGCTGCTTTAACACGCTACCCCTCAGCTCGGCAGGTCCCCTTTATATGGGTAGAGGCTTCGCCCTTCTCCCAGCAGGCTCGCCGATAACGCCCGGCCGAATCGAGTTCGTCATCCTACGGACTGGTCGTTCACCTCCCGTTGCTCCCCACCCCGCCTCACGGCGACGCAGTTACCTTTGGCTACAGGCCCGGAGAGCGATAGACCTGAAGAGGACTTGCACCTCTCTGACATTGTGCGCTCACGGGCGCACTGGGAGCGGTTTGCAACCGCGATTAAAATCGATAGAATTCCTTTATTCAATGTTC
>CAZKGT010000223.1:0-2873 GCA_964552285.1 uncultured Pseudobdellovibrionaceae bacterium | reverse complement strand
CTGAAAGTATGAATCAATTCACCGCCTTATCCCAGCTGTGTCCGGTAGTGTGATCCTGCCGTAAAATATTCGATATTTCTGCTGCGATTTTTTCTTGTGTTTTGGATGAGTCAAATGACTCGTTTTGGATTGGTGACATATTTGTGCTCCTTTCTTTATGATGGAAAAAGAAGCAGTTATGCAGGCGATCCAAGGATTTTACCCTGGGTCATTTCAGCATTGGCAGCGAGTTAACGGATATGAAACGGGCTAATAATAAATGTACGACAAGAGTTATCAGGGAAACGGCGGACAGGCCGCGGGTGGAAAGAAGGCCGCAATGTATTTGCGTATGTCAGATCCGAGGCAGGAATGTTCCACCGAGATTCAGGAAAAAATCATCAGAGCCTATGCCGAGAAAAACGATATTGAGATCGTTCGCACCTATGCCGATGAAGGAAAGAGCGGCGTGGTCGCAACGGGACGCCATTCTTTTCAGAAACTGATTGCCGATGTCGAAAACAAGGAAGCCGATCTCAATTTTTCTCTTCTTCTAGTCTATGACGTTTCGCGCTGGGGACGGTTCCAGCGCACGGATGAAAGCGCACATTACGAGCATATCTGCCGCCTTGCAGGGCTGGAAGTTCATTATGTGGCTGAGCAATTCACCAATGACGGCTCTCCCATTTCCGAGCTGGTTAAAACCGTCAAGCGCACCATGGCGGCGGAATACAGCCGGCCAATGATCTGCTCAAAGATAAGATGGTGGCGACGATCGCGTTCCGGTATTTGAAGAAAATGAAACCAGCCCGCCAGATCGAATGCGCCATGCTGATGGTCGACATGAACGATTTTACCGTGCGTTATGCCCAGGCTTTGCTGGAAAGCTCAAAAGACGATGAGCTTACGGATCCCATCAAACCCAAAGTGAAAAGAGGCTTGTCCTCGGAAAAACGCGCACGCATGCAGGAGGAAATGGACAAATTGGCGCGTGAATACAAGCTCATCAAGGATGATCGGGGGCAGAAAAATCTTGTGCTGCAATTCACCAAAAACTACCTGGCGCGCTTGCTGGATAATGCCCGCGTCGAACGGTTTTTGAGACAGCATTATCCCGATATTTTAGAGGAATTTCAAAAAATCACCGATATGACGCTCAAGGGCGGTGATCCGAAATCAGGCTGAAGCAGGCGGTGCAGTTTTTAAAGGTCGTGGATTTAACTGCAGCCGCCATTCAAGAGGCAATAAGGAGACCGGGATCCTTTCACGTGCGAGCCGTGATAAGCGCCGGGACCGTGGGAGAACCCCCAGCAAAAAAAGTTAAATAAGAATGGCCAATCGCGAGTCCAATTACGTCATCCGGCTGAAGGTCGATGGCACGGTCAGGGTCACCAAGGATTTTGACCATGTCGGTGACCAGGGGGAGAAGGCATTTAAGCGTGTCCGGCGCTCTGCCAGTCAAACCAACAATGCCATTCGTGGCGTGGCACGTAATATCACATCAACGCTGGTTCCAGCCTTTGCTGCAGCCGCGTCTGCCAGCTCCATCTTCCGCAATATCCAGACCTTTGAGAAGCTGGATATCCGGCTGCGGTCTTTGACCAGCAGTGCGGAGGATTATGCAGACACGCAGGAATATTTGAAGGCAAAAGCCGATGAATTGAATGTCGGCATCGAAACGCTCACAGACGGTTATGCCCGCCTGTTAGTGTTGCAAAACAGTGGTATTTTAGATCGTGAGCAGGTCAACCAGCTTTCAGAAGGCTTGGTCATCTTTGAGGCTCTTTTCTCGATAGTCGGTCAGATACATAAACACAGGAACACGAGTTGCAAATTTTATCAGTTTTTCCTGTATCTGTTTTCGCAGGCTCTTGTATTCTTTCTCTTCCTCAGTCAATTCTTTCTTTTCTTTAGCAGAAAGTTCGCGCTCATTGGCTTCTTGCTTGGTTTTTTTAACAGCTTCAGATTTATTGATGATGGTTTCAATATCCTGATTAAGGCTTCTGAATCCCTCGATACGCATCAGCGCATCCATAGCATCTCTGTTACTCATAAGCCTCTGAAGCGTATTATTATCGACATTTACAAGAAGAGCACTCTCCCATCGTCTAGCCAGCAATGTGGCTGTAGTGCCGCTCATTGCCATATCTAGAACGCCAGCGGCATTGATCTGCTTCATTGAGCTGCCATCATAAGCCAGAACGGGCAGGAAATGGATAAATTCTTCAACCTTCTTTTCCGGATTGGACTCATTCACGTTTAAACGGCAGCTGTAATCGGCAATTTGCCGCAATGCTCTATCCGGCGCAAAATCGAAAACGTAACATTCCTTCTTGACGATTTCCTGCTTGTTAGGGGATTTGTTGTCCGGATTTTTTATGGCCCACGGTGTTTGAACACGAAAAGCCGCCTGAAAATACGTCTCCGGACTTGAACAGTTTCTTAGCATAAAAATTCCTGTCCACGGCTTGACAGAGACCCCGGTGGTAAGCTTGCCACAAGAAAGTGTTATCGTTTTACTTTCCAGCGGATTTCCCATTCCTTCCAGAATTGGCGGTAATGCTTCAACACCGATACCGGCCTGCATTCCTGCGGCAACGATGATGTTGTAATCCTGATAAAACTTGTTCTGACGCTGCTCCAGCAGGTTTTTCATGGCATGACAGGATGATACCGATGGCAAAAACCAAAACGTGTGAGAGAGAACGCCAAGCAAACGGGCATCAGAGAAAGGCATGGGAGGCTTTTCTGCGCCAAGCTTCAAATTATCAATCGTAGTTTCAAGGAATGCACCGCGTATGAGATCTAGCCATTTTTGAACCTCGTCTTCATATTTAAATTTGGGGCTATTCCATCTAACGGTTAGTGTTTAGTGTTTTTATACCAGTATTTCA
>CAZKGT010000222.1:0-2879 GCA_964552285.1 uncultured Pseudobdellovibrionaceae bacterium | reverse complement strand
GGGACGCAGGTGCCCCACGATTTGTCGGAGCGCTTCATCTTCAGCTTGGCGGCCCGTCTCGAATCGGACCGCTCCTGGCCCGGCGGCAAGACGGCCCAGCTTGCGGCGATGGGGGCCAATGTGGTTGCCCTTGATCGTTCGGCCAAGCGTTTGAAGCGGCTTGAAGAGAATATAAGCCGATTGCGCCTTGATGAATTCGTACGAACCGAGGTTTCGGACGCCGCCGTCTGGAGGCCGAAAGAGCCGGTGGGCGGTATACTGGTCGATGCGCCCTGTACGGCAACGGGCACGATCCGGCGGCATCCCGATGTTCCACACCTGAAATCAGAAGCCGATCAGGTCCGTCTCATCGAAGTCCAGGCAAAGATTTTGTCCAATTCTGTCCAATTATTAATGCCGGATGGCATCCTGATTTACTGTACCTGCTCGCTACAGAAAGCCGAGGGCGAAGACCAGATCGCCCGCCTGCTGGAAAGCGGCGCACCGGTCGAACGGCTGCCCGTCCAGCCCCACGAACTGGGCGGCCTGGACAGCCTGATTACTTCTGAGGGCGACGTCCGCATCCTGCCCTATCATCTGGCCGCCCACGGCGGGATGGACGGATTTTTCGTGTCGCGCCTGCGGCGGCTGTAATGGCTTGGTATTTGTTTTTTGTCGCCATCCTGGCGAAGGCCGGGATGACGTGTTTGAGTAGGGTATGGGTTTGAAAGAGGTGAAACCTCTCTAAAAAACTGCTATAAATATATCTTAAGCGTGTTCCTGCCTTTCTCCACTTCCTGACACATATTTCTCCCATGTCCGAGCAAAACAAAATCCGTATCTCTCCGTCTATCCTTTCCGCCGATTTCGCCAGGCTGGGCGAAGAGGTCCGCGCCATTGACGAGGCGGGGGCGGATTATATCCATATCGACGTGATGGACGGGCACTTTGTGCCTAATCTTACGATAGGCCCGAACGTGGTGAAGGCGCTGCGGCCGCATTCGAAGAAGACGTTCGACGTACATTTGATGATCTCGCCGGCCGATCCGTATCTGGAGGCTTTTGCCGATGCCGGGGCTGATATTATTACCGTGCATCCGGAGGCCGGGCCGCATCTGCACCGCACGTTGCAGACGATCAGGGGGCTTGGCAAGAAGGCTGGGGTGGCGATCAATCCAGGCACGCCGCATGCGATGCTGAAAAATGTGATGGACCTTGTCGATCTTATTCTTGTGATGACAGTCAATCCCGGCTTTGGCGGGCAGAGCTTTATTCCTATGAACAGCAAGATCCGCGGCATCAGGAAAATGATCCATACCGAGGGCCGTCCGATTGATCTGGAAGTCGATGGCGGGATCAACCCGGAAACGGCGAAGCAGGTGATCGAGGCCGGGGCCGATGTTCTGGTCGCCGGGACGGCCGTGTTTAAAGACGGGCCGGAGAAATATGCCGAGAATATCAGAGCGCTCCGTGGTTCCCTGGGCGGGGGCGCGTGATGATTTCCGGGCTGTTCCGCCATATCCGCCGCCGCGCCAGCGAGATGGCTTACGGTTCGGTTCTTTATAACTGGAGTTTGTCCGGGGGCATTCCTGAAAGATTGATCGTAAAGCCCGCTGATCCGTGGCCGGGCGATGCCGAACGCGGGCGCTGGCTGTGTGGCGGGGTGTTCGATATCGAGGGCGAGCAGCTTGAGATGCACGGCTATCAGTGGGAGCCGATCGGCGTGTCTACCGATTGCGTTGACCATATGCATGGCTTTGAATGGTTGCGCGACCTGCGGGCAATGGGCGGGGATGCGGCGCGGCGTCATGCGCGTGAGATGATCCTGAGCTGGATGGGCCGGTACCGGCACTGGCACGACTATGCCTGGCAGCCGCATCTGACGGGATTGCGGGTTTCTTCATGGATATCGCTCTACGATTTTTTCGGGGCGAGTGCGGACGACGATTTCCAGGACGATTTCTTTGCCTCTTTGGTCCGGCAGGCAAGGCATCTCAGCCGCGCTTTGCCGGGGGACGGGCACGGCGTGGGGTTGCTGCACGGAATCAAGGGGCTGGCCTATGCCGGGATTTCGCTTGAGGGCCATGAGGGCTGGCTCGAGCAGGCGCTTGACCTGCTGTCCCAGGCGATTAGAAGGCAGATTTTAAGCGATGGCGGGCATGTTTCGCGCGACCCGCAGCAACTGCTGGAGGCTTTGCGCGTTCTTGTGGATCTGCGCTGTGCCTTGATTGCAGCCGGTTATCCGGTGCCGGAAAGCATTCAGCATGCTATCGACCGGGCTGGGCCTGCCGTTCGGTTTTTCCGTTACAGCGATAAAGGATTCGGGCTTTTCAATGGGGCGCAGGAAGGCAATATCGCCTTTGCGGATGCTGTGCTGGCGCAGGCCAATGCGCGCGGCAAGGTTTTGAAGGCCCTGCCGGAAACCGGTTATGAGCGGGTGACGCAGGGCAAGACCCAGATGTTGGTCGATACGGGTTGTCCGGCGTCTTTTCCGGACGATGAGAAAAATCATGCGGCGCCGCTCGCCTTTGAGTTCAGTTACGGGCGCGACCGGATGTTCGTCAATTGCGGATCTCACCCGGTATCCGGTGAATGGCGTGATATGCTGCGCGGCACGGCGGCGCATAATTCCCTGACAATCGACTACCGCAACGCTTGCGAGATCCAGCCAGGCGGCCATTTCGGGCGGCGCGCGCGGGCGGTGCTGTGCACGCGTGAGGAGCGGGACGGTTCATGTCTTCTCGACATGTCGCACGATGGATACGTGACGTTGAACGGGATTACCCACCGCCGCCGCCTGTTCCTGTCAAACAAGGGCGAAGATCTGCGCGGTGAGGATAGCCTGACCTGCTCGGTCGGTCTTGGCCGTCCGGCGGAGGTGGCCGTTCGGTTCCATCTGC
>CAZKGT010000221.1:0-2936 GCA_964552285.1 uncultured Pseudobdellovibrionaceae bacterium | reverse complement strand
CCGGCAGGGGATCGCGCATAATGCGGCCATCGGCATTGTCCATTCCCCCAAGCTGCCGCACAAACTGCCCAAACCGTTGCAGGAAAAGCAGGCTTTTCATTTGCTGGAGGAACTGGAAGGCGATGACTGGACCGGCATACGGGACAAGGCCCTGTTTACGCTCCTGTACGGCTGCGGCCTGCGGATCGACGAAGCGCTTTCGCTCAACATTGACGGCCTGCCCCGCGAGGGGTTCCTGCGCGTCACCGGCAAAGGCAACAAGGAACGGCAGGTTCCGGTCCTGCCGGTCGTTGAAAAAACGCTGGAAGCCTACCGCGCCGCCTGCCCCTTTGCCGAAACGCCGGAGCGGGCGCTGTTTCTCGGGGCGCGCGGCAAACGGCTCAATCAGGGCGTAGCGCAAAAAGAACTGCGCGACCTGCGCCGCCAGATCGGCCTGCCGGAAACCGCCACCCCGCACGCCCTGCGCCATTCCTTCGCCACGCACCTGCTCCAGAACGGGGCGAATTTGCGCGAAATTCAGGAGTTGCTCGGCCATGCCTCTTTGAGCACGACGCAAAGATATACGGAAGTGGATGCCAGTGAATTGATGAAGGTTTATAAGAAGGCCCATCCGCGGGCATGAGTGAGCGCCTAGGGAGCAGGCCTGCCGAAACGGTGCCCCATGCCCGCAGCATAGCGCCTTTCGATAAGATCCTCTGCCACTGCGGCATCAAACGACCCTTGCGCACGCGAAGCTCTTTCCGGCAGAAGGATGTCATTGTGCTGCACGAATAACGGCGGCCACGAACGTATAAGAATATTCTCGGCATCCTGAGGAATTATACTCACAACGTAGTCCAGCCAACTCACGCCATCCTGAAAATATTTACTCCAGGCAAAAAAAGCACGCTGGATAGAGACAAAATCTTCACGCTCCAAGCTGCGTTTGTAATCATCGCCAATATCAAACTCGGGGATAACAACTGAAAGAGCTCCCGTCTCAGGGGCAAGATCCCACCGCATTCCCGTGATAGACATTATACCGTGTCCGCATTCCTTGCGCATCTGAGCCGCCAGACAATCAGCCACATATAAAATTGTTCTCTTGAGAAACACGGGTCCATCAGACGTTTCCAACGATCCCTGCGGCTTAACGCCCTCATTGCTCATATATTCATTGAGGTGGTTCTTTGCAATCACGTAGCGTTGCAGGGCCGGAAGGCCAAAAGGGTCTCTGTTTGTATTCATTGTTCTCCTTTAAAGACCGGGAGTTTAGGCATAAGACGCGACAAACATCAAGTTATGGATAAAGATTGGTGTGATTTTCTTGCAGAGCAGAAGCAAAGGTGTGGCGTTTTGTCCCTTTTGTTTTTATGGGCATGCCGTATACTTTAGCTCCTAAATTTGACATAAACATAAACTGGATCAATGCTCGCCTTATTTACCGCCGCAGCCAGAGAAACGATGAAGTATGCGGATGCCGCACGCGCGGACCCTGAAGAGCCCATGCCAATCGAAGTGGAAGAAGGCGCATATATCAAAGACGGTATGCTAAGCCTTGTCATTGATACGGCTTCATTTGAAATGGCCGACGCCTTTATGTTTGCCGGAAAAAGTAAAATCGCCCTGATCAGGAAAGGACACGAACCGGCGCCTGAAGAAATACGAAACGCTCCTTTTCTCGACCTATCGGACAGAGAGTACACAGTTTCTGACCCGCAACACTCGCAAATTTACAGGGTTAACGCCCCCGCCCGGCCGGAAGACAATAATCTTCTGAGTGCGCCAGTCATTGTTGTCACAAGGCCGCCACTACAAAAAATTGAAATGCCAAAGGCTGTACTGGCCACGGCACTGACTGTTGAAAACACGATCCGCGCAATGCGTTCAAACCCCTGGTTCAGATAAGTTCAAATTATATATGCAGCGGCCTTCCGTCCACAGCCAGAGCCGCTTCCTTGACGCATTCCTCGAGCGTGGGGTGGGCGTGGCAGGTGCGGGCGATATCCTCACTTGAGGCACCGAATTCCATGGCGAGGACGGCTTCGGCGATTAACGTGCCTGCCTCGGGACCGATGATGTGGACGCCGAGGACTCGGTCGGTTTTGGCGTCGGCGAGGATCTTGACGAAACCGTCGGTGGCGTTCATGGCACGGGCGCGGCCGTTGGCCATGAAGGGGAATTTGCCGGATTTGTATTCTATGCCCTGCTCTTCCAACTGCTCCTCGGTTTTGCCGACGGTGGCGATTTCCGGCCAGGTATAGACAACGCCGGGGATCAGGTCATAGTCAATATGGCCGGATTGGCCGTCGAGCATTTCGGCGAGGATAACACCTTCGTCTTCTGCCTTGTGGGCGAGCATCGGGCCGGCGATGACGTCGCCGATGGCGTAGATGCCGGGCACGTTGGTCAAGCACTTCTCGTCGGTCGGGACGAAGCCGCGCTCGTCGATGCGAACGCCGCACTCCTCGAGCCCGATGTCGCGCGAGCGGGGCTTCATGCCGACGGCGACCAGCACGACGTCGGCGGCGATCTGCTGCGCCTTGCCCTTCGCATCCTCGACCTGCACGACGACGCCGTCGGCGGTGCGCTCCTGGCCCGTGGCCTTGGCGCTCGTCAGGACCTTCGCGCCCCGCTTCTTCAGCTTCCGCTCGACGACCTTCACGCAGTCCAGGTCGTGGCCCGCCAGGATGCGCGGCATGGCCTCGGCCACGTGCACTTCGCCGCCGAGCTTGTTGTACACGGTGCCCAGCTCCATCCCGATGACGCCGCCGCCGATGACGAGCATGCGGCCCGGTAGCTCGCGCAGGCTGACCGCCTCCTTGGCGCCGATGATCTTCTCGCCGTCGAACTTGAACGCGGGAAGCTCGATGGTGCTCGCGCCGGTGGCGATCACGATGCCCTTGGTGGCCTTGAAGGTCTCCTTGCTGCCGTCCGGCTTTTCGACCTCGACCGTG
>CAZKGT010000220.1:0-2959 GCA_964552285.1 uncultured Pseudobdellovibrionaceae bacterium | reverse complement strand
ATGAGACGCCGCGCTGGCTGTCAGGCATCGGCTGACACGTAACCGTCCGGCCGTGACCGCCTTACATATCAGTTGGATCTCATGGATGCTCAGTAGAAGTTCTACTGAGTTATCATAGGAGGTGGCGTTGGATGGGGCGGTTATCATTGAGGGGCGGAAGCGGCGGAGCTGGCCTGCGGCGTTGAAGCGCCAGATTGTCGAGGAAAGCTGCGATCCTGATGTGACGGTGTGTGCGGTTGCGCGGCGCTACGATGTGGACCCGGCGCAATTGTTTGTCTGGCGCAAGAAGTTCCTTCCTCCGGTCGAGCCGGCCCCGCGGTTTTTGTCTGTCGATGTTATGCCGGAACGAGATCCCGCCGCGCCATCACCGCCGGAACGGATTGAGGTGGTACTGACCAATGGGCGGCGGCTGTTTGTCCCCACCACGATTGAGCCGAAGCAGCTGGGCCGCCTGGTGCGGACGCTGGATCACTGATGCTGGGGTTCGCACCAAACACGAAGGTGTGGCTTGCGGCAGGCAAGACGGACATGCGCAAAGGCTTCGACGGTCTCGCGGCGGCGGCAAAGACGGTGCTTGAGGAGGACCCTTTGTCCGGTCACGTCTTTGTCTTTCGCGGGCGATCGGGGGATCGCGTGAAGGTGTTGTGGTGGGACGGGCAAGGCATGTGCCTCTACTACAAACGGCTTGAGAAAGGCAGCTTCGTTTGGCCGACCGCGACGGACAGCAAGGTTCAGGTCTCGCCGTCCCAGCTTGCGACCTTGCTCGATGGGATTGATTGGCGCCTGACGCGGCAACGCGCAGTCATCACTCAGCCCACACGGGTGATTTGACGCTCCGTAGTCAGCACAGTTTTTTGATAACACGGATTCCTTTGCGGGCGAACGGCCTGTAAAATAGGGGCCATGGCTGTTCTCACTCAAGATACACTGCCAAGCGATGTTGAGGCGCTCCGGCATCTGGCCATGGAGCAGAGCCTTCTCATCGAGAAGCTGAAAGCCCAGATCGCGGTGATGCGGCGGCATCAGTTCGGGGCGAAGTCCGAGCATCTCGATCAGTTGGAGCTGATGCTGGAAGAGATGGAGATCAAACAGGCGGAGGCCGTGGCCGTTCAGTCCGGCCCTGCCGAGCCGAAAGAACAACCCAAACGCAAACCGCTCCCCGATCATCTGCCTCGCGAAGATGTCGTCCACGCCCCGGAGGCGGACTGCGTCCATTGCGGCAAGGTGATGCGCCAAATGGGTGAGGATGTGCGCGAGCAGCTGGACTACGTGCCCGGACGATTTGTCGTTATCCGCCATGTGCGGCCCAAACTGTCCTGCCGGGACTGCGGGACGATCAATCAAGCACCGATGCCGTCCCTGCCGATTGAGCGGGGCATACCGGGGCCAGGCCTTCTGGCGCATGTGATGGTCTCGAAATATGCGGATCATCTGCCGCTTTATCGTCAGGCGCGGATCTATGCCCGCGAGGGCGTCGATCTCGATACCTCCACCATGGCCGATTGGGTGGGTAAATCGGCGGCGCTGCTCGATCCCCTGGTGGAAGCCATTGGCCGTCATGCCATGGGCAGGGATGTTCTGTTCACCGACGACATACCCGTACCGGTGCTTGAGCCCGGCCGGGGCAAAACCAAGACGGGGCGGCTTTGGGCTTATGTTCGTGACGAGCGGGGCCACGGATCGGATACGCCGCCAGCAGCATTCTATCGCTATTCTCCGGACCGCAAGGGCGAGCGCCCACGAGACCATCTGTCCGGCTACAGAGGCTTTCTTCATGCTGACGGTTATGCGGGTTATGACAAGCTTTATGGGGACCGCATAAAAGAGGTCGCCTGCATGGCCCATGTCCGGCGCAAATTCTTTGACATTGCTCAGAGCACTGCATCGCCCATCGCTGGGCAAGCGCTGGAGCGGATCGCGGCCCTCTACGGCATTGAGAAACAGATCAGAGGCTCACCGCCCGAAACACGTCTGGAAATCCGGCGGGAGCGGTCAAAGCCACTCTTCGATGACCTTCACACTTGGCTGGAGGCGACCCTCCCGTCGCTACCCGGACAATCCGCTCTGGCGCAGGCCATCCGGTATGCTTTGACACGGATGAAGCGCATGACGCCGTTCTTCGAGGATGGCCGGTGTGAGCTTGATAACAACACCGCCGAGCGGGCGGTGCGCGGCATCGCCGTCGGGCGCAAGAACTATCTGTTTGCAGGATCGGACCGGGGCGGGATACGCGCCGCGGCCGCCTATACGCTGATCGAGACGGCGAAGCTGAACGATATCGATCCTCAAGCCTGGCTCTCGCACATCCTCACCCGCATTGCTGACCACCACATCAACAGGATCGACGACCTCCTGCCATGGCGCTTCGATCAGTCCGCGTGACGGTCAACACCGGACGGTTACGCTGACACTGCCGTTTCCCGATCATGCGAAAGCCCGCCTGACATTGGTCAGGCGGGCTTTTTTGTGTCGTGACAGACGCGAAAGAGGCAGCGGTTATTCCGCGGCCTGGGCCAGCGGCGTGTGGGGCGCGTTGTATTCCTGAAGCAGGGCGACTTCCTGCTCCTTGGCCTTGAGGACATTGGCCTCCTTCACATGGCCAAAGCCGCGGATCTCGTCGGGCAGGCGCAGCAGCGCATCGGCGATATCGAGCTTTTCAGCCGTCAGTGTCGCGATGATGTGGCGGGCCAGATCCTCATAGTCGCGGATGAGGCCGCGCTCCATCTTCCGCTCGTCGGTCCTGCCGAAGATGTCCCACCGGGTACCGCGCAGGCCCTTCATCTTCGCCATCACCGTCAGGGCAGGCTTCATGAGGAAGCCGGGGAAACGGCGCTTCATGAGATGGCCCGTCACGGGATCCTTCCTGGAGAAGAGCGGCGGGGCCATGTTGAAGTCGATGGAGATATCGCCCTCGAACTGCGCCTCCAGTTTCGCCTTGAAATCCGGACGGGTGTAGAGG
>CAZKGT010000219.1:0-3040 GCA_964552285.1 uncultured Pseudobdellovibrionaceae bacterium | reverse complement strand
CCCCAGTAAACCTTTGCCTGTCAATGTGTTCTGATGCAGAGTCCGGTAGTGTGCTTTCAACCACAGATGAACACAGATAAACGCAGATAAAAATCTGAGTCCATCTGTGTTCATCTGCGGTCTAAAAATGCCTTCAGCGCTTTCTTCGCTCCTTCGCGTCTTCGCGGTAAAAATTTCGTGTTCGTTCGTGTTCATTCGCGGTTAAAAAAACCAATCACCGGTAAGGATCACCGGAAGCCATAAAGTCCTGCACGTAAGCGCGCACACCATCCTCCAGCGAAGTAAACGGCTTGTCGTATCCGGCGGCTTTGAGCTTGTCCATATCGGCCTGCGTATAATTCTGATAGCGGGCGCTCAGGCCGTCAGGCATATCAACATAAGTGATCTTCTTTTCTTTGCCGACAGCACTGAACACGGCAGCAGCCAGATCGTTGAAGGTCCGCCCCTCACCGGAACCGACATTGAACAACCCGCTGACATCCGGATTTTCCAGCAGCCATAACATCACAGACACACAATCATCGACATAGATAAAATCCCTGATCTGCCCGCCATCCGCGTAATCCGGATGCGTCGACTTGAAAAGCCGCGCCGAGGCGCCTGCAACCACCTGCGGAAAAAGCGTGCAGACCACGCTCATCTGGCCGCCCTTGTGATATTCGTTCGGCCCGTAAACATTGAAGAACTTCAGCCCGGCCCACTGCGGCGGCATATGCTCGCGCCCGTCCGAGACAATCCGCGCGATCCGGCGGTCGAAAATATGCTTGGACCAGCCATATGGATTTAACGGCTTGAATTTTTCCAGCGCCCCGGGCGTCGAATCGTCCTTGAAGCCGCCCTTACCGTCCCCGTATGTTGCCGCCGAAGACGCATAGATCAGCCGCACGTCATTTTCGGCGCACCACTTCCACAACTCGCGGGAAAGATTGAAGTTATTCTCGATAATCAGGTCAGAATCGCGCTCCGTCGTCGAGGAAATCGCCCCCATATGAAAGATAGCGCGCACCGCATCCTTATGCTTTTCAAGATACTCAAACAGCCTCTCGGGACGGATAATATCGCGCAGTTCGCGCTTGGAGATATTGCGCCACTTATCTTCATGGCCCAGCCAGTCGCAAACGACAATGTCGTTCTCCCCGTGCGCCTCCAGCCCGGCCACCAGATTGGAACCTATAAACCCCGCGCCGCCCGTTACGATAATCATGTCCGTACAAACCTTCGTTACAAAAAGAAATCCCTTGAATATTGGACCATGCAGGGCCGTCCTGCCAACCTTAAACTGAAATAATACGCACACCCTTCCCTGCCATCCGGGCAAAAACCGGCAGCAGAAATCACCAAAGAGCACACAGAGGAAAAAGGAGAGCACAGAACTTACACGCTCTTTCTCCGTGTACTCTGTGAGACTCCGTGATCTCCGTGGTTTAAGCCCGGCGGATCTCCCCTGTCCACACAATCTCTCCCTGATTTTCCCCCTTTCGGCTTGCACTGAAAGAACCGGCATGTTAGTGAGTCCGTTTTAGTGATTTGAGAGAAGTTATGCGGCCTGAAACACGCATATTTGATGATATCGCACGCGTCGCCGGAGGGGCAGTCAACCTGATGAGCGCCATCCGCCAGCAGGTCCGTGAAGAAGTTCAGACACGCTTCGACGCGATGGCCTCAAAGCTGGATCTCGTCCCCCGGGAGGACTTCGACAGGCTGGAAGCCATGCTGGAAAAAGCGCGCACCGAACAGGAAGACCTGAAAAAACGCATCGAATCTCTGGAAAAATCAACGAAGAAAGCCGCCAAATAATGAGCGATCAAATGGACTTGTACGATAGTTACGAGAATCCCCTTGATAGTGTCGAAGAGGTTCTGTCCTCCAACGACTGGTCTTTCAGCCGCATGACCGAAGACGAACTGATGGTCCACGTCTCCGGCCGCTACTGCGCCTACCGTATTTATTTCATCTGGCAGGAAAACTTCAACGCCATGCAGTTCTGTTGCCAGTACGATCTGACCGTCAGCAAGGATAATCTGCCGATCGCCGCCAACGCGCTGATGGAAATCAACGCTGCGCTCTGGCTTGGCTATTTCGACCTGCCGCGGGAAAACCATGTTCCGTGCTTCCGCCATACAACGCTGCTGCGCGGCTCGTCACAATTAAGCGGGCTCGACAATATCGGCGAGGTAGTTGATATCGCTCTGGCCGAGTGCGAACGTTACTACCCTGTCTTCCACCTGCTTTCCCAGCGTGTCCATTTCGACGATGCCAAGCTCTCACTGGCCCTGATGGACATCGCCGGCGAGTCATGAAGATTCTCCTGACAGGCTGCGGCAAGATGGGCGGCGCCCTACTGCGCGGCTGGCTTTCAGCAGATATTGCAGATCATATCGTCGTCCTTGAACCGCAAGGGATTCCGGAAGAATTTACCGGCAGGAATATAGCCGCCATCAAAGAAATCCAGGCCCTGCGCGCCTCCGGCTTTACCCCGGACGTCACAGTCCTGGCCGTCAAGCCGCAGGTCATGAAAGACGTCTGCACGGAACTGAAACCGCTCATCCCGCAGGACGGACTGATTCTGTCCATTGCCGCCGGACAGGCAATCGCCTCCTTCCGGAATTATTTCGGGGAAAACCAGCCTGTCGTTCGCGCCATGCCCAACACCCCGGCCGCCATCGGCAAAGGCATCACAGCCGCCGTTGCCTCGGGTAATGTTTCTCCGGAACAAAAAGACGCAGCGACCCGGATTCTGGATGCAGCCGGACAAACGCTGTGGATTGAAGACGAAACACTAATGGACGCGGTCACCGCCGTTTCCGGCAGCGGCCCTGCCTACATATTCCTGCTAATGGACATTCTCGCCGAAGCCGGGATCGGACAAGGCCTGCCCGAAAACATTGCCCGCGCGCTGGCCCGGCAAACCGTCATCGGCGCCGCCGCCCTGGCCGAAACCGATCCGGACACGGACGCACAGACACTGCGCAAAAACGTGACCAGCCCCGGCGGAACCACCGAGGCTGCTCTCGAAATTCTCATGAACGGAGAATTGCAG
>CAZKGT010000218.1:0-3052 GCA_964552285.1 uncultured Pseudobdellovibrionaceae bacterium | reverse complement strand
TTGAATCACAACATGATTCCCACGTGAATCCCCGACTTTTGCAACAGGTCTAATAAAAGGTTTTTCTGATTAATACAACCCCCCCGTTCCCGTCGTCGCCGCTTCGGCCGGTGTGCCCGTGACTGCAGGCATAAGCGAGATACCCTTACCGTCCAGAATATACATTTCATCGGTTGGCTCGGTGCCGGTCAGGAAGGCTTCCCAGATAACCTTCTCATCGCCCGGCGAGGCGCGGGTGCCTGTTTCGGCATTGATGCGGACCTGGCGGATGCCGGGCGGAACCCGGAAGGGCATGGGCGGGGTATTTTCAAGCGCTTCCTTCATAAAGTCGCGAAAGATCGGCACCGCGACCGAGGAGCCTGTTTCCCGCTTGCCGAGCGAGCGCGGCTCGTCAAAGCCGACAAAAACACCAACGGCCAGATCAGGGGAGAACCCGATAAACCAGGTGTCCTTGGATTCGTTGGTGGTTCCGGTCTTGCCGGCCAGCGGGCGTTTCAGGGCGCGAATGCGGATGCCGGTGCCGCGCTGGACAACACCTTCCAGCATTGAAACCACCTGATAGGCCTTGCGGGGATCGGCCAATTGCTTACGGGTATCGGGAATGACCGGCACTTCGTGCACTGCCGCATCTTCCCAGTCGAGCAGGTCGCCGCATCCTTGGCAGGGCCGCTTGTCGTGCAGGAAGACTGTTTTGCCGCGCCGGTCCTGAATACGGTCGACAAAGCTTGGCGTGATTTCCTTGCCGCCGTTGACGAGCTGTGCATACCCGGTCGTCAGTTTCAGCAGTGTTGTCTCCCCTGCGCCAAGCGCACCGGACAGGAAGGGCGGCAGGTTCTTCACCACGCCAAAGCGCTCGGCATATTCGATGATCGTTTCCATACCGACGAAATCGGCAAGGCGCACCGTCATCAGGTTCCGCGATTTTTCAATTCCGACCCGGATCGGCGTCGGTCCGTAATATTCGTTGGAATAGTTTGTCGGTCGCCAGATTACGCCGGGGCGCTGCTCCATAACGAACGGTGCGTCCAGCACCAGCGTGGCCGGGGTAAATCCCTTATCAAGGGCCGCCAGATAAACGAACGGCTTGAAGGACGAGCCCGGCTGCCGCCAGGCCTGTGTGGCGCGGTTGAACTCGCTGCCTTCATGTTTCCATCCGCCCTGCATGGCAAGAACCCGGCCCGTGTGCGGATCCAGCGCAATGAGCGAACCCTGCACAAGGGGGATTTGCATCAGCTCATAAAGATTATCCTTGCCTGCAACAGGTTCGACGAGAATGACGTCACCGGCTTTGACGACCTGTTTTACAGCCGTGATTTCCGGGCCGCGCGCATAGCCTTCCTGCAATGACTTGCGGGCCCATTTGACGTGCTCAAGATCAAGCGTACCGCGCGGGCCTTCCTTAAAGCCGATTTCCGCAGTTTCACTTTCAGCCTTGATGACAACCGCGATTTTCCAGCTATTGAGCTTGCCTTCCGGCACGGGGAATTCTTCCAGTTGCGTTTTCCAGTCCGCCATCGCGTCGAAATGACCGAGCGGGCCGCGATAGCCGTGCCGGCGGTCATAAGCCATCAGCCCCTCTCGCAGCGTGCGCACGGCAATTTCCTGCAGGCGGGGATCAACGCTGGTTCGCACAGCAAGCCCGCCACCGTACAGTCCCTCCGTGCCGTAGCGCTCCTCCAGTTCGCGCCGCACTTCTTCGGCAAAGTAAGGTGCATTGACAATGTCGGTATTGTCGCCAAGTTTAACATTGAGGGATTTTGCACTGGCGATATCGCCCTGCGCCTTCGCAATTACGCCATCCGCAACCATCCGCTCGATTACCCAGTTCCTTCGCTCCAGCGCCCGGTCGTGATGGCGTACCGGGTGATAATTATTCGGCGCCTTGGGCAGGGCGGCCAGAAAGGCGGCCTCCTCGATATCCAGCTCATCAAGGCTCTTGTCGAAATAATGCAGGGCGGCAGCGGCCACGCCGTAAGTCCCTGCGCCGAGGTAAATCTCGTTCAGGTAAAGCTCAAGCAGTCTTTCCTTGCTAAGCGCCCGTTCCATACGGAACGCAAGAATGGCCTCGCGGATTTTGCGCTTGAAAGAGACTTCATTGGTGAGAAGAAAGTTTTTTGCCACCTGCTGTGTGATGGTTGAGGCGCCCACGGGCCGCTGACCCGTGCCCAGATTCCTGACATTCGTTACGGCGGCCCGCGCAATGGCCAGATAATCGAGGCCCTGGTGATCGTAAAAATTCTTGTCTTCGGCGGAAATAAAAGCCTGTTTTACGATGTCCGGAATCGCCTCGATCGGTACAAAGGCCCGCTTTTCCTGCGCATATTCTTCCATCAGCCGCCCGTCACCCGCATAAAGCCTGGTCACAACAGGAGGCTTGTAATCTTTAAGCTGGCTGTAATCCGGAAGATCCCGGCTGTAATAGCTGATGACATAGACGGTACCGCCTACCCCGGCGATCAGGCCGAGAAAGGCAAGCGAGAACAGTGCCAGAAACATGTAATAAAGAAATTTCATGGGTCTTCCTTATGACATAGCTTTGCGGCAGGATAAAGACAAATGACGGCTCCCGAAAAAAACAAAATTGAAATTGATCCGGCAGACCTCGTGCCTATGGATTTGTTCACGGAAGGCTTTCCTGTGCGCATCGATCTTGTCTATGCGCGGGAGCGTCACCCGGACAATATTTTCGGCAAGATTTATCATGACAAGGCCCGGCTCTGGACGCATAAGGATCTGGCGGCGATTACCCTGCTGGCCTCAAACATTTGTCATGAGCGCTACGGATTATATTTTTCCCTGAGAGATTCCCTGCGTACGAAAGAGGCGCAGACCTTGATGCAGCAGGCCGATATTGTGCGGCGGAACCCGCACTGGTGCGAGGAGCCGAACCGCCTGCTGTCCCCGCCCGGCGCCGGGGCGCATCCGCGGGGTATGGCGATGGACCTGGTGCTGGAGGATAAAGATGGCGGCCTCATCGATATGGGGACGCCTTTTGATTACCCCCTAATCTGAAGTTGGTATGGCAACAAATACCTTTGAAAGCATTAGCTTC
>CAZKGT010000217.1:0-3100 GCA_964552285.1 uncultured Pseudobdellovibrionaceae bacterium | reverse complement strand
TTGCGTGCTGATACGATTCTCTCATATTCGAAATCTTGTGACTACACTATCTAAGACGCAAAGTAATCGCAGTGTGTAAAAAATATCTTTGTGTCTTTGTGCCTTTGCGATTCATAAATTGCTTGCCATTTATGAACTCATCCTCTATATAACCCTCAATACATTCCCGGATTTGATGGGGGTGGGCCCGAAAGGACCCGCCTTTTTTGTTGCCCTGAAGCACGGAAAGAAATGAAGGAAACAACGCTCGAGAGCAAGGTTACGGAGATCGCCCGTCCTGTGGTGCAGGATCTGGGTTTTGATCTCGTCTGCGTGCGTTATCAGGGCGGCGCGCTTCAGGTCATGGCGGAGGATCCGTCCACGCATAATCTGGGCGTTGACGACTGTGCGAAGCTGAGCCGCGCTCTGTCCGCCGTTCTGGACGTGGAAGACCCGATTGAGGGGCACTATAGATTAGAGGTCAGTTCTCCCGGTATCGACCGCCCCCTGCTGCGGCTGGAGGACTTTGCGCGGTTTGAAGGCTATGAAGCCAAGATTGAACTGGATATTCCCCTGGAGGGCCAAAAGCGGTTCCGGGGATCCCTGAATGGCGTACGGGACAACATGATTGCCCTGCTGACAGATCAGGGAGAGGTTGCACTTCCGTTTGAATCGGTTCATAAAGCGAAGCTGGTTCTGACGGATGCGTTATTAAAAGCGACATCCGAGAAGAGAGGAAAGTAAAAATGGAGCTTTTGCAGGTTGCTGACGCGGTTGCGCGTGACAAAGGCATTGATCGTGAGATCGTTATCGAGGCTATGGAAGAAGCCATCCAGAAAGCCGGACGTTCCAAATACGGGCACGACCACGATATCCGCGCACTGATCGACCGCAAGAACGGTATGATTGAACTGAAGCGTTACCGCGAAGTTGTGCCGAATGATGCCGAGATTGAGAACGAAGCAGCGCAACTGACCGTTGACGATGCGCAGCGCGTTAAGCCCGGCATTACGGAAGGCGAGTTCATTGTCGACGAACTGCCGCCGCTGGATTTTGGCCGTATTGCTTCGCAAACAGCCAAACAGGTGATCGTTCAGAAGGTTCGTGAAGCCGAGCGTGCCCGCCAGTACGCGGAGTTCAAGAACCGCGCCGGCGAGATCGTCAGCGGTACGGTCAAGCGTGTCGAATACGGAAACGCAACGATCGATCTTGGCCGCGCAGAAGCCCTGCTCCGCCGCGACGAAGGACTGCCGCGCGAACACCTGAAAAACGGCGACCGCGTCCGTGCCCTTATCTATGACGTCCGCGAAGAAGTACGCGGGCCGCAAATCTTTCTGTCCCGCAGCCATCCCGATTTCATGGCCAAGCTGTTCATGCAGGAAGTGCCGGAAATCTATGACGGTATTATCGAGATCAAGGCCGTTGCCCGCGATCCGGGCAGCCGCGCCAAGATCGCTGTTGTTTCCCGCGATTCTTCCATTGATCCTGTCGGAGCCTGCGTCGGTATGCGCGGCAGTCGCGTTCAGGCCGTCGTGCAGGAACTGGGCGGCGAAAAGATTGATATCGTGCCGTGGTCACAGGATATTGCCGCTTTTGTTGTGAATGCGCTGGCCCCTGCGGAAGTATCCCGCGTGGTTCTCGATGAAGAGAAAAAGCGTATGGATATTGCCGTTCCCGATGATCAGCTCAGCCTTGCCATTGGCCGCCGCGGCCAAAACGTGCGCCTGGCCTCGATTCTGACAGGCTGGGATATCGATATCCTGACCGAGGCCGAAGAATCCGAGCGCCGCGCCGAAGAATTCAAAACGCGCTCTTCGCTGTTCATGGAAGCCCTTGATGTTGACGACGTCATCGCGCACCTGCTGGTGGCCGAAGGCTTTACTACTGTTGAGGAAATCACTGAAGCCGGTGTTAACGAGCTTGCTTCCATCGAAGGCTTTGACGAAGACGTTGCTGCAGAGCTTTATAACCGTGCCTCTACATGGCTGGAAATGAAACAGAAGGAACTGGAAGAAAAACAAGCTGAGCTTGGAATTCAGGACGATCTGGTTTCCTTTGAAGGCCTGCGTCCGGAATGGATTATCAAGCTGGGCGAAGAAGGCGTTAAAAGCCAGGAAGACCTTGCGGACCTGGCGACTGACGAACTGGTTGAAATTCTGGGTGAAGAGAAAATCACCACCCAGCAGGCGAACGAGATCATCATGCGTGCCCGTGCGCACTGGTTTGCGGACGAAGACGCCGCCGCTGAAGAAGCGGAAGGTGAAGCTGCGTCCGAAGAACCCGAGCTGGCGGAAGCCGGCAATGCCTAGGGCCATGTATGGAAAGGAGAAATGGCTTGATCGCTGCCGCACAGGACAACATCGCGAACCCGCCCCCGGAGGCTTGTATGCCGCCGGAGGGTTCGCGTGCGCCTGAACGGCAATGCATCGTTACACGCCAGTCTTTTCCCAAGGACCAGTTAATCCGGTTTGTTATCGGTCCTGATAATCAAGTCGTCCCCGACATTAATGGCAAGCTTCCGGGCCGCGGCCTGTGGCTGAAAGCCGACCGTCAGGTCCTTTCCAGGGCCATACAGAACTATTCCTTCAAAAAAGCGGCAAAGCAAAATGTCGTTGTTCCGGATCACCTTCCAGCACAGGTAGAGCGAGCTTTCCGCGACCAATGCCTCAACCTGATCAGCCTGGCCAACCGCGCCGGAGAGGTCGCAGCAGGGTTTGAAAAAGTCCTTCAGATTTTGCGCTCGGGCAAAGCTGGTGTATATGTGAGCGCATCGGCTGCGGACAGCGACAGCCGGAAGAAGATTGAATCCCTTCTGAAAAGCGCCCCTGTGGTAACGCTTTTTTCGGAAGAAGAGCTGGGCCGGTGCGTCGGCCGTGACAGCGCAACCCACCTTGTGATCCGGCCAGGTGGTCTGTGCGATAAATTTCTAAGCTATACGAGAAGGTTGGAAGGTCTTCTTGCAACCACGAACGAAGAAGTAAATTGATGAGCGAAAGCAAGGAAACGGAAACGAAGGAAAAGAAAACCCTCAGCCTGTCAGGCAAGGGAACGCTGAGCCTTAAAGGCGGCGCGGGCTCGCAGGCTCGCCAGAATATCGCGACGCGCAGCGGCGGTGTCGCTG
>CAZKGT010000216.1:0-3103 GCA_964552285.1 uncultured Pseudobdellovibrionaceae bacterium | reverse complement strand
CCCCAGTAAACCTTTGCCTGTCAATGTGTTCTGATGCAGAGTCCGGTAGTGTGAAAAAACACAGATGACATATTCGCAAACATTGTTTATATAGAGCCTCAGTTTAGTTGTTATAAGAAAAAAATATTGGACATGGGAAAGAGAATCGCCAGGAAGAACCGGGACGCCGTCTGGCATGAAATTCTAAAGGTCTCGGCACCTGTAGTAATCAGGACACTAGCAGGAAAACCCAATCTGAGTGTTGGTTGCGCCCATCAGGTTAACCGAGAGGATTCCAACCAAAATTTTCAAAATTCTGTAACACTGCAAACGCCGCCCCTCGTAAGGCTAAGCCTTGCGGCGCGAAACGCTTTTAGGGGAAACGCCGATAGAGAGGCCCTTCCCCACAGGTTTCATGATGAAAAACTGTACCGTAAAACACAGCCAGTTGATACCAAAGCCAGAACAATTTGTGATTTTGCAGAAAGAGAGAGGCTTTTTGCTGTCGCCGGAAAGAAATGGTCCGGTGTCGGCGTTAATATCCGGCAATCTGAAGAAGAGCGTCTAAAGCGCCTTTTTCCGGTAGATGTGCGCTCGCGCAATCTTTTCTATGAGGGGCTTGCCCTGAAAATTCGAGCCGACCTGAACGGAATACGTTATTTATCACCCTCCGCAAAAAAAGTACTCAGTCTCTGCAGAGCGGAAATGGCAATACTCGACCAAAAGCTAACTGATAACGGTTTTAAGGGATTTAAAAGTCTGAAGCCTTATATCGGCGACCAGGCCGCCTTTTCAAAGCAACTCTCAAAGATCCTTAACGCTGCCGGATATGACATGAGCCCTCGGGAGGAGCAGAAAGAAAAACCTGAAAATTCACAGGATAATGAGGAAGACGGGAATTCTGACGCCAACTCATCCGGAGAGCCCCAGGACACATCCGAACAACAGACCGAAAACGAAGAAAACTCAGCAAGCGCCGCAAGAAAACAAGGTGTGCCCGCCAGGCGCACCGGCGGAAAAAAGCAACATACACCTACGGGAATTGGATCAGGCAATGGATACCCAAGCAGACATCCCAAACCGCCAATTTCTTTATTAAAAGAATTTCAATACACGGCTTACACAACGGAGTTTGACCGTGTGGTCGATATGGGCCGTGAGTTTGATCAGAATGATAAAGATTACTACACGATGAGGCTTGAGGCACTAATACAGGGTCATTACAAGCATGCACGTGCTCTTGCCAGGCAATGGCATAAAAAACTGATGGCCCAGCAATACCTTGACCTTCTGGCATCTTATGAAGAAGGGGCTTATCTGGACTCAAACGGCCTTGCGCAAAAGATTGCCGACCCCATGTCCGAGACAAGATACCGAAGCTATGCCCCGGCAAAATATAAGGACACCATTGTCTCCCTGATGATCGATTGTTCCGGATCAATGCGGAATAACAGGATAGAGGCTGCAGCAGCCAGCGTTTATCTGTTGGCCATGTCCCTTGAAATGGCTGGCATAAAAACAGAGATATTGGGTTACACGACATCCGATTACAGAGGCGGCGAAAGTTACAAATTATGGAAACATTTCGGCTGTCCAAGCAATCCCGGGCGTATGAATGATTTGCGGCACTTGGTGTTTAAAAGTGCAGACGATCCATGGAGGCGCGCACGTAAAAACATAGGCCTTGCCCTGCATGAGCCTATTCATGGCGAAAATATCGATGGCGAAGCGTTGTTGTGGCAATACAGGCGTTTGCAAAACCGGCCGGAATCCAGAAAAATCATGATGCTGTTCTGCGATGGAGATCCTGTCTGCGACAGAACCATTAACAAAAACTGTAACGCATTTCTTCCCCGTCATCTGCATCAGGTCGTTCACTGGCTTGAATCACAGAGAAATGTGGAATTGCTGGCATTCGGAATCTTTCATGATGTTACGCAATATTTCAAAAACGGCGTTGTAATCAATGACCTGAATGCCCTGCCCTCTGTCACCATTCACGCAACCAACGCTCTTCTTGATGGCGTTAACTTTGCCTACAAACCAGACCTGCAGAAAATTCGCTTCCCCCTTACAGGTATCCGGCATGCCCTGCACCCACAACCAGGTCAATCAGGAATCAAATACCGAAGCACAAAACACGAGCCTGAAAATGAATTGCCTGTGCCTGCTTATAGCGGCTAATCACTTGCTATGGCACGACATATCGCTTAACAAACATCCATGAGCAAGCAAATCTATAAACCCCGTCCTGTCTCCGGATTTCCTGAATGGCTGCCTGAAGTGCGCATGGTGGAGCAGCAATGGTTCGATCATATCCGCAAGGTTTTCGAGTCTTACGGGTTTTGTTCGATTGAAACGCCGTCGGTGGAGGAGCTTGACGTTATCGCCGCCAAAGGCGAGGTGGATAAGGAAATCTATGTCATTGAGCGCCTGCACAGGGAAGAAGGCGACAAGGAAGCGCGGCTTGCCCTGCACTTTGACCAGACGGTGCCGCTGGCCCGTTACGTGGCCCAGCACTTCAACGACCTGATCTTCCCGTTCAAACGCTACCAGATGCAGCGCGTCTGGCGCGGCGAACGACCGCAGGCCGGGAGGTTCCGGGAGTTCTACCAGTGCGATATCGACGTAATAAACGTCGATCACCTGCCCCTGCACTTCGACGCCGAAATGCCGGCGATTATCTGGGAGGTGTTGAGTTCGCTGCCAGGGATGGAGGCAGAGCGTATTCAGCTACGGATTAGCAATCGGAAAATCTGGTTAGGATTACTTGAGGGCTGGGGGGTAGAAAATAAAACTGAGGTTCTACGGATAGTCGATAAAATCGAAAAAATTGGCGCCAAAGAAGTATACAGACAGCTTAAAGAAATTGGCGCTGACGGTATTGAAGACTTTGTTACTAAACTGGCAATGATTAAGGCCAATTCTGCAAAAGAACTAAAAAAGCAAATTGCTGAAATGCATGAGGATTTTCAAAATCCCTCTTACTTAGAAGGTATTGAAGAACTGACATTCGTTCTGGACCAACTCTCCCACCTCCCTGAAGGAGCCGTCGTCGCTGATCTCTCCATCGTCCGCGGGCTCGATTATTATACAGGGACGGTTTATGAGACTGTCTTTACCG
>CAZKGT010000215.1:0-3185 GCA_964552285.1 uncultured Pseudobdellovibrionaceae bacterium | reverse complement strand
CTGAAAGTATGAATCAATTCACCGCCTTATCCCAGCTGTGTCCGGTAGTGTGGGTGAAAGCACAGGATAACGACTCGCCGCATCATAGAATGCCTGCATAATTTGTTTAAGGCTCTTTTCTTTTCCTATCGTCATAAAAGCTGTCCTCTTCCGGCAAAAGCGACACGATAGATTTGATGTTACAGAAAATCAACAATTTTCTATAATTTATCGTGCACGGTCGCCCAGATATGCTGGAGCAGAAGCTCGGCTTCATGGCGGTCGCGCGGATCGGGGGCTTTTGCGATGTAATCCTCAAGCATCGCCACGGCGGCCTTGCTGCGCCCTGTGCGGGCATAGAGAACGCCGGCATCAAGCAACAGGCGGTATTCGTCCGGATCAACCCGGCGCATCGCCTCCACTGTTTTCAGCGCGCCCTCATAATCCTCAAGGTCGATCCGTCGCAGCTTGATGTTGTTCTGGAGACGGATCAGGATTTCCCGCCCGCCAGCCGGCTCATAATAATGAGCCGAAAGCTCGGCCTTCGGCCCCATTGCCTGTTTCAGCAAAGCCCGCAAATCCGGCGCCTGCATCACCCGGCACCCTTCGAACGGATCGAAGATCAGCCGCTGCCCGTCCTTGTCGAGACGTACCAGAAAATGCCCCGGAAAATTGAGGCCGTGGATGTCCCAGTCCTGCGCCTGCCCGGCATGGATATAAAGAATCGCCAACGCAATCGGCATGCCCTTGCGCCGGTCGATCACCCGGATCAGATCGGCATTTTCAAGATCGTCGTAATTCTCACTGTCCCCGGCATAATCGAACCGGTCGGACAGGACATGCTTGAGCGCCGCCAGCCGCGTCTCCGCCGCATCATCCGCCCCGGCTTCCAGCAATTCCACATAGCGGTCCCGCACGCCCTCAGCCAGTTTCTTCAGGTGATTGAAATAACGATCAAGCGATAATCCGGGATGCTCACAGGCCGCCAGCGCTATCGCCGCCGGGGCCAGATCAATTTCATCATCCGGCATCACCGCCACGGCATTGAGATATTCGCCGGGATCAAAACTCATCGGCCACAGCTCACCGCACGGGATCCGGGGTCAACGGCTCGGCCGTATCCCATTCCTCGCCCGCTTTCTTCACATAGCTGACCACCCGCTTCACATGCGGCGTTGTGCGCGCCAGTTCGATCACCTTGTTCAGCTCCGCCTGGCTCTGCGAAACCCCCATCAGGTAAACCGTGCCCTGCACGGTATCAATCGAGTAGTTGAGATTCTGAACATCTTTGTCCAGCGTCAGGGCCGTGCGCAGGCGCGTCGTGATCCAGCCGTCCCGAACGAATCCCGTCACGCCCTCGCTTTCGGCAATTCTGATCTCGTTGATAACCTGATTAACGCCTTCAACCTGCCAGGCCAGCCGCACAGCCTCCACCCGGTCCTCTGGGTCCTGTACCACCCCGGTCAGCAGGACGCGCCCCTGATTGACCGTCATATCGAGCTTGCGGAAAGTCTCGACGTCGTACCTGAACCAGCGATCGTTGATCTGCGCCTGTATCTTGGCGTCGCTGATCGAACCGCTAATGCCGCCCTCGCGCACGGCGGCGATTCCCGCCATCGTGCCAATCCCGGCAACCATGCCAACCGGCGAACAGGCCGATAGCGCCGACAACGCCAGACAAACCATACAAAGAAATTTTATTTTCATGAGCGTTCCTCCCATGGGGAAAGGCAGGAAAAAGGGACTCCGATTATGTATGGGCCTGCCATGCATTGTCCAGATGCCGCAACGAAAAGGGCGGGGCCAGCGCCACCGCGTCAAAGCGCATCGAAATGTCGGAAGGCAAGGCCTGCGCCCCGATATAATGCTCCGCCGCCCGCATCACCCGGCTCTGATTGCGCCTGTGGATGGATTGCAATGCCTCCTCAAGCGAGCCGCGCGCCTTGACCTCGACAAACACCAGCGCCTTGCCCTTTCGCGCCACGATATCGATTTCCCCCACCGGCGTTTTGTAGCGCATCGCGCAAATCCGGTAGCCCTTCAGCCGCAGATACCATGCCGCCAGCGTCTCAGCCCAGAGGCCCTTTTGATATGCCTGATCTCCAGAGCGCAGGAAAAACATTAAAAACTAGGCCTCCCCCTTACTGAGGCGCAGCGCCAGATCATAGACTTCTTTCTTCGGCCGCCCGGACGATTCGGCCACAAAAGCCGCCGCATCGCGCACACTCATTGTCTCCAGCGCTTCACGAAGGCGGGCCTCAACATCATCCCCCGCATCTTCTTCCGGCGGACCGATCACCAGCACAATTTCTCCCTTTGGCGTCCCCTCCTGCCGATAAAGATGAACAAGCTCGGAAACACTGCCGCGCCGCGCTTCCTCGTACATCTTGGTAAGCTCCCGCACCACCGCCACCGCGCGCGCGCCGAGAACATCCCCAATATCTTCCAGCGCCGCCAGCAGGCGCGGGCCTGTCTCGTACAGGACAAGCGTGGCCGGAACCGTTTGCCAGGATTTCAGGGCCTGCTTCCTTGCCGCCTGCTTCGGCGGCAAAAAACCCAGGAAACAGAACCGGTCCGGCGGCAACCCCGAAAGCTGAAGCGCGCTCAGCGCCGCACTCGCACCCGGAACACTCGTGACGTTCAACCCCAGATCAAGACAGTCACGCACCAGCTTGTATCCGGGATCGGACACCAGCGGCGTGCCCGCATCGCTGACCAGCGCCAGCCGTCCGCCTTCCGCCAGCTTTTCCAGCAACCTGCCGCGCCTGCCGCCTGCATTATGATCGTTATAGGAGATCATCTGTTTCTTGATACCGTGCGCCTGCAAGAGCTTCCCCGTCACCCGCGTATCCTCGCAGATAACCGCATCCGCCCCCGCCAGCACATCCAGCGCCCGCAGCGAAATATCGCGCAGGTTTCCAATCGGCGTCGCCACCAGATAAAGGCCGGGCGTTAAGGAGACTTCTTTCATGCTTTTACGAATAGGATGTTCTGTGCTACTCATGCAAGCGTATCGGCGCACAGCAGGAGGCCATCCCCGTGAAAAAACCGTTTTTCGCCCAGATTTTCATGCTCGCAGTCCTTGTCCTGCCATTGGCTCTGGCCCTGACAGGATGCCAGACAGCCTCGGGATACGGGAACAATCCGTGGGAACGATACAACGCCTCCCACCGCGCGGAACAGGCACCAAACCGCCTGACAAAAGA
>CAZKGT010000214.1:0-3194 GCA_964552285.1 uncultured Pseudobdellovibrionaceae bacterium | reverse complement strand
CGGGCAGGGCGTGGCCTTCGCAGATTCTGGCCGTGACCTTTACCAACAAGGCGGCGCAGGAGATGAAGGAGCGGGTTTCGGGCCTGCTCGGCGGGCAGCCGGTGGAGGGCTGGTGGCTCGGCACGTTTCATGCGCTGGCGGCGCGGATGTTGCGACGGCATGCGGATCTCGTCGGGCTGTCTTCGAACTTCACGATTCTGGATACGGACGACCAGATCCGGCTGCTGAAGCAGATCATGGAAGGCCAGAATATCGACACCAAGAAATGGCCGCCCAAACAGATGATCTATTTCATTGAGCGCTGGAAGGATAAGGGGCGCCTTCCGTCTGACGTCAATATGGATGAGGCCGGGGAGGCGGCGGACGGAAAGCTGGCAGGGCTGTACCGGCTTTATCAGGAACGGCTCAGGACGCTCAATGCCTGCGATTTCGGCGATCTGATCCTGCATATGATTACGATTTTAAAGAATCCGGATAATGCCCATGTGCTGGCCGAATATCATCAGCGCTTCCGCTACATCCTGGTTGATGAATATCAGGATACGAACGTGGCGCAGTATATGTGGCTGCGCCTGCTGGCCAAGGGATCGGACAATATCTGCTGCGTCGGCGATGACGACCAGTCGATCTATGGCTGGCGCGGGGCGGAAGTCGGCAACATCCTGCGTTTTGAAAAAGACTTTCCGGGAGCGAAGATCATCAGGCTTGAGCAGAATTACCGTTCGACCGGCAATATCCTGAGCGCGGCCAATGGCCTGATTGAGCAGAACGAAGGACGGCTTGGCAAGAAGCTGTACGCGGATGCGGAGGACGGGGACAAGCTTACCGTACGTGGCTTGTGGGACGGTGAGGCTGAGGCGCGCTGGGCCGGTGAGGAGATCGAACAGCTCCAGCATAAAGGCTGGTCGCTGGACCATGTTGCGGTGCTGGTGCGCGCCGGTTTCCAGACTCGCGAGTTTGAGGAGCGTTTTATCCAGCTTGGTCTTCCTTATAAAGTGATCGGCGGACCGCGCTTTTACGAGCGGATGGAGATTCGCGATGCGCTGGCCTACTTAAGGGTGATTGTGCAGAGCGCCGACGATCTGGCGCTGGAGCGGATTATCAATACGCCCAAGCGCGGGATCGGCGATGCCACCGTACAGACGCTGTACGCGTATGCGCGTACGAAAGGGATCAGCCTGTACGAATCGGTTCTGCAGCTTGTGGAAACCGACGAAATTAAGCCGAAAACCCGTGGGGCACTTTCTAAACTGACACAGGATTTTGAGCGCTGGCGCTCCCTGCTGGACACGACGGCCCATCCGGAACTGGCGGCGCAGGTGATGGATGAATCCGGCTATATGGAGATGTGGCGGAACGACAAAACACCGGAAGCGCCGGGCAGGCTTGAAAACCTCAAAGAGCTGATTTCCGGCCTGTCGGAGTTTGAAACGCTGGGCGATTTCCTGGAGCATGTTTCGCTTGTCCTCGAAAACCAGAACACGGAGGGCGGCGAATATATTTCCGTGATGACCCTGCACGGTGCCAAGGGGCTGGAGTTCGACGCCGTTTTCCTGCCCGGCTGGGAGGAGGGGCTGTTTCCTTCCCAGAAGACGATGGACGAGCACGGCCTGAAGGGCCTCGAGGAGGAGCGCCGCCTTGCTTATGTCGGGATTACGCGGGCGCGCAAGAAGGCTTATATTTCCTTTGCCGCCAACCGGCGGATGTACGGCAGCTGGATCAATGCGATCCCATCGCGCTTTATTGACGAACTGCCTGCCGCACATGTCGAGGTCAGTTCGGATGCCGGGCTTTACGGCGGGGGCCGATCGCAGCACTGGGACTCGAGCGGGTTCCAGCCTGCACCGGTCCGGCAGGCGGCTGCCGAGCGCAAGGTTCGCAATGAAAGCGGCGCGGAATTTACCCGCGGCTGCCGCGTCTTCCATGACAAGTTCGGCGAGGGCACGGTTGTCCACATTGACGGACATAAGCTCGATATTGCTTTTGAGCGTGGCGGCAAGAAGCGCGTGATGGATAGTTTTGTGGAGCTCATTTAGTTCTGCGCTTGACCGTTTTTATAAGTTGTTGCAAGACTGGAAAAATCAGAGCTTGCGGAATCCATGGCCGAGACGGACGCAAAAATTGCCTCGATGCCGACCAGGGCGTTCGAGCGCCGGCAGGCGTTGTATCGGTCACTATTTGGTGAACCGAAAATATAAAAAACTGATAGTGGAGAGTGCTATGGGGGATGTTAATGATCTCAGGCAATATGAAGTTGCCACCTGGAGCAGGCTTCGCTCCTTAAAGGAGATTCTCGGAAGTATAGATCTGGTTGACACCAAAAAGCTCTCCGAGGCAGGGTTTTCTGATCCCGATCCAGATACGCTTAAACGGGCGCGGGAACTCAAAAAGAATTATCTTCGAGCGGTAGATCGAACTCTTCAGGTTTCCGTCGAGCTTGTTGAAATACTCACCGATCAGGCGCTGCTTGTTCATGCAAACGAGAGCCTGTTGCCGGAAGCCTTCCTGCCCGAAGCAGCCGCCGGAGGCCTTACATATGATGATGTTCTGGGCGCGGCTCTCAGGCAGCATAACTATATGCGTGAAGTTTTTACTTTTCGGGCCGGGTGCGAACATCATCCTCACGAAAAGCTACCCTATGAGAGAGGTCTTAAGGCCTTGGAAAGGCCGGGAAAGACCTTGCGTCAGCTGTCTCTGGGAAATGATCTTTCTGATGCATCCTTTCAGGCGAATTGCGGCGATGTCGTTTACCCGCAGGCAGAGCTTCGTTCGATTAAGGAGAAGCTGGCCTATACCAAGCTCAAACATGTAAATACCTATCTTGATGCCGTTTGGGAACTGATTGATAAAATCGAGGACATTCTTCCCGAGATTCAGAAGAATTGTACCATCAACTCTCCGCTTTTAAATGCGGCGGGTTTCCTTCTTGTTCGCGCCGATCTTGCTTTATTTGCCGCGGAATGCGCCGCGATTGAAGGAACGCCGTTGCTTCGAGCGTTGTGCGGAGATGTTGGGCCAGAATATCCGGGGGTTGCTGAGGAAAAATGTACATTTTACCGCTCAATGGGGATTGAGCACGCCCTGCGCTGAATAACGCACTGGATATGCCGTGTCATCTGTCCTAGATTGTTCTTCTGAGGCACACTACCGGACTCTGCATCAGAACACATTGACAGGCAAAGGTTTACTGGGGA
>CAZKGT010000213.1:0-3250 GCA_964552285.1 uncultured Pseudobdellovibrionaceae bacterium | reverse complement strand
GAGCAAGGCTTTACCCAGCCTGGCATGACGATTGTCTGTGGTGACAGCCACACCAGTACGCACGGCGCGTTCGGCGCGCTGGCCTTCGGGATTGGCACGAGCGAGGTTGAACACGTGCTGGCCACGCAGACGCTTATTCAAAAGCCGGCCAAATCGATGCGGATCAATGTCGAGGGCACGCTGTCCGAGGGCGTAACAGCCAAGGATGTTGTGCTGGCGATTATCGGTAAGATAGGCACAGCAGGCGGCACGGGTTATGTGATCGAATATGCGGGCAGCGCCATCCGGGACCTGTCCATGGAGGGACGGATGACGGTCTGCAACATGACCATCGAGGGCGGCGCGCGCGCTGGCCTGATTGCGCCCGATGAAAAGACATTCGAATATCTGAAGGGCCGCCCGATGGCCCCTCAAGGCGCAGACTGGGACAAGGCAGTAGCCTACTGGCGCACGCTGAAAACCGATGACGACGCCGCCTTTGACAAGGAAATCACCCTGAAGGCCGAAGATATCGCCCCGACCATCACATGGGGCACCAGCCCGCAGGATGTCGCGCCGATTACGGCCTCCGTTCCCTCTCCGTCCGACTATGATGATCCGGGCCGCCAGAAGGCTGTGGAACGTTCGCTCGAATATATGGGACTTGAGGCAGGCATGAAGCTGACGGACATTCCGGTGGACGTTGTCTTTATCGGCTCCTGCACCAACGGACGTATTGAAGATCTCCGCGCTGTTGCAAAAACCGTCAACGGTCACAAGGTTGCCGACGGTGTGCAGGCCCTGATCGTTCCCGGCTCCGGCCTGGTGAAGGAACAGGCAGAATCCGAAGGGCTCGACAAGATTTTCGTGGAAGCCGGTTTTGAGTGGCGGGAGCCCGGTTGCTCCATGTGCCTGGCGATGAATGCCGACAAGCTGAAACCAGGCCAGCGCTGTGCCTCAACCTCAAACCGCAACTTTGAAGGCCGTCAGGGCCGCGGCGGGCGGACCCACCTGATGAGCCCGGCCATGGCCGCGGCGGCAGCCATTAAGGGTAAATTGTCAGATTGCCGGAGCCTGTAAAGGCGCGCTTGTGATTTTACAAAGACAGTCTTGCGATTCTGCGGCACATTGCCACGGGATTATGTGTTAATATAATATTGATCTTTGTCAGGCATAGTTTTATCTATGCCGTATAAGGACTAAACGAAACTTTCCTTGGCGGTAAGTTTTCAAAACATAGAGAACTGAGTAGCGATGAATTTTTTGACCCTGTTTCCGTTTAAGGCGGAACGCGGGGCTCGTAACGGCAATGCATATGAGTGGACCCACGAGCTTCCGCGTCTGGACCGGCTGATCGAGTCATATGGGTATGACCGGGACTTTGGCGAGCGGTTTGCACCGTACGAGAAAAAGCTCTGGGACCGCCAGCGCAATTTCGGCGACGGGGTCAATAATTACGGCCGCCAGATGATCGCCCATTCCGTACGCGTTGCCTATGAGGGCGCAAACTTCATGCGCTTTATCGGCTTTTCCGACCGGGCCTGCGCCAACTTCGAAGCGGCGATGAAATTCCACGATCTCGGCAAGACCCATGACTGCTACGATCCGGGGATCTGGACGCTGCCGAACCGGCCGACGCCGGAACAGCGCGAAGACAAAAGGCGCCACGCACGGCTTGGCGTTGAAGTTCTGGATGAGGTTCTGGCCGATGCGCCGGAGCTTGCCATGCACCCGCACATTATCCTGATGAAGGCGCTGATGGTTTATCACCACGAACGCGCCGACGGGAACGGCCCGGAAGGCATGAAGCGTGAAAACATGCCGCTGGCCGTGCAGGCTTCCTGCATTGTCGACGCCTATGACGGCGACCGCATGCGCCGCCCGCACCAGACGCACCAGCGCACGCCGGGCGAAGCGCTTGAGCGCATGGCTGCCATGAACGGCGAAGACAAATATGCCGGCGCCTTCGACCGCGACATGATCTGGGCCTACGCCCGTATCAAGGACCCGGACAGCGCGGCGAAAATTTTGCAGGATGCTTAAATTGTTTTCCGGATAACCGGTTCCCGTCATCCCCGCGCAGGCGGGGATCCGGTCAGGTGGCAACCATCGCGATTGTTGAATCATGTCCGGATGCCCGCCTCCGCGGGCATGACGGCGGGGTGTGTACGCTCCGGTCGTTTCCCTTAAAAACCTTGCCTTTGAAACATGCCTGACGCATAAATGGTCACCATGGAAAAATTCACAAAGCTCACGGCCATTGCGGCCCCCTTGCCGATGATCAATGTCGATACCGATATGATTATCCCGAAACAGTTCCTGCGGACCATCAAGCGCACCGGGCTCGGCGTCAGCCTGTTCTTCGAGATGCGCTATGACGATGACGGCAACGAAATTCCTGATTTCGTCCTGAACAAGGATGCGTACAGGAATGCGGAAATCCTGATTGCCGGGGATAATTTCGGCTGCGGGTCCAGCCGGGAACACGCCCCGTGGGCCCTGCTCGATTTCGGTATCCGCTGCATTATCGCACCGGGCTTTGCCGATATCTTTTATAACAACTGCTTCAAGAACGGCATCCTGCCGATCCGCCTGCCGCAGGCGCAGGTTGACGAACTGATGAAAGAAGCGCAGGAAAACCCGGATGCGCCGATTGAAATAGACCTTGAAACCCAGACCGTCACCCGCGGCAATAAATTCGGCTTTTCCTTTGACCTCGACCCGTTCCGCAAACACTGCCTGCTGAACGGCCTCGACGATATCGGCCTGACGCTGGAGAAGGCGGACCATATCGCGGCGTTTGAAAGCGGGGATCAGGGCAAAAGGCCGTGGCTTTATTAACGGACCAAGAAAAAACCGGGGCAAGCCCCGGTTTTTAATTTCTTCGTTTCAACAAACAAATGACTATTTTGCCGCTGGGGCTTCCGGCCCTTTTTTGCAGTGTTCAGGCAGTTCCTCTTCTGCTGCACCCTTCGCTTCTCTATAGTCGCACCCAATTTTATCTGTTTTTTCATCAACCCATTTCATAAAAGCGCCAGCAGTGCCGCCGACAGTGGGTCCCGTGTCATTAGGGTCTTTGGTTGTTTCCATACAACTCGCCACAACAGGCACGGTAAGAATAGCGCCAGCAGCAAGAATTCTATTTAAGCCTTTCATATCAATAACCCTCTTTCCAGATTTGATAATTTGTTGTGTGTTTTTACGCCTGTTTATATTGAAACTGAACCACTACCGGCCGAAGGCCGGTAGGATCGGGAGGACGCTGAAAGCG
>CAZKGT010000212.1:979-3304 GCA_964552285.1 uncultured Pseudobdellovibrionaceae bacterium | reverse complement strand
GGACAGGATATTTTAATCGTTGAGAATCTGGCGCGCCTGGCACAGCTAGAACCGGGCAAGGCCTATCAATTCAGCTTTTTGCCGCTGCGGCTGGCTGGGCGATCCGGATCAGGAATGTACCAAGGCGCCGCGCTGCGCAGCCGATTATCAGGCCAAAATATCGGGGCCGCTGCTGGACCGGATCGATATTCAGGTCGATGTGCCGCCGGTTTCCGTTTCCGATCTTGCCGGGGCCGGAGGGGGGGAAAGTTCGGCTGTTGTTGCGGCGCGGGTGTTGCGGGCGCGGGAGGTTCAGGCGCAGCGCTATAAAAGTATTGAAAAAGCAGGGGGGTTTACGTTAAATTGCCATGCTTCCGGGGAAGTTCTGGAAGAGGCCGTGACACTGGAAGATCCGGCAAAAACCCTTTTGAATCAGGCGGCTGAGCAGATGAAACTGTCGGCGCGGGGGTATCACCGGATGATCCGGGTGGCGCGCACGATTGCCGATCTGGACGGCGCGCCGGCAATGGTCGGGCAAAAGCATGTCGCGGAAGCCCTGAGTTACCGCCGTTTCCGGCCCAATGCGTAAAGCCTTCGAAATTTGTGCCGGAAAGCCCATATCCGGTAGAATATATTTGTAGAAAATTAATAATTTAGGCGTAGTTTGACATAAACGAAAATAGTGAGGGGTTAGGCGGTTGTCTACCGAGCAGACGATAAAAATGAATGCAGACGAGATGTTCAGGCCGTCCGCCGGGGTGGGTGACGGTCCGTCTTCTTCTTCCGGGATGTTCATGGAAAACCAGCATCCCGGCGGTATTTATGCCGATCCGGGCGTTGCGGATCCGGTGGGCATTGTCGATACGCTGGCAAGTTTTTTCGATCCGACCAGTAAAGAGGTCGGCGATCAGGACCTTCTGGCAACACTGGGCGTTCCGGCCGGGATTAATGTTGCCGATAACACGGCAAATATCAAAGAGGCCGCCGATATCGGACACCAGAATGATGTGAAGGTTAATCATACTGCCGACGATGGCGCTTCCAATAAAGCTGCGGATAACAAGAAAAATGAGGCCAACCTTAAGGAGGCGGAGGGCCAGAGGAAAGCACAGATTGAAGAACAAAAACGTGCAGGAGACAATCCCGATGCAAAAAATGGAAACGGTGCGAATCATGAACAGGCTTTGCAGCAGAACGAAAACAAGGGCAATAGCCCGCTTCAGCGGCTGGCGGGAAATCTTGTGCGGGATACGGCCCTAACCACATTTTCAAATATGCTGGTTCCCGGGAGCGGTCTTGTGGTCGGGGCGGCATTGCTCGCAAATGCTATTACACCGGAAACGGCCGGCAAGTATGAGGTTACTTTTGATAGCGGCTTAAGCGGAAAAAGAGGCCGGGCAAGATCCGAGCCGACAAGATTAAAAATGTCTGTTGAGGAGGTTCGCCGTCAGCAAGCCAGGGAAATAACGACTCCGGCAGCATCAACGGGGCCGCAGCAGGTTCCCGCACAGTTGGCTCAACCAATGGAAATTCAGATGGGTGCTGAAAATTCCAGCATGTATCTGAACGATCCGAACCTGTTTGGCCTGAATGTGAACATGGAAGAAAACGATCCCATTCTGGCCGATCTTCGGGATGCCAAAGAGAGGCTTCAGGAGCGTCAGGACAACCTGCATGCTTATCAGGAAGAAGGCATTACGGTTGCTGAGGCGGTCGATAGCGGCCTGGATGATGAAGTGACGCAACAGGCTCCGGAAATGGACCTGGATGCAGAAAGACTTCGCATGCAACTGAAGGTCCAGCAAACCCTGCCGACCGTTAAGCCGACGCTGCCGATATAAATCCCCGTCTTGATCCAATTTTTACGATTTTCCGGCATGATAAGAGTCGATCCGGAATGTTGTTTCTTTTCGCTGCGGATGTTTAGGGCTATTCTTGTCGGACCGACAGGATTGGGGAGTTGATATGCGTTCGATTTTTCAGGGTTTTTGTCTTTTGTTATTGCTGGCTTGTCTGCCGGGCGGCGCGCGTGCGCAGGAACATCTCGATTTTTGCGACGATGTGGAGAGTACGGCCGGAATGATGGATTGTGTCAGGCGCGGGCTGGACGATGCGCAGGTCAAGCTGAATATGGTCTATCAGGAACTGACACAAAAACAGGCAGAAGAAATTAAAGAAGAGCTGTTCGAAGCGCAAAACAGCTGGCTTTCCTACCGCGATGCCCAGTGCGCATGGGCGGGTGCGCAGGCGGAAAGTCCGGCACTGGAGCGCGTTTACGAGCTTTCCTGCCTGAAGACGCTGACCGAGCAGCGGGCGGATTTGCTGGCGATGGGGGTGGATTTTGAC
>CAZKGT010000212.1:0-969 GCA_964552285.1 uncultured Pseudobdellovibrionaceae bacterium | reverse complement strand
GCTTTATCACAGCGCCAAGGACCGGCCGCGCGAATTCGGCACCTATCCGCGCTGGATGAACGTGCTGGCGCATGATCATCCGGACGTGTTCTGGCGCTACGGCAAACGGATGCGTACCGATCTCGATTGCGATTCCGAAGAAGAACATATCCTGACCGGGGTGGCGCTTTCTTCGAAAAAGGACGACAAGACGATGCGGGTTGTGCTGGCGGTGGCGGAAAATCCGCCGACGGGAAAGCCCGAGGTGCGGGTTTTGTCCTTTCCGGTGACAAAAACAGCCGATGAGCCGGGATTTTGCAATCCGGATGTTAAAGTCCAGATCGTTACGCATCCTCTCGAGCCCGCGGCATCCGGCGATACGCCGCTGGCCGAAGGTGAGGGGCCGCCGACCTGTTCCGTGGCGCTTCAGATCAGGGACAGCGTCTGCGCACCGGTTATTCTTTACTGGGGCGGTAAGGAATATGTGGCTGAAACGGTCCGTCCCGATAGCGCCGAGTAGCCGCTTCCATGGAAAATATTCACAGCATATGCGTTTATTGCGGCTCTTCTTCCCGTGTGGATGAGGTGTACAAGCAGGCAGCCAGGGATCTTGGCGTTCTGTGCGCGGAAAAAGAGTGGACGGTCGTTTACGGCGGCGGTTCGGTCGGGTTGATGGGCATTCTTGCGGACACAACGATGGACAATGGCGGGCGCGTTATCGGCGTTATCCCCGAACACCTCCAGAAAATGGAAGTGATGCAGGAAAACATTACGGAGCATCACATCGTCAGTTCCATGCACGAGCGGAAAATGATGATGGCCGAACGGGCCGATGCTTTTATCGTTCTTCCCGGCGGGCTCGGGACGATGGACGAGTTTTTCGAGATCGTGACGTGGAAACAGCTCGGGCTTCACGGTTGTCCGGTATTGCTGGTTAATAGACCTGTTGCAAAAGTAGGGTAATTTTGTAGCAGGTGCAATTTGTCCTTT
>CAZKGT010000211.1:0-3324 GCA_964552285.1 uncultured Pseudobdellovibrionaceae bacterium | reverse complement strand
GGTAGAGCAATCGGCTGTTAACCGATCGGTCGCTGGTTCGAATCCGGCCCGGGGAGCCATTCTTCCAGACGCTTAAAAAACGACCCGGCATAGGGTTCAAAATTTTTCCACCTGCCAACCGAGGATGAGTAAAGCGGCCTGCGAACCTGCAGGGCGCTGGCTGTTTCGACGGGGCGGCGGCTTTGGTGGAAATTCAGGCAGGCATCGTTCCATTCAAGATCACAGAATTCAAGCAGCCCCCTGACCAATGGCTCAGGATTTTCAACAAGAGCCTCGTACTGCACGTCACGGATAAAGCCGGGCAGATTTTCATGCCAGAACGCCATAAGGTCCTTATAGAGCCCGTAATATTCGACCATTTCATCCCGGTCATAGACATACGGAAAACCGCCAACAAAATATTGCTTATAGATTGACAGGCAGGCATCCCTCGGATCACGGCAGGCATGAATGACCTTCGCATTCGGGAACAGCGATTTGATCAGGCCGACAAAGCGGAAATTCTCCGGCATTTTGTCCGTGACGTAGCGGCTTTCAATGGAAACCGATTCATGTACGCTTTCGTAATAGTTTTGTGCAATTGATTTCAGATCTTTCCTGTCCGCCTTATCCAGCCATTCTTCGGCGGTTTTGGAATAAAGCCCCTCCTCATAGGCTGCCCGTTCCAGAAAATCCATTTCACCGGCCGGAGTAACGTCCGGGTGAGAACCGATGATCTGCTCAATCAGAGTCGTGCCGGAGCGCGGCGTTCCGACAATAAAGACGGGCGTAAATGGTGGACTCTCTATTGATACAGACATATCTGAAAGCCTCCTTCGCCAGCCATCTTTGATGTTTTCAAAATATTGTCTCGCAGAAGAAATATCGTCGGAGAAATGTTTTCGGGTGAGTTCGTTGGCCTTTTGCAGGGCGTCCCAAGCCTCTTCATAATTTTCAAGATCCTCCATGGCCTTGGCGATGGCAAAATGGACGAGCGGCTCCGTTTCCTCATTAAGGGCGTCCTGCCTTTTCAGCTCCAGCATCATATTCAGGTGCGGATCGTCTTCCGACTTATAGCGCTTCGAGCGGGCCAGCATATGATGCGCATTGCCGTTGCAGGGCTCCGCCTGCAGCCAGGACTCGAAGACCTGCCTTGCCTCTTCTTTTTTGCCGAGCTTGAACAAAGCAAAACCGAGATTGTTATAAGCCTCGGCGAAGGCAGGATTCAGCTGGACGGCTTTTTCATATGCCTTGATGGCTTGTTCCGGCTCGCCTTTTGCTTCCAGAACAATCCCGAGATTTGACCATGCCTTGTCAAAGGCGGGGGAAACTTCCAGCGCTTCGTTTATACGCGCCTCCGCTTGATCCAGCCTGCCCAGTTCTTTGTTGATGAGGCCCAGATACATCAGAATATAGGGCGCCTCCGGATTTACTTTCAGTGCGGCACGGCAAACCTCTCCGGCCTCCTCATAACGCCCACGGGCCATCAGGAATTTTGTCAGGGCCCTGTACGCAATGAACAGAGTTTCGTCTTTATCTATCGCCTTGCGGAAGCATTTTTCGGCAGCCTCGTCTTCACTCAACCTTGCCAGAACCACGCCAAGCTTGTGATGCAGGACAGCGTTCTCCTGATCGGATTCCAGCGCCTTTTCTAAATACCGGCGAGCCTTGTCGTTATCATCGGTGTTAAGGGCCTGCATGGCAATTTGAAGATCGTTCATCCTGCGCTCTCCCGGGCTGCGATGCGTTTTGGGCCACCCTAACCCTTATGGCGCATTCATGCAAAACCCCGGATCAAATAAAAAAATTGTCGCTTTCAGGTGCCTGCATGGTCTAGATTATTACCGTGTATGCATAATATGCTTTTTTTGAGTATTACGGACACTCCCTCATGGCTTTTCCCCCGTTTGATTCCCTGATAGAGCCTTACGAACTCGCCTGGAAAATTCAGGAGCGCACTGATATCAAGGTTCTGGATGGAACCTTTGTGATGCCCGGCAGCGGTATCAGCCCTGTCAGTGTCTTCCGGCAGAAACGAATCGGGCGGGCGAGCTTTTTTGACATCGAAGAGATTTGTGACGCGGATAGCCCCCTGCCCCATATGCTCCCGCAGCCCGAAATATTCGAGCGCGCCGTCGCAGAGGCCGGTATATCGAACGACTCGACTGTCGTGATCTATGGCCAGGACGGGATGATTATGGGGCCGTGCCGGGTCTGGTGGATGTTCAAGATTTTCGGGCATGACAATGTCCGTATCCTGAACGGGGGCCTTCTGAACTGGGAAGCGGAGGGCTATCCGCTCAACACAGACCCTTACGTTATGGGCCGTCCGGCCTCCTTCAGAGCAAATTTCAGGCCACAGATGGTTACAGATCTGGAAACGCTTCAGGAAATCGTTGAGAAAGGCAGCGCCGATATTCTGGACGCACGATCATGGGAACGATTCGCCGGTATTGTCGAAGAGCCGCGCGCCGGTCTGCGCTCAGGACACATTCCGGGGAGCAAGAATATTCCCTGCTCAACACTTGTCGATCAGAAAACGGGCTGCCTCAGAAAACCCGAAGACCTTCTGCAACTTTTCAAGGAGCATGGCATTAAGGGCGACAAGCCCGTCATCACAACCTGCGGAAGCGGCGTAACAGCCTGCGCCATCGCATTTGCCCTAAATATCCTGGGCTTTCAGAATGTTAGCGTCTATGACGGGTCATGGGCTGAATGGGGACAGGAAAAATTAAAAACGCCCGTTGCAACGCAGTAAAAAGCATTCTATAATTCCGGGTTGCAGTTACAGAGTAATAGCTATACTGCCCGCTCCAAAAACAAAGCAAAAATAGTTTTTGTATATTTATAGATAGTAAATATACGTCAAATATATGTACTAACGTTTTTGTTTTTAAGATTTTAAATATTAACAAACTTGAGAAAAAACAAGTTTAGGCTTTGAAAAAACGCTATTTACTCTCCATACATTCAGTTTTACTTATAAGCCCCCTGTATCACTAAAAAAATTTCTTTTTTTTTGATTTTTCCCTTGCATCAGTTCCGAATATGGGCTACAAAATAATTACACACCCTCTATTACCGCCGTTTGTCCGGAGATCCAAAAGGTCTCCGGACCTTTTTTTCGCGAGCATGTTTTGCAGATTTTTTGAAAGGAGGCTGGCGCGCCCTAGTGGACAGTCTGCGAACCGATCCGGAGATGCGCTTGTTAATAATTAACCACTACCGCGATCACCATAGGTTTATTACTGCCCGCTAGTTTCTACTATTTTTAATAATCTTAAATTAGCTGTCCGTCGTCAGAATATTTTGGACATCGGGCGTAAAAAATTAAGGTGTGCTTTT
>CAZKGT010000210.1:0-3360 GCA_964552285.1 uncultured Pseudobdellovibrionaceae bacterium | reverse complement strand
CCAAGGTGCGGCGTGCAGACAACGTTCGGATGACCGAACAGGACGTTTTCCGTCGCCGGTTCCTTTGAGAACACGTCAAGCGCCGCCCCGGCGACCTTGCCGGAATCGAGCGCTTCTTTCAGGTCCTCTTCATTGACGATCCCGCCGCGTGCGCAGTTGATGATGCGTACACCGTCTTTCATTTTGGCGATGGTGTCTTTGTTTATGAGGTTCGCCGTCTTGTCGTTTTTCGGCACGTGCAGCGTGATGAAGTCGGCGCGGGAGAGCAGTTCATCCAGTTCGACTTTCTCAACGCCGATTTCCACGGCGCGTTCTTCGGTGAGGAACGGATCGAAAGCGATTACGTCCATCTTGAGGCCGATTCCGCGCGTGGCGGCGATCCCGCCGATATTCCCGCAACCGATGACGCCGAGAACCTTGTTTGTCAACTCGACGCCCATGAATTTCTTCTTCTCCCACTTGCCCTCATGCGTGGAGGCATTGGCCTGCGGGATCTGGCGGGCGAGCGCGAACATCATGGCGATGGCATGCTCTGCCGTGGTGATGGAATTGCCGAAGGGCGTGTTCATCACCACGATCCCGGCTTCGGTGGCTTTGGGCACGTCGACGTTATCGACGCCGATCCCGGCCCGGCCGATGACCTTGAGGTTTTTCGCCGCAGCGATGACCTCGGGCGTGACAGTGGTGGAAGAACGAATGGCCAGTCCGTCATACTCGCCAATGCAGGCGATCAGCTCCTCCGGGGACATCCCGGTCTTCACGTCAACATCACAGCCATTTTTTTCGAAGATTTCCGCGGCAAGCGGGTTCATCTTATCAGAGATAAGTACTTTAGGTTTGCTCATTTTAAGCCCCATTTTGTCTTGTTGAGGAAAACAGGCCTACAGCAATAGTCGGGTCGGGGATGGAAGTAAAGCGTTTTCGAAAATGGTTTGTAGCGCTTTGTTTTTGTGTTGTTTTCCGGCTTCGTCAGTTCGTTTGGCGTTTTTTGCGGGAGGGGGTGGGGCGTGTTTGTTTTTGAGCCATATTTCATAGGCTCAGTATAGGAATATATTCATATATTTTCAAGTTTTTTAACACAGAGGACACAGAGATCACGGAGGGCCTCTGCTTGCTTGTCATCCTGAGCGAAGCGAAGGATCTCAGATAGCAGCGTAAGATCCTTCGCTATGCTCAGGATGACAATACAAGGGCCAATCGATATTTAATGCCACTCCTTTATACCGGCACACGTCATCCCGGACTTGATCCGGGATCTATAGAGATTCTCCGTTCCTAACAGCCAAGAGGTTTTTACGCGAAGCCCCGAAGAAGCGAAGATATAATTCTTCGGGGCTTCGCGTAAAAACAATGCATGCCAGAGCGGAAAGGACCTATGGATCCCGGATCAAGTCCGGGATGACGGGGTGGCGTTAAATTTCGATTCACTCTAGGGATGTTATTTCTGTGGTGAAAAAAAGATGCTTAACCCCAGAGCGTAAACAAGGCAATGGCCGCGGCAACCAGAGTAACGGCTGTGCCCTTTATACAATAAAAGGCAATCACCCAGACAGCCGGGTTTTTTATGAGCGATTTAAAGGGTGGCAGGCGCAGTTTTTTCTTTTCCATTTGGGCAGTATGACAGGCCGGAGCTTAACGGGAAATGAACCGGGCACGCAGGTGTATGTGTGGCCGTAAATATTTCTGCTCTTCCCTTTCATGCAGGGCTATGCCATAACAATTCAAGTATGAGAACAAAAGGGGAATATTTTTGAAAAACCACTTATTATCAGTGTTGCTCGTGTTCATTTTTTTCTTCGCAGGGACTCTATTCCCAGTGGAAGCAAAAGAAAAACCTGATCAAGGGTGTCCACTATTTGGCGCAGAATATGTGCCCCATTCTTCTTATGTGCCATACGATGATTTAGATTTTGTCTTGCGCATTGTTGGCCCGGAACCAAAAGGGCCTAGTACAATCAGGACAATGTTCTTGTTGTTTGAGGCGTATGACAAAAGTGGCCAAAAAGTTAGCTCTATGCGGTTTGGTGATGCCTGGTCGAATGGAGACTCAAGGCAGAGCTTTTCAACGTTTTATGGCCAATATAACAATCCCTATGATCAACAGGCATGGCAGGATTTTAGGGGGGCGAGCTTTTATCCAATCGGTGTGAATGATGATTTGTCGCAAGCGAATATTTTAGTGACACCATTTATGCTTATTTTTCCCGGAACTCACTGGGCGTTGCGGTATAACTCGAAGCAGCATCCCGAGAATTGGGATCAATATATCAAATTTTTCACGGAAAGCAGGATCTATCCAGATTTTGGCGGCTATGATTTCTGGGTTCGCAGAAAATGTGGGGAGGAAAATCAATAAATGGTCGCGCGTGTAAACACTGTCGCCTTTCAGGGTATTGATGTCCAGCCGATTGATGTGCAGGTGCAGATTGCGGGCGGGATGCCGGCGTTTACCATTGTTGGCCTGCCGGATAAGGCGGTGGCGGAGTCCAGGGAAAGAGTCAGGAGTGCGATGCATGCGCTGGGGTTATCGCTTCCGGCCAAGCGGCTGACGGTCAATCTGGCGCCTGCGGATGTGGCCAAGGAGGGCAGCCATTACGATCTGCCGATTGCGCTGGGGCTGCTGGCGGCGATGGAGGTGATCCCGAAGGAAGAGCTGGCCGATTTCGTGGTGCTGGGGGAGTTATCGCTGGATGCGGGCATTCGCGCGGTGGCCGGGGTTTTGCCGGCGGCGATCCATGCGGCGACGAATGATAACCGGCTGATTTGTCCCGCGGCCTGCGGCGGGGAGGCGGCATGGGCGGGGGATGTCGATATTCTTGCGCCTGCGGATCTGCTGCAGCTTATCAATCATATCAAGGGCTCGCAGGTACTGGGGCGGCCCGAGGCGCAGCTTGGTACGGGCGGGCCGATGCTCGTGCCGGATCTGGCCGGGGTCAAGGGGCAGGAAAGCGCCAAGCGGGCTTTGGAAGTGGCCGCGGCCGGGGGGCATAATTTGCTGATGATCGGGCCGCCGGGGTCCGGCAAGTCGATGCTGTCCTCCTGCCTGCCGGGAATTTTGCCGCCGCTTTCGCCGGAGGAGGCGCTTGAGGTTTCGATGATCCATTCGCTGGCCGGAACTTTGCCGGAAGGCGGACTGATTAAAACCCGGCCCTACCGCGATCCGCACCATTCGGCCTCGCTTCCGGCGCTGATCGGCGGGGGTCAGAAGGCCAAGCCGGGCGAGATTTCGCTGGCGCACCGGGGCGTGCTGTTTTTAGACGAGTTGCCGGAATTTTCCCGGGCTACGCTCGAATCGCTGCGCCAGCCGCTGGAAACCGGGAAGACGCTGGTGGCGCGGGTACATTCTCATGTGACCTATCC
>CAZKGT010000209.1:0-3370 GCA_964552285.1 uncultured Pseudobdellovibrionaceae bacterium | reverse complement strand
TGCCACGGCCTGACCGTGAGCAAGCACGATCTGAAACCCTATCCCGACATCCCCGAAGACGCCCAGCCTGCACCCATCGGCTTTAACAAAATCAAATACGGTATCCCGACGGGAAGTCCGCTCGCCGCCACCAGCCCCAAGGGGATTTTCGGCCTGTTCATGTGCGGCTCGCCCTATGACGACATGCGCACCGCCACCATCCAGCGTCATTTTGCCGATACGCGGGTAAAAGACCTGTTCGTCGCCACCATGGAGTCGCAAGGCTACGATGTCACCGGCAATCCGGGCCGCCTGTTCGACGAGGGCGAAGACCTCCAGCGCACGGTTTACGCCATCGGCGCACATGTCACCACCCTGCGCCTTGATTTGTGCAACCGCCGCTCCTTCTGGTTCGGCCGCCCGCGCGGCTATAGCGGCGAAGCGGAAATCGGCATCGAATGGACGGTTTACGACAAGCTACACCGTAAGAATGTCCTCAAAGCCCGGACGGATGGCTATTCGAAACTCAGCGTTCCGAATTACGAGGGCATCGAACTGCTGATCGAGGATGCCTTTGCCGCCGCAACACACAATCTCGGTGCGGATGAAGCCTTCCGCAACCTGGTGGTTTACGGCGAACTGCCCGAAAAAATCCCGGAAACCATTCAGGATCTTAATGAGGCCCCCGAAGGCCTGTACGATCCGCAGGAAAAAGTAAGCCTGCCGGATATACCGCTCTCCGAAACCCCTGCGGCCGGACGGATCGAATCCCTGCGCAATGCCGCCGTCATGATACAGAGCGGCACAGGCCACGGCTCCGGCTTTTTCATTACGGATAAAGGCCACATCCTGACTAACGCCCATGTGGTCGGCAACGCCTTCCGCGTGCGCGTCGTCACGTCGGGCAAGGAGGACAAGCTGATCGCCGAAGTGCTGCGCGTCAACCGGCACCGGGACGTTGCGCTGCTGAAGCTCGAAGAAATGCCGGACGACCTCAATTTCCGCGTCCTGCCCGTCCGCCCTGAAAAGCCGAATGTCGGTGAAGACGTCTATGCCATCGGCGCGCCGAAATACTACTATCTTCAGGACACCGTCACCAAAGGCATCGTCAGCGCCGTACGTTTCAACCGCAACACAAAACTCTGGTTCATACAGGGCGACGTCTCGATCCACGGCGGAAATTCCGGCGGGCCTTTGTTAGATGCCAACGGCAATATCATCGCCATGACCGTCTCCGGCTATATCGACCAGTCCGACGGCGGCGACCTTGCGGGCCTAAACGAATTCATCCCCATCGCCGATGCGCTGGAGCGGCTGGATATTTCCTTTAGCGGACAGGATGCAGAAAACACTCCCCTGAAACTGGGCAAATAACGCGCAGCCCTTGACCTTTAAGTCTCGGCAGCGCATATGTTTCCCTCAGACAAAGGAAACGCTATGGAATTTGATCACAGCCGCAAGGATGTCTGGTACGGCACGACAATCCTCTCCATCCGTAAAGGGAATGAGGTCGTCATCGCCGGGGACGGACAAGTTTCAATGGGCAGCACGGTTTTAAAATCCAACGCCCGCAAGGTCCGCCGCCTCGGCAAAGACAAGAGTATCGTCGCCGGCTTCGCAGGCGCTACCGCCGATGCCTTTACCCTGTTCGAACGCCTCGAGGGCAAGCTGGAAGCCCACCCCGGCCAGCTTACCCGCGCCTGCGTTGAACTGGCCAAGGACTGGCGCACCGACAAATATCTGCGCCGTCTCGAGGCCCTGATGGCCGTATGCGACAAAGAAACCTCCCTCATCCTTACCGGCACCGGCGACGTTGTGGAACCGGAAGATGGCATCATCGGTATCGGCTCCGGCGGCAATTACGCGCTGGCCGCCGCCCGCGCTCTCGCCGACCGCGAAGATATGAACGCCGAAGATATCGCCCGAAAAGCCATGAAGATCGCTGCGGATATCTGCGTATACACCAATGAAAACATCGTTGTCGAAAAACTCTAAAGCGCAAAAATGACTGAAACCCTGAAAGACATCCCCGCCTTTTCCCCACGCGAGATCGTATCCGAACTGGACCGGTTCATCATCGGCCAGTCCGACGCCAAGCGTGCCGTGGCCGTCGCCCTGCGCAATCGCTGGCGCAGGCAGCAGCTGGACCCCGACCTTCAGGAAGAAATTTATCCGAAAAATATCCTTATGATTGGCCCGACCGGCGTTGGAAAAACCGAGATTGCCCGCCGCCTGGCCAAGCTGGCGCAAGCCCCGTTCCTGAAAGTCGAAGCCACGAAATTCACAGAAGTCGGCTATGTCGGCCGCGATGTTGAATCCATCGTTCGCGATCTCGTTGAAATCGCCATTCATATGGTGCGCGAGAAAATGCGTAAAACCGTCCGCGCGCAGGCAGAAGTTTATGCCGAAGAGCGCGTGCTGGACGCGCTTGTCGGCGCCACGGCCAGCGAGAGCACCCGCAACTCCTTCCGTGAAAAACTGCGCAAGGGCGAGTTGAACGACAAGGAAATAGAGATCGAAATCCGCGATAACGGCTCCGGCATCCCGAGCTTTGATATTCCGGGCATGCCGGGCGGCTCCATGAGTATGATCGACCTCAATGACATGTTTGGCAAAACTTTTGGCGCGCGGACCAGAAAAAAGAAAACAACCGTCACCGACAGCCATGAAATCCTGATGGAGGAAGAGTCCGACAAGCTTCTCGACGAAGAAAAAATCGTCTCCGAGGCCATCTTCCTGGTCGAGCAAAACGGCATCGTCTTTATCGATGAAATCGACAAGATCGCGCACAACCACGATGTCCGCGGCGGCGATGTCTCCCGCGAAGGCGTCCAGCGCGACCTGCTTCCCCTGATCGAGGGCACGAACGTGGCCACCAAGCACGGCACCGTTAAAACCGATCACATCCTGTTTATCGCCTCGGGCGCGTTCCACTATTCCAAGCCTTCGGACCTGCTGGCCGAGCTTCAGGGCCGCCTGCCGATCCGTGTCGAACTGCGCGCGCTCACCGTCGAAGATTTCAAGCGTATCCTGAAAGAAACCGAGGCCAGCCTCATCATCCAGTACAAGGCCCTGATCGGCACGGAAGAGGTCACCCTCGAATTCGAGGACGAAGCCGTCGACGAAATCGCACAACTTGCCTATGACGTCAACGAACGGGTCGAGAATATCGGCGCCCGCCGCCTGCACACGGTCCTGGAAAAGCTGCTTGACGACATCAGCTTCACAGCCTCCGACCGCGGCGGCGAAACCATTACGATCACCGCCGATTACGTCCGGGAGCAGGTTGCCGAACTCGCCGAAAGCGCAGACCTCAGCAAATTCATCCTCTAACCGCCCTATTTCGGTGACAGGATACAAATTAACGATTTAATTTGTATCCTGTCACCGA
>CAZKGT010000208.1:0-3414 GCA_964552285.1 uncultured Pseudobdellovibrionaceae bacterium | reverse complement strand
TTTCGAGCCACTCGATCACATCCAGGTCCAGATGGTTCGTCGGCTCGTCCAGCAGCAGAATATCCGGCTCCTCCACCAGCGCCCTTGCCAGCGCCGCCCGCCGGAGCTGCCCGCCCGACAGCGTTTCCATCAGCGCTGCCGGATCGACGCCCAGCGGTTCCAGCACCGCCCCGACCTTGTATTCCAGCGCGTAAGATTCTTCCTTGTCCCTGATCTGCTCGAACACGAAATCGAACACGCTCTGCCCCGGCACCGGCTTCATATCCTGCTTCAGGTAACCGATCGTAATTCCCGGCAACGTCCATCGTTCCCCGTCATCCAGCGCCCGGTCCCCGGTGATGATGTTCATCAGCGTCGTCTTGCCCGCCCCGTTCTTACCCACGAGGCAGATCTTGTCCCCTTCCTGAATGTTAAAATCCAGCCCCTCGAACAGGGGCGTCTGCCCGCCGAACGTAACAAGCGCATCCTGAACACTGAGTATAAGCGTCGCAACCATGGCCGGGTTTGTAGCACGATCAGCCGCAGACAAAAAGCAGCCATTGCTTTTTGTGTTTTCATAATGTATAAAGTTGCCGGTCAGGAGAGTGTGTACAATGAAAATCAAACTGGTCCTGTGCGACCTGGACGGCCTGCTATACCCCTATACGCCGGAACTGCGCACCGCGTGGAAGCGGGCGACAGTCATGGCCTACAGGCAAACAGCACACCCCTGCCTTCCCGGGAAGGACGAAGACATCCATGCCCTCATAACAGAATCCAAAAGAAAATACGGTGAGAGCGTCACATTTCTGGCAAGGGATTACGGGATCGACCCGCGCCCGATGCACGCCGCCATATACGATTTCATCCCTGATGAATTGATTGAGCGCGATGAAACAATGATAAGGGCCTTCGAACAGGCAACAGCACAAGACCTCAAATTCGCAATCCTGACCCACGGCAACAAACCCTGGACCGAACGCGTACTGGCAGCCACAGGCCTGACCGACATATTCGAGGACAACATCTTCGCCCTCGATACGAACGGATACTTGCGCAAACACCGTGGCGTGCTGGCCTTTCTGAATGCCTGCACACATATGGGTTTTGTCCCCGGGGAAACAGCCTTTCTGGAGGATACCGCCCAGAACCTTGAGCCCGCTCATCTTACAGGCGCCTATACAATAGAGGTTCTCAGGGACGTCGCCCCCGCAAGACCGCGCCCGCATTATATCGGTTTTTCCTGCGAGACGCCTCAAACCGCACTTGAACAGATCCGGGAAACAAACGCGCGTGGAGGCAGAAATCTTCGTACAGCACCCGCCTGATTTTTTATTTTCATATTGTTCTTTACTTGTATTCATAACATCGATAAAAGATACCCATGATTAAACATGTCATCTGCGATCTGGACGGCGTCCTTTACGAACTAACGGATGAGATTGTCGGCCATATGGTTAGCGCTCACCATTCTGCCGCTGCCGAAATTGCCGGAGTCAACTGGGACAAAGAAAGAGTCAGAAAATTCATCTTTCAATCCAAGGATGCCTACGGAGACTTTTTTGCAAAATATCTGGAAGAGCACCTCGACTCTCTTAAGGACATTTTCCGGTATTACCACGATCTGCTGGACGTCAGCCTGATGCCCCCGGAACCGGGCGGGCGTGAAGAAATGGAACGCCTGATACAGGTGGGATTACAATTTTCTGTCCTGACCCACTCCGATGAAAACATGGCCCGGAGATGGATCAGGTATCACGCCATGGAAGACCTCATCAAAGAAAACAGGGTCTTCGGTCTGGACAACCGTCAGTTCATCAACAAGCAGAACGGCCCGCTCTCCATGCTCATAACGCTGGATGAAATGAAAGCCGACGCAGGCACAGCCGCTTTCATCGAAGACAGTGCCAGCAACCTCGAACCCGCCCACAAGACAGGCATGTACACCATCTATGTTCACCGCGGCAAAAAACTGGAACCCAAACCTGACTTCATCGATTTTCAGTGCGCAACCTATGCGCAGGCACTGCAACATATCGGCGCAATAAACACCTGCCCTTACCTGACCGCAAACGGTATAAAGCGTTATCAAAAACAGGAACAGGCGCCACCGCTGCCATCATTCCTTGACAGAAAGGCCGCCTAGGCGTTACATAACGGCGCTTTTCTTCGAGCAAGGGCCTATAGCTCAGTTGGTAGAGCAGCTGACTCTTAATCAGCTTGTCCGGGGTTCGAGCCCCCGTAGGCCCTCCACTCCTCTAATAATCAATGAGACCGAGGCTGAGCGCCCTGACGACGGCGGCAATCCTTGTCGAAACATCAAGCTTGTGGAAACTGCGGCGCATATAGGTATTCACCGTATGCTCGGAAATCATCATGATATCGGCGATATCCACATTGCTTTTGCCGGCCCCGGCCCACTGCAACACTTCCCGCTCGCGCTCTGAAAGCGGAACAATCTCGTCCGCGTCAGGCATCAACGCCCTGACCCGTTCGTTCAGGTAGTACGCAAACATCCTGATGCGGCACACATCCGCCTTGTCCAGATCAAGTTTTGCATTATGCGTCAGCATGATTACGCTGGACGTCTGGTTCTTCTGCTCAAAAATCGGCATGCAGATACCGTCCTGGAAACCGGCGGTCCTGACATCCGCAAGAAAGTTTTCAAACTGGGAATATGGCGTAACTCCTTTGGGCTCGTCATAAATCCTGACGGCGCTGCCTGTCTTCTCCGCCATAAATTTCACATGATCCATATAACCAAGATTTTCATGGTTATACCTGTTCAGAAGTTCGGCAAAAGCCCTGTCATAACGGTTGGCAATGAGCCTGCCATCCTCATTGATCTTGCCGATATCCTCCTTCTTTAAAAAGCGTATCGCGCTTGGAATATACACAACGGCCGGGACGCCGATTTTCTGGCAATAGCCGGCGAAGAGCTCCATAAGCTCCTGCGCGTTCTCAGCCTTGTCAGCTTGATCGATAAAAGACCGAAGAGAAGACTCCCCCGTAAAAGACAGATTACTTGTACTCATACCGCTTCATTGCACCATATTTCATTTTTATTTTAGCACCCCCTAATATAAGGAACTCTCAATATTCCTATCAAGAATGCCTTTGTATGGCATGTCACCTAAGTTGGCGACATGAAATAAAAATCGACCTCGCCTAGTATTTAAATAGTGGGAACTTATTCTTTCGCAATCATTTGGTTGCGTTTTTTATTTTTAGACATTTTTGCGCATCATGGCATTTGAAGATATTAACGACAATCTCTATGAGCGCATTTCAAGCTACGCACGGGTCGGTGACATCGTCGAAATGTTTTATATCGAGGTCATGCAGGACGACCGGATCTCACATTTTTTTTCAAGACTGGACCTAGATAGTGTAGTCACAAGATATTAGCCCAGAGGGCGATGCATCTGATCTGAA
>CAZKGT010000207.1:0-3448 GCA_964552285.1 uncultured Pseudobdellovibrionaceae bacterium | reverse complement strand
GCCCGTGCGCCCGCCAGTACGGCCGGGGGCAGGGAGGTTGTAAAGATGAAGCCGGGGGCGTAGGAGCGCACGGCATCGGTGATAGCTGCGCTTGCCGCGATATAGCCGCCCATCAGGCCGTATGCCTTGCCGAAGGTGCCTTCTAACACATCAATCCGGTCCATCAGGCCGCGCTGTTCGGCGACGCCGCCGCCGCGCGGGCCGTAAAGGCCGACGGCGTGCACTTCATCAAGATAGGTGAGCGCGCCGTATTTTTCGGCAAGGTCGCAGATCTCGGCAATCGGGGCAATGTCGCCCTCCATCGAATAGACCGACTCGAAGGCGATGATTTTTGGGCGGGCCGGATCGACGGACTTCAAAAGATCTTCGAGGTGCTCGATGTCGTTATGTTTGTAGATGAATTTTTCACGGCGTCCGCCGCGGATGCCGTGGATCATTGAGGCGTGGTTCATCTCATCGGAAAATACGGCGCAATCGGGCATCAGTTTTGAAAGGGTGCTGAGAGCGCCTTCATTGGCGACGTAGCCCGAGGAGAAGACGAGAGCTGCTTCTTTTTGATGCAGCTCGGCAAGGCTTTCTTCCAGTTCCTTGTGGAAAATCGTGGTGCCGGAGATGTTGCGGGTACCGCCTGCGCCCGCGCCGCAGCGCTCAATCGCTTCTTCCATGGCGCGCAGGACATTCGGGTTCTGGCCCATGCCGAGATAATCGTTGGAGCACCAGATGGTGACTTCACGGCTGCTGCCGTCCGGAGCGTGATAGATTGCTTTGGGGAACTGTCCTTTTATTCTTTCCAGTGTGGCGAAGACGCGGTAGCGGCCTTCCGTCTTCAGATCATCGACGCGGCTCTGAAAGAACTGGTTGTAATCCATCTCATGTCCCCCTTTTCGGGCCCTGTTTTACACCAAAAGGCACAGAAAACCCAAATGTCATTTTGTTGATTTTAGCGCGCCGTGGCATAATATGCTGTTAAGGCGTTCAAAAACATACGGTTGTCATCAGATGCTTATCGTGTTCGGCTCCATCAATATCGATCTTTCCATTGCCGTTGATCATCTTCCCCGTCCGGGAGAAACAGTGCTTTCCGACGATTATGCCATGCGGCCCGGCGGTAAGGGGGCCAATCAGGCACTGGCGGCGGCGCGGTCCGGTGCCAAGACGGCACTGGTCGGCAAAATCGGGGACGACAATATGGGCGCGCGCATTCTTTCAAGTATCCGCCGGCAGGGTGTGATGACGTCCGGCGTGGCGGAGTCTGACCTGCCGACTGGCTGTGCCGTGGTGTCGCGGGATCCGAATGGTGAGAACCAGATTATCGTGGCAACGGGTGCGAATATGGAAGCGCGGGCCGAGCAGGTTCCGGATGAGGTTCTGAATGAGGGAACGGTTGTCCTGATGCAGATGGAAGTGCCGCGCGAGGAGAACTGGATTTTGCTGGAGCGGGCGAAGGAACGCGGGGCGACGACCATTCTCAACCTGGCCCCGGCGATTACCCTGCCGCAGCAGGCGCTGGAAAATCTCGATTACCTGATCGTGAACGAGATCGAAGCAAGGCAGATTGCCAAGATTCTGGGGCTGACGGTGGAGGAAAATATTTTTTCCATGGCGGCAACCTTGAGCCGGGCGGGGAACCTGACCTGCATCATTACGCTGGGGGCGGAAGGATCGATTACGGTGACGGCGGAGGGGAAGGCCTATCACACCAAGGCGCTGGCTTTGGAAGATATCGTGGATATTTCAGGCGCAGGGGATTGTTATTGCGGCACCTTTGCGGCCTGCCTGCATGAGGGGATGGATTTGCACCATGCGCTGAAACGGGCCAGCGTGGCGGCCTCGTTATGTTGCGAAAAGGCGGGCACGCAGGAATCCTATCCTTATATCAGCGAAATAGATGAAAATTACGACCGGATTGCAGATCCGGAAGAGCACGATATCTAGGAAAAGAGTTTAAGCGGAAATATTGACGATGCCGCCGCGGGAAGAGACCGGGACGATGGCGTCCTGAAGCATGTTCGCAATTTGCGCCTGCGCCTGAGCCGATTGTTTCAGCACGGAAAGGGCTACCGCTTGCTGGGCAAGGGCGGCTTCTGCTGCGATTCCTGCGGGTATACCTGTCATACTGATATCCTACCATTTTGACTTTAACAGAACGTAAATCTACGCAGTTGCCCGGGCAAAAACTCAGCGGGCTTCGATTTTGTATTTCTTGTAGTAACGCAAGCAGGCTTTTTCGAGTTCGCGGGCCAGAATGGTGCCTTCCTGTCCCCCCGTTCCGCGGAGCTTGTTTCCGATGATGACCTGCAGGGTTTTCTGATGGACGAGAACGACGGAAATGGCCTCGTCGTTCAGCGTGTCTATATTTTCGAGGAAGAGCAGGACGATATCCGCAATATCGCTGATGAGTGAGTACTTGAACATGCCGCCGTTGGCCTTGAGCTGCATGATCGGGCGGATCATATCGTCAATTGCCGTTCTGTCGTCCAGTTTACCGGCCTTGTAGTTGGCAATGACCGCATTGATCGTTTCAAGATAGTTTTCGGCATAAGGCTCGAACTCGAGCTTGTTCTCATCGATAAAGTTTTGCGCTTTTTCGAGGCGTTTCGGATCAATGCCGCCGCCGCCAACTTTCTGTTTCAGAACGTTGGGGGGATTGATAAATCGCACTCTTGGTTTTTGTTCCGATATCATTGCAATGCCCTCATGCACCAATAATTCGTTGTAATAATTGTTATGAAACCTGTTTTGTTTCCTGAATCAACTTCTTTAAAACTTCTGCGGCAATCCGGTCTTCTTTTGTTTGCGGACCTTTCGATGCCTTCATGTCCTCTTCCCGGCGCCGCGGACCTTCATAGTCCTCGGAGCGTTTACGGCGGCGGTCCGGTCCGAAGAAGGATCCGGCGTCGACAAACTGGCGCGGGCGCTCGATGACATGCTCGATTTTCGAATACAGGTCCTTCGATGTAAACGGCTTGACCAGAAATTCCGTGATCCCGGTATCGCGCGCCGTTTCCACGCGCAGGCGCGAACTGAAGCCGGTCATGATGATAACGGGCACATACGGGTTCGGCGAATTGGAATCTTTACGGATTTTCTCGATCAGTTCCATGCCGTCCATCGGCTCCATGACCCAGTCGCTGATGACCAGATCCGGGTTTTGCTTGCAGAAAATCTCGAAGGCTTCGTTGCCGTCCGTTGCGCCGTAGACATTCTTGAACCCGAAAATGCTCAGCAGGGACTTCGTCAGCGAGAGCATAGGCTGCATGTCGTCGACGACAAGGATCTTCGCTTTTTCGAGTGTGTAAACCATGGATCAATAACCTGAAAAGAAACAGATTTAACTATTTTACAGGAATGCGACGGTATCCGAAACCTTAAAGTTATCAAGTTATAGAAAACAGCACACTACCGGACTCTGCATCAGAACACATTGACAGGCAAAGGTTTACTGGGG
>CAZKGT010000206.1:0-3471 GCA_964552285.1 uncultured Pseudobdellovibrionaceae bacterium | reverse complement strand
GGCGTTCTGGGTGAATGTGCGGGACAAGGGGAAGGCATTGGGGCGTGTCTGGACGAGCGGAAACGGCAGGCGGACGCTAATTTGCTGATGATGACTTCCCGCCTTGAGAAAAGGCTGCGCGATTTTGATGCGGGGAGCCTGAACAAGCAGACGGAGGTTCGTTTTGTACAGGCCCAGCGCTCTTTTGAGGCGTTCCGGGATTCGCATTGCGGATGGCGGGCCTCGATGATCTCCGGAGATGAAGCCGGGGATCTTCTGTTTCGGGCCTGTCTTATCGACATGACCCGCCAGCAGGCCCGCGATCTGTCCGAGGTTATGGAAGGTTTCAGGGCGAATAATTAAAGGCTGCGACAAAATTCAACTTGCATTATGCAAAAAGACAACTTAATGGTGTGCGTTTATAAAAGGATTGAACGCGGCCATGAGTAAAACAGCATTCATAACAGGGATCACAGGGCAGGACGGAGCGCTGCTTGCGCGTTTTCTGCTTGATAAGGGCTATGCCGTGCACGGGATGCGGCAATGGTCGGCAACCGATAACACCCAGAACATAGCGGATCTGATCGACGGCTCACCGGATTTTTATCTCCATCTTGGCGATCTGACGGATATGGGGAGCATGACGCGCCTGCTGGGCGAAGTCGCTCCGGATGAGATTTATAATCTTGGTGCGCAAACCCATGTCGGCGACAGCTTTGAAATTCCCGAGATGACGGCTGACGTCAATGCGCTTGGAACGCTGCGGCTTCTGGAGGCGATGCGGCTGACGGGGCTGGATAAAACGGCGCGGTTTTATCAGGCCTCCAGTTCGGAGCTGTTCGGTAATGCGCCAGCGCCGCAAAACGAAAATACGCCGATGAACCCGTGCAGCCCGTATGCCTGTGCCAAGCAATATGCTTACAACATCACGCGCAATTACCGAGAGGCGTATGGTATGCATGCTTCAAACGGAATCCTGTTCAATCACGAAAGCCAGATCCGGGGCGAGCATTTCGTCACACGCAAGATTACGAAGGCGGTGGCTGCAATATCCCTTGGTCTGCAGGATTGTCTGATGCTGGGAAACCTCGGTGCAAAGCGCGACTGGGGCCATGCGCGCGATTACGTGGAAGGCATGTGGCTGATGCTGCAGCAGGATACGCCGGATGATTATGTGCTGGCCACCGGTGAAGCGCACAGCGTGCGTGAATTTGTCGAGAGGGCTTTTTCTTGCACCGGGCGGACGATTGTCTGGGCGGGTGACGGTGTTGATGAAACCGGTACGGACCCTGTGAGCGGAAAAACGGTGGTCAGAGTTGATCCGGCATTGTTTCGTCCGGCCGAACTGCATAGTCTTCTGGGAGATGCATCGAAGGCTCGGGAAATACTTGGCTGGCGGCCGCGTACCGGGTTTGATGCGTTGGTGCGGGAAATGATGCGCTCTGACGGTGCGGAGCTGGCAGGAGGAAATCTGACATGGATGCAGAAGGCGTCCTGAGTAAGCCGTTTGATTTAAGTGGAAAACGGGTCTGGGTGGCCGGGCATGGCGGCATGGTCGGCTCCGCTGTCCTGCGCCGTTTAAAAACGGAAAACGTCCGGGTACAGATCGCCGGACGGCATGATGTTGATTTGCGCAACCAGGTTGCGGTCGACCGCTGGGTATCCGAGAACAGGCCGGAAGTGATTGTAATCGCAGCGGCAAAGGTTGGCGGGATCTGGGCAAATAATATTTATCCGGTTGATTTTCTTTACGACAACATGATGATCGAGGCCAATATCATCCATGCCGCCCATAAGAACGGGGTGGAAAAGCTGTTGTTTCTCGGGACGTCCTGTATCTATCCGCGTGAGGCATTACAGCCGATCAGGGAGGAATATCTGCTCAGCGGGCCGCTGGAGGAAACCAACCAGTGGTATGCGATTGCCAAGATTGCAGGCATCAGGCTGTGTCAGGCATATCGCCGTCAGCACGGATGTGATTATATTTCCGCGATGCCGTGCAGCCTTTACGGGCCTGGGGATACGTTTGATGCGGAAAAATCGCATGTCATTCCGGCGCTTCTGATGAAAGCGCATAAGGCAAAGCAGGAAGGGGACTCATCACTCTCGCTCTGGGGAACGGGCAAGCCGCTGCGCGAGTTTATGTATGTTGATGACCTGGCAGATGCGCTGGTGTTTTTGCTGAAGAATTATTCCGGTGAAAGTCACATTAATGTCGGTTCCGGTGAGGATGTCTGTGTCCGTGACCTTGCAGAGATGATTGCTGATGTTGCCGGCTTTAAGGGCGATCTGGTCTTTGATGACAGCAAGCCGGACGGTACGCCGCGCAAGCTGATGGATTCTACTCGCATGTTCGATATGGGCTGGAAGCCGCAAACGTCGCTGGAGGATGGTTTGCGCAAGGCATACGAGTGGTATCTAGCCAATGTCTGATATTCTTCCCGTTATTCTGGCCGGTGGCATGGGGACGGGCTTGTGGCCGTTATCGACACCGGCCCGGCCGAAACCGTTTTTGCCGCTGGCATCCGAATGGACGCTTTTTCAGGAAACGGTGTGTCGTATTCGGGATTTTTCCAATTTTCTGGTGATCTGCAACGAGGCGCATGTCCGGCTGGTGCAGCGCGATCTGCAAGGGACCGGAGCAGGGAAGGCGCATATTCTGGCCGAGCCTGAGGGACGCAATACGGCTCCGGCAGTGGCGGTGGCCGCCTGTTTTGCGGAGCAGGACGATCCTTTGTTGCTGGTGCTGCCCTCTGATCATCATATGCGTGATGAGAAAGCGTTCTGGCAGGCGGTTGAGGCAGGGAAACCGTATGCTGAGCAGGGGAAAATCGTTACGCTTGGTGTGGAGATCGGCAGGGCTGAAACACGTTACGGTTATATCAGGGCCGATAAAGAGCTTAAGGACGGTGTGCGCACAATTGGCACGTTCATTGAAAAACCCGATCATAAAACAGCGCTGCGGTTTATGGAGAGCGGGAGGTATTACTGGAACAGCGGGATTTATCTGGCGCGGGCCTCGACGTTTCTCAGGGAACTCACCCGTTGTCATCCCGGTATCCCGGAAAAGGTCAGGCTGGCCGTGAGGGCCGGGGAGCAGGATGATAATCGTCTTCTCCTTGATCATCGTTCTTTCCGGCGTACGCCCGGCATATCCATCGATTATGCTGTGATGGAAAACGGCGCGGAAGGCGCAGTTGTTCCGGTGGATATGGGCTGGAGCGATCTGGGATCATGGGAGGCGCTGGCCTGTGTGCTGGGCTCACAAATTTTTGAACAGGTCGACCCGCACGATTTTTGTCGTTATATCGAAGTCCCTTCCTGCCGGGAGGTGTTGTCCGGTGATGTTTCAGGTCCGGACGATGTGCTGCGTCTTTTCGACGCAGCGCTCAATAAAATGCCCAATAAAACACCCGGATAAAAACAAAATTAATAATTTTTGGGGCTATTCCATCTAACGGTTAGTGTTTAGTGTTTTTATACCAGTATTTC
>CAZKGT010000205.1:0-3500 GCA_964552285.1 uncultured Pseudobdellovibrionaceae bacterium | reverse complement strand
GATATGAGATTCTTTCGAAGCATATTGGTTTTTGCATTTGTATTTATTGTTTTTCAGCCCTCAGGCGCTCGCGCCGAAGAGGAAATCGTTTTCCGCTTCACGGCGGAAGAGGCCGAAGCCGCTTGCAGGACCGGCCCGCGCAATATCACCAGCGAAGACGGCGGCTTTCGGCTCTTCTGCATGGGGCCTCGTGAATGGCTCCTGCAAGAGCGGGGCGAGCGCCTTAACGACATTGACTGGATATGGTCCTCGCTCGTCAAGAACGGGACGGCTCTCCAGCCGCCCGCAGAGGTCATAGAAGTGGAGGAACAGCCATGAGGAACTGCGGCCGTGCTATTTTCTTCTTCGCTCTGCTCGCCTTCTTTCCCCTGAACGAAGCCCGGGCCGCCAACGAGGGCGATCCCTGCACCGTCGAGGCAAAGGCATGGGTGGTTGCGGACACGGACCCAACCCTCAGGATTCAGTGCGACGGCACGCAGTGGCGGGCCATAGAGAAGATCGACGAAAGCGGCGCGGCCACCAGCCGGATCAAGAAGGTCATTACGCTGGGTGACGATCCGACGGCGTGCAGCGCCGATCTCGAAGGGACGATCCGCTACAACAGCACCCAGCCCTGCATCGAGTTCTGCAACGGCGCGGTCTGGGCGTGCATATCGCCCGTGCCGTGCGGCGATACCACGCCGGATGCGTTTAATTTCACGGACCTTGCCAATCAGACCGTTTCGACGCTCGTCACCTCGAACATCGTGCAGATCGGCGGACTTGGCTGTCCGGTGACACTCGAAATTTCCGGCACGGGCTCGCCGCAATACCGCACCTGCACGGACGGCAGCTCCGAGGCCAATTGTGACGGCTCCGTGCTCTACGACTGGACCAGCTCTCCGGGCGCGATCGACAGCGGCCAGTACGTTCAGCTCCGCCTGACCACCAGCGCGGCGGGTGGGGATACCTACAGCGCTAACCTGTCCGTCGGCAATGCCGCCGATGTGTGGAACGCCACCACCACGGGCGATTGCACCGGCTCTCCGGCAGTGGGCACGGTTTGCGCGGACGGCACCGTTTATGCCGGCCTGAGCCCGGACGGCAGCGTGAAAATGTATGTGACGCGCTGCGATGCCGGGATGAGCTGGGACGGCAGCGCCTGCACGGGCTCGCGCTGGACTCTCTCCTGGAACAACGGAACATTGGACCCGCCCTGGACGGTTACGGGATGCAACAATGCCAACAGCGGGGAGACGAACACGACGTGCATTGCAGGCACCTCGGACGCGGGCGATCCGTATCTGGCGGGCGAGCACTGTGACGGTTACGACGACGGCAACGGCAACACGGACTGGTACCTTCCGGCCAAATCGGAACTGGCCGTGATCTACGGCAACGAGGCCGTGATCGGCAATTTCGACACAAGCGGCACTTACTACTGGTCCTCGTCCGAGAACACCAATAACGGTGCGTGGAGGCAGAGGTTCAGTGACGGCCACCAGACCAACTACACTAAGAGCAACCCAAACGCCGTGCGCTGTGCCCGGAGATGAATTATTCAATAATTTAATCATTTAAAAAAGTTCCCGCGAAGCGGGGCCGCTTGAAATTTTTGGGGGAAGACTATGGCGCAATATCATCATTTGCCGATTTATAAGCTGACCTATGATATATTGCTGCGAATCATGCAGGTGACGAAGAATTTTCCGCGCGAGCACAAATATACGCTCGGCCAGAAGATGAAGGACGAAACCATGGAGTTGATCGTCCTGATCTACCGGGCCAACAGCGCCCGCGACAAGGCGGGCCATATCGCGGAGATCGTGGAACGGGTACAGGTGCTGCAACTGATGATGCGCCTCGCGCACGATTTGCGAATTTTGCAGCGAAAGCATTACGCCGACCTTGCGGAAAAGACGGACAGCCTTGCCCGCCAGGCGCAGGGCTGGCTCAGGAGTTCGGGGAAGGGGGAGCCGGAACGGACCGTTGCCGCGTGACCTTCAAGGAGGCCGGTCCGGCGAGCATGTTCATCTCGTGATGGCGGCGGCAGGATGGTCCTGCCAGAGCAGAGGCCACCGGGGTCACTCCCGGGGGCCGAAGGCGCGGCGGGCGAAACTTCGCCCGTCACGGCCATAAGACCGCCATCGAAACGGCTTCCGCGCGTTCGGGACGGGCGATTACTGGTCCTCGTCCGAGAACAACAATAACAATGCGTGGAGGCAGAGGTTCAGTGACGGCAACCAGAACAACAACAATAAGAACAACACAAACGCCGTGCGCTGTGCCCGGAGTTGGACCCCTTTCCCCGGACGCTTGCCGCTTTTCTCTGGAATCCGTCTTTGACGCCTATTTCGATTGCCGCAGGCACAAGCGCAACACGCTCAACCAGCTTGCCTTCGAGGCCGAACTTGAAACTAATCTCGTGGCGCTCTGGCGGGAGTTGAACGAGGGGCGCTATGAAATCGGGCGCAGCATCGCCTTTGTCGTCCGTCACCCGAAAATCCGCGAAATCTGGGCCCCCGACTTCCGGGACCGGGTTGTGCATCATGTGCTTTACAATGCCCTGAAAGAGCGGTTTTACCGCCGGTTTATCCGCGATTCCTACGCCTGCATTCCGGGGCGCGGCACCCATGACGGCCTTCGCCGTGTCTCGCATTTCGCCCGCTCGCTCACGCGGAACTGGACCCGGCCCGCCTTCGCGCTCAAGGCCGATGTCGCCAATTTCTTCAACAGCATCGACCGGCTCCGGCTGCTGGACATTATCGAGCCGCAGGTGCCGGAGCCTCATCTTCGCGCCTTGACGCGCCAGGTTGTTTTGCATGATCCGAGGCCAAGAGCGGTTTTGCAGTCTTCCTCCGACCTCTTTGCCGTTGTCCCTCAGCACAAGAGCCTGTTGCGCGCACCGGAGGGGATAGGCTTGCCCATCGGCAACCTGACCAGCCAGTTTTTCGCCAACGTCTACATGAACGAGCTGGACCAGTTCGTAAAACACCGGCTTAAATGCCGGTATTACGGGCGCTATGTCGATGACATGGTGCTGTTTCACGAGGACCCGCAGGTGCTTAACGGCTGGTACGAGGCCATGGACGGTTTCTTGCAAGACCGCCTTGGCCTGCATCTTCATCCCAACAAGAAATGGCTGAACCGCGCCGACGTGGGCATTGATTTCACCGGGTTCGTTATCAAGCCGGGCCGAACCTATCTGCGCCGGTCCTCGCTTGCCCGGTGCGGCCAGAAAATCCGGGCATGGGAGCGGGACGGCGCGCCTATCGATCCCGAAACCCTGCGAAAGCTTTCCGCCAGCCTGAACAGCTATCTCGGGATGCTCCGGCAGGTGGACGCTTACAAGGCCCGCAAGGCACTGTGCGGGAGCGTCGAGAGTCTGTTTTTGCAGGCGGACGCGGGGTGCACGAAGGTGCGCACGGTATAGGGTTCAATTTTCCCTATCCCCCGTTATCACTCCGGCCACTCATAGCCGAGCAGCGGGACCATGATTTCAACGGTGCGCTTGGCGACAT
>CAZKGT010000204.1:385-3512 GCA_964552285.1 uncultured Pseudobdellovibrionaceae bacterium | reverse complement strand
CGCTGGGGCCGGAGGAGTGGATTGCCTATAACAATATTCCCATTCCGGATGGGGAGCTTGATGTTGAGGCCGCCCGGATCGCCTTTTCCAAACAGCTTGGTCCGCCCTGGCGCGGGGCACAAAATCTGGCGCCGTATAAGCAGCTTTTGCTGGCGGCGTTTTGTCTGAAGGCCGCGCGCAAACGGGATCAGTCCGATGCTTTCCTGGGGCGGGTCGCTTTAGGATGGTCGGTGGAAAAAGGGCTGCAGATTGATCCGAAGCTTTTGAAGGAGGCGCGCGGTATTTTGCGCAACAAGGAGATTTCCGGTCCGACGCTTGCCAAGGCCAACCAGCACGGTTTCCAGACGACGGCGCTTCTGCGGGCGCTGACGAACGCGCGCGAGGAAGGCGGCGTTCTGGCGCCCGCGCAGTTCGTTTGGCTGCGGGGCTATGATCGTTATCTGTGGTATCCGCTCAACAATCTCGGGCGTCAGTCCTTCCATATGGAGGCGCTTGGCGCGATGGCGCATTTCAAGGCGGAAAAACTGACGCAGCGGCCTATTCCAAAGCCCAAGGTTGATGATGCCATACAAAGTATCAGCGAATATATGAGTTCAACGCGCGCGCGGCCGGTGCCTCAGCTTGACTACAGGGGCGTAAAACGCAAGGCCGTGAAGAAGCCGGCTGCGGCCGGCGGCGGCGCTATCAAAAAACCCACCGGATAATTTGAGGAAAGAAACATGATGAAATTTTCCTGCCCGTTTTCCTGTCCGTCCGCCCCCAGTGCGAAGGTCGTGGATGGCAAGCTGGTGCTGTTTTTCCCGGACTCGTTACGGCCAACGCTCTGGCAAATGGATATGGGGCAGGCGTCGGCGTCGGCTCTCGAGGTTGACGGGGATGAGGAGGCCGGGGAATACCGGCTGGTCCTGAAAACACTGAAGGATGATGCGCATGTTATTGCTGCGTTCGACAGCAAGGAAAAAGCCGTCAAGGCGCTGACCAGCGTCAGCCGCGCGTTATCGCATGCGCACGGTAAAATCCGTCCTGCGGCTTCTGTTCCTGCCGGGGCTGTCGCAGGGGCAGAAGGCACGGTATCTGTTGCTTCTGCCGGGGAGCCGCCGTCAATGTTCAAACTGCTTGCAGGCGTTTCGGGGATTGTTATCCTTTTGATGCTGATCCTTGTTCTCTGGAATATGTCGCCGCGGCCTCCTGCAACGCTTGCCAGCTCTCCCGCACCGGTTTCTTCCGGGGCGGTCCCAACCGATTCCGCCGGCGATACCGGCGTGCCGCTTTCCGCTGACGATTTTTTGCGCCGTCAGTGAATGTGGTAGAATGAAATGACGTTTTTATCTTTATTAACAGGATGGTAATCGCTTTTTGCCACACTTGAACCGACATGGCGATTGATACCAGAAAGTACGAACACTCACATAAGGCACTGATACGCGATATCAGGCCGCTTTATGTGCGTTTTGGCGACTGGCTCAAGGAGCCGTCGAACGGGATGGTTGTGTTCCTGATGGGCGCGGCCTCGTTCTACCTGGTTCCGCAGGCTATTGTCTGGGGGGATGTGATCATCATCCTTTTCCTGTTGCTCTTTTTCTGGCTGTATACCCGAGACCGGAAGCTTGCCTTCAAGATGCCGATGAGCTCCAAGTACAAGGACAAGAACAATGAGGGGCCGGGCCGGAGCGGAAAGCCGGAAGGAATTCTTTATCTCGGCAACATCAAGAAGACGGACGAGGAGGTCTGGTTTACGAACTCGGATGCGCGGACCCATATTCTTTATCTCGGGACGACCGGCGCCGGTAAGACGGAAGGGCTGAAATCCATTGTCACCAATGCCCTGACCTGGGGGTCGGGCTTTGTGTATGTCGACGGTAAGGCGGATACGGATCTCTGGTCTTCGCTGTCTTCCCTGTGCCGCAGGTTCGGGCGCGACGATGATTTGCTGGTGCTGAACTATATGACCGGGAACTCTGATGTGCGCGCGCCCTCCAATACGATGAACCCGTTCTCCAGCGGTTCGGCGTCGTACCTGACGAACATGCTGGTATCTCTGATGCCGGACGCCGAGGGTGACAACGCGATGTGGAAAGAGCGGGCCGTTGCCCTGCTTAGTTCGCTGATGCCTGTGATGACCTGGAGGCGGGATCATCAGGACTTTCCGCTTTCGGTGAGTGTCCTGCGGGAATACCTCAACCTTAACCGCGTCATTCAGATCGCACGCGACGAGTCGATACCGGAGCACCTGCGTGAAGGCGTGGTCGGTTATCTGGATACGCTGCCCGGCTATATCGAGGACGCCTTTGACGATATGGGTAAGGAAAAGCCGATGGGGCCGGACCAGCCGATGGTCGATACCACCACCGTCCGCCAGCAGCACGGCTACCTGACCATGCAGTTTACGCGCTCTCTGCAATCGCTGGGCGATGATTACGGCTATATCTTCGATACGCAGGCTGCCGACGTGGACATGGTTGACGTGGTGCTGAACCGGCGGGTTCTCGTGGTGCTTATCCCGGCGCTGGAAAAATCCGGAGACGAGATTGCCAACCTCGGTAAAATCGTTGCCGCCACGATCAAGGGCATGATGGGTTCGGCGCTGGGTGCGACCGTGGAAGGGGAAAGCGCTGCCGTTATCGAGAACAAGCCAACCAGGGCCAGCACGCCCTTCATCACTGTCTTTGACGAGGTCGGTTATTATACCGCGCAGGGTATGGCCGTGATGGCGGCGCAGGCCCGTTCGCTCGGTTTTTGTCTCGTTTTCTCCGGTCAGGATTTGCCGGCCATGAAAAAACGGGTGAAGGAAGAGGCTAATTCCATTACCGCCAACTGTAACATCAAGCTGTTCGGCAAGCTCGAAGACCCGACGGAAACAAAGGACTTCTTCGAAAAAACTGTTGGTCAGGCCTATGTGACGGAAGTGTCGTCCTTCCAGATGAGCGGCGGCATGTCGACAGGATCCTATTTCGATACGCAGCAGGCCGGTATCCAGACCCGCGCCAAGGCCAGCTATGATGATTTGCGGAGTTACAAGGAAGGTCAGGCGATTATCACTTTCGGCGACCAGGTGATGGAAGGGGTGATCTTCTATTCCAATCCCGGTCATGCCAAGGCGATGCGGGTGACTCGCTATATTTCGTTG
>CAZKGT010000204.1:0-375 GCA_964552285.1 uncultured Pseudobdellovibrionaceae bacterium | reverse complement strand
TGGACGGCGAAAAAGGCTGATGTGGCCGTTGAAACCGAGGCGGAAATCGAAGCGCTGGCTAAGGGCTTTGCCGCCGGGCAAAAGGCCGGGGCAAGTGTCGTCGATTCCGGTGTTTGCGCGGTGACCGGTGTATATGCATTGTTTAACAAGATCGAAGAAAGCGTGACGGATACGGCCGGGAGCGGTACGGAAGCTGTAGTGCCGCAGCCTGCTGCTGCGCCGCTATCGCCGCTGTCACCGCCTCCGCAGGCCTCTGCGCCTTCACCTCCGCCGGCTAAGGAGGCACCGTCTGCCGCCGAACCGGCAACGCCTCCGCCTCCGCCGGCTGAGCCGCCAACACAGGCACCGGCCACGCCGCCGCCTGCCGGGCAGTCC
>CAZKGT010000203.1:0-3540 GCA_964552285.1 uncultured Pseudobdellovibrionaceae bacterium | reverse complement strand
CCCCAGTAAACCTTTGCCTGTCAATGTGTTCTGATGCAGAGTCCGGTAGTGTGAAGATTGACAAAAACCCCTAAGGCTGTCACTATTATTATACGGTTTGAAAATTGCTCTCTATGAGATAGAGCTTACAGAAAAAGCGTCCGATTATTTTTTAGGATGCGTGAACATCAAACACTCACTTTTCCGCAAAGTTCAAAATTGTAGATCATTGCCTTTCTCAGGCTTAAAACACGATCGCGCATTGTGCCGAGCGTGTACTTGAACGTGCTTACAAAAAGGAAAGTGTCATGTCTAACAATTCTACAAGCAAATTAGGAAGCCTTAGCCAAGCTGAAAAGGTTAAAAAATAAATAGAGCCACAAGGAATCCGGGGCATTTTTTCTGGCTTCCTTGGTTCTGAAAAGGAAAAAACCATGAACACTGAACAGGTCAAAATCCGCATTCTGATTATAGATGATGATTTTTCAGAGACAGCAGATATAAAATCGTGGCTGGATGAAGGAATGCGTGTGCCGTGGAGCTATATGCATTGCATCAGTGTGGCGGAAGCCGGATCGCGAATCAATAATGTTGATCTCGTTATTCTGAAGCCTGAAATGGAAGGACTGTCTTCCCCGATGCAGGTTTTTGATGATATCGAAGATATGGTTTTTGAAGTTCCCATCATTGTTCTCACCAACACCGAGGATGATGAGTATGGTCTTTCCACCTTTGTCATGGAAAAAGGCGCAGCGGATATTGTAGTCAGGGGTAAATTCGACAGGCTGGTGGATGCCATAGAATTTGCGCTCATCCGTCAGAGAATTGCAACGGATACGCGAAAAGCCAGTGACAAAACTCTTCAAGACAGCAAAGATACAGCAGCAGGAGAGCTTCAGGATATCGAAGGTTTAAGAAGTAAAGACCGAGAAGAAGCCGCTATCAAGCTTAAAGATAGTAATGACCTGCGGCAAAAGGATCAGGAAGAAAGCAAGAAAATGCTTTCTATGTTTATGGGCGATTACTCCGTAACAAACAACAGCACAAAAAAGTAGTATATCTGATTATCCGTTGCCGCGTTTCCTCACTTGTATGTACCCTAAGTGACTTTAATATTACACAGTCTGGGAAAGGCAGGTTTTCATGGATACTCACAAACAACCACGAGACCCGTCTTTACAAAACTTTTTTGAAGTCGGTGTTGAAAGATTTCTAACGCCGCTTGAGAATTTCATTCATAAGCAAACGACAGCGGCGCTTCTTCTGGCCATCGCGACCGCATTGGCCCTGATTGTTTCCAACACACCTTTGAACGGCCTGATAAAGACCGCCATCAGCACAGAAATGGGAGTGGTTTTTCATCACTGGCAATTTCTTCTTTCCATTAAGGAATGGGTTGGCGATGGTCTGATGGCCTTGTTTTTCTTTCTTATCGGGCTGGAGATGAAGCGCGAAATGCTGGCGGGACGGTTAAGGCACCCCCAGCAAATCAGCTTGATTATTATGGCTGCGATAGGCGGTATGATTTTTCCGGCCTTGATTTACTGGTGCTTTAATCACGGCACCGCCGGAGCGCACGGCTGGGCCATTCCGATGGCCACTGATACCGCCTTTGCCATCGGGGTTCTGGCGTTACTGGCAAAGCGGGTTTCATACGGCATTTCGATTTTCCTGACGGCGATGGCTATTTTCGACGATATTGGCGCGATTGCGATCATTTCAATTTTTTACGCGCACGATCTTCATATTACTGCTTTGCTGTGTGCAGGCGGCGTTCTGGCAGCACTTTTTACCGTTAATGCCGCCGGGGTTCGTAACGGATGGATATATGCATTTCTTGGTATAGTCTTATGGGCTTGCATCTATCACTCGGGTGTCCACGCCACTTTGGCGGGCTTGCTTTTGGCAGTGGCTATTCCTGCCCGGACAAGGCTTGGACAGACGGGGTTTCTGGAAGAGGTGCGTGCGCTTTTATCAATCTTTGAAATGCGGCAACAGGAACGGCACGAACTGGGACTTGGCTCAGATATTCTAAGCGCGTCAGGACAGCATTCCATTGCTACAGACATTAGTGAAACGATCAAAGCGGCATCGACCCCTTTGCAACGCTGGGAAAGCTTTTTGATGAATCCTGTCGGTATTGTCGTATTGCCGCTTTTCGCTCTTTGCACAGCAGGAGTTTCGCTTTCCGCCCCTGAAATTTCAGCCGCCTTGTCCTCAACGGTTACACTGGGAATAATTGCCGGATTGGTTATAGGAAAGCCACTGGGCGTTTCGTTGCTGGTATGGATCGGGTTACGACTAAAAGCGGGCAAGTTGCCGGAAGGAATGACCTTTAGTGAAGTTGTAGGGGCCGGAATGCTGGGTGGTATTGGCTTTACCATGTCCCTGTTTATCACGACTCTAAGCTTTGAACATTACCCGCATATGATTGACGCGGCCAAAACAGGCATTCTCTTTGCGTCTTTGATTTCAGCTACTGCTGCCAGTGCCTGGATTCTATGGGTATCACATTTCACTAAAATCAAAAGTTTGTAGCTTTGGTTTTTTATCCCATTTTCTATGCTTAAGCGACTGATTCTGAAAAAGAAACAACCGCCACCAGTGAAGATAGCGGTTGTCTGTGTCTTTAGCGGCAAGTGTGGTCAAAATATGGAACTGTGTGACCTATCACTATCCCCCCCCCGCATAAGCGGGGTTTTCTGATTCTGTTATTGCGACGGACTTAGCCGCCCACAAACTTCGCGACAATCGCCACCAGCAGGATTGCCACGATATTGGCAATCTTGATCAGCGGGTTTACGGCCGGACCGGCGGTGTCCTTGTACGGATCGCCGACGGTATCGCCCGTCACGGCTGCCATGTGAGCCTCGGAGCCCTTGCCGCCGTGATTGCCGTCCTCGATATATTTCTTGGCGTTGTCCCACGCGCCGCCGCCCGACGTCATGGAGATTGCCACGAACAGGCCCGTTATGATCGTACCGAGCAGCATGGCGCCCAGAGCCTGAAAGGCCGGAACCATATCACCGCTGAGAGCCCAGACAGCCAGGAACAGCACCACAGGCGCCAGCACAGGAAGCAGCGAAGGAATAATCATTTCCTTGATCGCAGCCCGTGTCAGGATATCGACAGCCTTGCCGTATTCAGGCTTGGCTTTTCCTTCCATGATGCCCTTGATCTCCTTGAACTGGCGGCGAACCTCAACCACAACGGCAGCCGAGGCGCGGCCCACAGCTGTCATCGACCATGCGCTGAACAGGTAAGGAAGCAAACCGCCAATGAAGAGACCGATCACAACATACGGATCCTGCAGCGGGAAATTAATATCCCCGAACTGCGGCAGGTAGTGCTTGATTTCCTCCGTATAGGCGGCAAACAGCACCAGTGCGGCCAGACCGGCGGAACCGATGGCATACCCCTTTGTCACGGCCTTGGTCGTGTTGCCGACGGCATCCAGCGCATCCGTGGTCTTGCGGACGTCTTCCGGCAGTTCCGCCATTTCGGCGATCCCGCCGGCATTGTCCGCCACCGGGCCGTAGGCATCGAGCGCCACAACCATCC
>CAZKGT010000202.1:0-3559 GCA_964552285.1 uncultured Pseudobdellovibrionaceae bacterium | reverse complement strand
TCCTGATAGAAAAAAACCCCAAATTTTGTTTTGATCGGAGGCTGAATGACAAAGCTCTTTTCGGCCGCCATCTGACAGGAGTATATCATGAGGCTGCGAACACATTTGCATTGGCTCCCAAAGCAGCTACGACCAACTGGGGAGACAGGGCCCTTATATTGGCACTTAAGGCTCTGGCACAGCAGGCCTTTTTATCTTATGACCGCAACGAAAAAAATCGTTCCATTGCTTTTCTGAATTTTAATATGGTCGTGCCGGTTGATATCAATCGCATTCCGGATTTTTCCAAAAACCCTGTTGTCACCCGGCCAAGACAGTATGTTCGGGATATGTAGAAAACGGCACTTCAGCTAATTACTGACAGGCCAGACATTCCTCATACTTGTTCTCTTCACCAAGTTCCGGCTCGCGAAGGTCCGTGCCTTTCGGCGCTTCGACCTGGCTGCGTTTCCATGAGGCGTCGCTTTCGGCGCGCTGGATGGATTTGGAGCGGCAGTAATAGAGCGATTTCACGCCTTTTTGCCAGGCTTCCCAGTGAATGCGGTGCAGGTCTTTCTTGTGCACGTTGGCGGGCAGGAAGACGTTGAGGGATTGCGCCTGACAGATGAACTGGGCGCGGTCGCCGGCATGTTCGATCAGCCAGCGCTGGTCGATTTCAAACGCCGTCTTGAACACATCCTTTTCATCCTGCGTCAGGAAGTCGAGATGCTGCACAGAACCTTCATTGGTAAAGATCGACGACCAGATATCCTCGGTGTTCTGACCTTTTTCCTCGAGCAGTTTTTCGAGATAACGGTTCTTGACCGGGAAGGAGCCGGAAAGCGTTTTATGCGTATAGGCATTGGCCGCGTTCGGCTCGATGCCCGGCGAGGAGCCGCCGCAGATAATCGAAATGGAAGCCGTGGGCGCAATCGCCATCTTGTTGGAAAAACGCTCCATGATGCCGTAATCAGCCGCGTCCTGGCAGGGGCCGCGCTCATGCGCGAGCTTGACCGAAGCCTCGTCGGCCTGGCGTTTGATCTGCTGGAACATCCGGCGGTTCCAGACCTTGGCCATCGCCGATTCCATCGGGATCATCTTCGATTGCAGGAAGGCATGGAAGCCCATCACACCAAGCCCGACGCTGCGCTCCCGCATCGCCGAATATTTGGCCCGCGCCATCGAATCGGGCGCCTTGGCGATAAAGTCGGACAGCACGTTGTCGAGGAAGCGCATCACGTCTTCGACAAAGGTCGGGTGATCCTGCCACTCGTCGTATTTTTCAAGATTGAGCGATGACAGGCAGCAAACGGCCGTCCGGTCATTGCCGAGGTGATCCTTGCCCGTGGGCAGCGTGATTTCCGAGCACAGGTTGGACATTTTTACGTTCAGCCCGGCCATCTTGTGATGATCGGGAATCGAATCGTTTACGTGGTCGATATATATGATGTACGGCTCGCCGGTTTCGATCCTGGCCGTCAGCAGCCGGATCCACAGATCGCGTGCCTGCACCTTATCAATAACGGCATTGTCCTTGGGGGAGCGCAGCGCCCATTCTTCGTCCCGCTCGACGGCGAGCATAAAGGCGTTGTTTACCAGTACGCCGTGATGCAGGTTCAGCGCTTTGCGGTTCGGGTCCCCGCCGGTCGGACGGCGGATCTCAATAAATTCCTCGATCTCCGGGTGCCAGATCGGCAGGTAAATGGCGGCAGAACCGCGGCGCAGGCTCCCTTGAGAAATGGCAAGCGTCAGCGAATCCATCACCCGTATGAACGGCACGATTCCCGAGGTCTTGCCGTTGCGCCCGACTTTTTCGCCGATCGAGCGGACATTGCCCCAGTAAGAGCCGATTCCCCCGCCAAGAGAGGCCAGCCAGACATTCTCATTCCACAGGCCAACAATATCTTCCAGCGAATCTCCGCTTTCGTTCAGGAAACAGGAAATCGGCAGGCCGCGATTCGTTCCGCCGTTGGAGAGAATCGGCGTGGCCGGCATGAACCAGAGCTGGGACATATAATCGTACAAACGCTGGGCATGCTCGGAGTTATCCCCATAGTACATGCACACCCGCGCAAACAGATCCTGATAGGATTCTTCGGGCATCAGGTACCGGTCGGTCAGGGTCGCCTTGCCGAAATTCGTAAGGTACGCATCACGGGACCGGTCTATCTGGACACGGTTGCCCCTTTCCATTTGCGCGACGTCGAACATAGCCATTACCCCTTCCCATTCATTTTAAGGTGGTTTTGCACAGATGTGGATATTTCGGATGTGGATAAGTCTTAGGAGAACACTATCCATAGCGTTATGTTGAATAGAAGCATACTAGATATCGTGTTTTTGTCTATCGGACTATATTCCTATCATCCTTTTAAAATGCGATTTCAGGATGGTGAAGTCGTTCAAATTTCAGCAAAAATGACGAAAAAACATGCCGTGCAAAAAACGGTGATAACTGCAAAAAGAAAGCAAATTTTAGAATTATGTTATTTATTGGTCCTGTTCATGACATATATATGGGCTTAGGCATTTTAGAGTTGCTTTCCGGGTCGTTTGCGGGAAATATCGCCGCAGCGAAGGAAATAAACTGCATATATAAAGACTCATGACAAAAGGGTATCACAAGCGCCAGACCAAGATCGTTGCCACGCTCGGTCCGGCGACGACGGAAACAAAGATGATTCGCAGCCTCTGTGAGGCGGGGGTTGATGTTTTCCGGGTCAATTTCAGCCATGGCGACCATGCGGATCACAAGGAGCGGATCAAGGTTATCCGGGGCATGGAACTCAAAATGCAGCGGCCGATCGGCGTTCTGGCCGACCTGCAGGGCCCGAAGCTGCGAATCGGCCGGTTTAAGGATGGCAAGATCGATATCAGTAAGGGCATGAAGATTCGCCTCGATCTCGACGAATCGGAGGGTGACAAAACACGTGTCAACCTGCCCCACCCTGAAGTGATTTCAGCGCTGAATGAAGGTGACGATATTTTGCTGGATGACGGCAAGGTCCGGATGGTGATTGCTGAAAAAGGCAAAGACTATCTGATCGGGGAAGTTATCACCGGCAAACGCCTGTCCAACAACAAGGGCTTTAACGTACCGGGTACGGTCCTGCCGATAACCGCGCTTACCAAAAAGGACCGTAAGGATCTGACGGCAGCGCTCGATATGGGTGTTGACTGGGTGGCGCTGTCCTTTGTGCAAAAGCCCGAAGACGTTGCAGAGGCCCGCAGGTTGATTGCCGGGCGCGCGGCTCTGATGGCCAAGATCGAAAAGCCGTCGGCGCTGGAATGCATTGATGAGATTATCGATCTGGCCGACGGTATCATGCTGGCCCGCGGCGATCTGGGCGTCGAGATTCCGGCCGAGGATGTGCCGGCGGTTCAAAAACGCATTGTCCGTAAGGTTCGCCATGCCGGTAAACCGATCATTGTCGCAACACAGATGCTCGAATCGATGGTTGAAAACGCACGCCCGACCCGCGCGGAAGCCTCGGACGTAGCCACAGCCGTTTATGACGGTGCCGATGCCGTCATGCTCTCGGCGGAAACCGCTATCGGCGCATACCCGGTCGAGGCGGTA
>CAZKGT010000201.1:0-3594 GCA_964552285.1 uncultured Pseudobdellovibrionaceae bacterium | reverse complement strand
GATGCTCCAGACGGGGCGGCGTCAGAGCCTCGATATCGTCCGGCCCGCCGCCGCGCGACGGGCGGCATTCGAATTCCTGCAGCAGGGCGATATCGGCGCGCGCATGTTCCAGCAGCCTTGCCGCCCGCCCGTAATCGCGCACCCCGTCCAGACCGGCCCCGCCGTGCAGATTGTAGCAAATGAGACGCATGGAACTTATTTACGCTTTTCCTGCCGGAATTGCACCATCTTGTGTGTCGCCCAGATCACCCCGATCCACAGCGCTACGGCAAAGGCGAGATAGATCGCACTGCCAAGACTGAGATCCAGAACGATTGAGGCCAGAGAGTGTCCCAGAACGGCCAGCGCCGCGGTGCCGGGCAGCATGCCGAGCGCCGTTCCGGCCATGAAAGGCAGGAACGGCACGGACGACAACCCCGCCGCCAGATTGATGAGTCCGAACGGCGCAACCGGCACCATCCGCAGCACGGCAATCTGGCCCACGCCGGCTTTTTCGAGATGTTTATCGATTTTCTGCAGTTTCGTCCCCATGAAACCATGCAGAAATTTGATCCCGGCCAGATGGCCGAGACCGAATTGCAAAACCGTAGCCGCCAGCGAACCCGCAAGTGCATAGGCGAATCCCAGAAACGGCCCGTATACCGAAGCCGTCAGCGTAATCAGCACCGTCACCGGAAAGGAAAACAGCGTCAGCACAATATATGTGGCCATCAGCAACAGAAAACCCTGTCCGCTCTTTTTCTGACCGGCCAAAAGGTCCGTCACCCCGCTTTCGATCCATTCGACCGTTCCCGGCTGGCGAACAATGTGCCAGAGCGCGATAAAGAACAGAATGGAGCCTACCCCCCATACCGCCTTGTACAGCGCCTTGCGCCAGGGCGGCGTGTCCTCGCTGCGCCAGGCGGCGGGATCCATCTCTTCGGGAATAGGCGGCTTGTCGGGATCGCCGATCACCCGCGTCGCGTCGCCGATCACCCGGTCCTCGAACCGGCTGTCGTCGATCGGGCGCAGGGCCCGGCCGTTTTCCCCGTCTTCATGCTCCGCGATGATCGTATCGCGCAGTTCCGCGATTTTCAGGCGGTGCTGCTCCGATTGCGCGGTCACAAACAAATCACATTCGGTGTCCAGCCCCATCGAACGCCCGTTCAGATTGGCCGAGCCAACATGCAGGATCTTATCGTCCACGAACATCAGTTTGGAATGGATGTGGATGGGATGATCGTTTCCGTTTTCATCAAGGCTGACCGGAAAGACCATCCGCGCCCGCCCGCGCGCGAGGCCGCGTTCCAGAACTTCACGGAAAGCGATCCGCCCCTGCCACATCGTCTCTTTTTCCAGCGGTCCCTGCGGACCGTAGGAACTGACGATCAGAACCTTCAGGCCGGGCCGTTCATGCAGCCGTCTGTTCAGGGCTTCGGCCACGGGCAGATGAGAGAGATACTGGTTTTCGATATAGATAAAATCTTCCGCCGCGGCAATATGATCCAGAAGGGCCGGTTCGATTTCCCGCAGTTCCGGCGCGTCGGCCACCGCCGGAAAGGTCTGGGCGATATGGATTCCGATATCCTGAAAGTCCGCTTCCATATTCTCCGGCCAGACATCGTGCTCCGCGGCATGGAAGGCAAGCGCGTCAAACCCCGCCGCCCGCCGCCAGCGCCAGCGGACAAGGTCAGCCAGCGCCGTTGCCGCTTCCCCGTCTACCAGCATCTGGATGTCCCGGTAGGGCCTGTACGCCCCGCCCGGATCGGTGCGCAAAGGATTTTCCGCTTTATGCTCCCGCGTATCCCAGCGCCCGAGTGCGATATCCATGCCGCCGCTGAACGCGATTTGATCATCCACAACGATGATTTTCTGGTGATGGCTGCACCCGGACGGCACGGCGTCATCCATGCAAAAATGCACATTGGACGGGGTTTTCCAGCGCCATTTCAGCACAGGTAAAGATTCACGCTCTTTCGCATAGATAAAGGACGACGCCCATTTCAGAAGATAGATCCGGATATCCGGCGCTTCCTGCGCCTTGCGCTTCAAAACGTCCGCCAGCGCATAGGATCGCTCCGGATCCGGCCGGTCGTCCCCGCGCAGCAACTCAATCCGGCTGTCGATATCCCAGCCGACGATAAACACCGATTGCCGCGCCTTTTGTATGGCTTCGTACACAGCCCGGTAATAATTAGCGCAATCAACGATAACGGCGCAATTATCTGCATGATGCTGTCTCATCCAAGAATCCCTACGAACAACAAGCGGTTTTGTTCAAAAGTCTTTTTTATAGGGGCTATGCAGTGAGCTTCAACCTGTGATACGAGCGGAGCAATCGTAATCAACAGCGAAGAGTGAAAACAAAAAGATCCGCTTGATATGCCAACGGATCAGTTAAAGCGGATCGTTCGGGGTATTGTCTGGCGCGATGAGCATTTTGCCGGAGCCACGCTCAAAGACATTGCCCGTGCCAGTGGCCATGGAGAAAATTACGTCAACCGGTGTATTCAGGATAGTTTTGAATTCCTGGGCCAATAGCTCGATATATGCATCACATAATAATCCTAAAGTCCCTGAAAAGCTTGACTTCCCACCATTTTCACCAAAGAGAGAAAGGCCGGATTTGCAGATAATCTGGGGATTCTCAGCGGGAGGTTAAATATCAGATACTGCCCAAAGCCCGCAAACGGCGGGCCATAGAGGCAAAAATTCTCGTGAAGGGGTCCAGGACCGGACTAACTGGCGGTGTATGGCGTCAAAAAAATGACGGATTCTCTGTTTTTGAGTCATACGAGCACGGTTTTTGACAAGTCTGATATGCCACGGCTTCGCAGCGCATTCCTTGTATCGAAAACGAGTTTTCCACATTCTGAGATCGCCTGATAATCAATGTTATCATGATCTGTAACGATAACAATACAATCATATGATTTTAACAGGTCGGCGGTGATGGCGACTGATTTGCGTCCGACAAGATCCGGATATTCCCTCGTTGCAGGCAACTGCGGCACGAAGGGATCGTGATAATCTACCTGTTGGCACCGCTTGTCGAGTTCTCTGAGCAGAGGCAATGCCGGAGATTCGCGCATATCAGCAACATTCTTTTTGTAGGCTATGCCGATGAGTAAAACATTGGATTCTGGCAAAGGTTTACCCGCAGACGCTTGCTCCATTTTTTCAATGATAAAATCACACATCGACAAGTTGATTTCGGCGGCCAGTTCAATGAATCGTGTTTTCTTCCCGTATTGTTCTGCCTTCCAAGATAGATAAAAAGGATCAACCGGAATACAGTGGCCACCGATCCCGGGGCCGGGATAAAATGGCATATAGCCAAAGGGTTTGGTCGCCGCAGCCTCAATAACTTCCCATACGTCGATACCCATCCGATCAAAGATGACTTTGAGGTCGTTGACAAACGCTATGTTCACAGCGCGAAAGGTGTTTTCGGTGATTTTAGCGGCTTCTGCCACCTCCATTGATGAAACGCTGCACACTACCGGACTCTGCATCAGAACACATTGACAGGCAAAGGTTTACTGGGGATTTTTTGCTTGGTTAGATAGTGTAGTCACAAGATATTAGCCCAGAGGGCGATGCATCTGATCTGAA
>CAZKGT010000200.1:0-3684 GCA_964552285.1 uncultured Pseudobdellovibrionaceae bacterium | reverse complement strand
TGCGTGCTGATACGATTCTCTCATATTCGAAATCTTGTGACTACACTATCTAGGTACGGGTTAGAGATAAGCGGAACAAAGGGCACTGACCAGTAGCAGGGGAAGACAGGCTTGGGGACAGTGTCTGACGTGGGGAAAAGAACGAGGAAACCGGACTTTTGTTGATCCTACGGGGATCAGGCAAGCGGATAGGGTCCGGACGACGCAAGGAATAGAGAGAGGGTGTGTTTTCAGTAATCCGTTTGCAGTGGCCGGGGGATATATTGTTGCCCCGCAGACCTTGAGCCTCCGGGCACAATGACCAAACGGATTTCGTCCCCTAGCCGCCGGGTTTTCCCGGCGGTCTTTTTTTGTGCGCGGAAAATGCTATAGTCTCTCCGTTATCAACGCGGAAAGAGGCCATGATGCGCATATATCTGACAGTTCTGTTTTCGTTTTTCCTTCTGACGGTGCCTGCGGCGGCGGAAGAGCAGGAAAAGACGCCCCTTGATATTCTTGAGCAGCAAACGCTTGAGATGATTGAGTCAATGGAAGAGCCCAAGCTGGAATATATCTATGCCGTGCGCAGTCGTGACGGGATTATCCGCGCGGTTCATGTTATCCGCCGGGACGTCGGCAAGGCCATTGACGCCTGCAGCGAAAGCCAGCCGGATATGGAAGACGCTCTGCGCGGGCGGTTTTCGGAGTGGAAAGGCGCCGTTGAGCCCATTCTGGACGAAGCCGAGCAAGGTCTCCAGGAAAGTATCGATGCGCAGCATTTTATTCCGGCGGACGAACTGAGAGAGCATCTTGCGCTGGTGAAAAAAGCTGCCGAATACACGGAATCGAAAGTCGAAAAAACGCCGGTGACGGACAAGGACGGTTGCCAGTATCTGCTGGATAACATGGCCAATACGCAGGAAAACCTGACGCAGCTTCTGCAGGAGACGCTTGCCTCTATACCGCTGCCGGAAGAAATGCCGGAAGAGGACAAAACGCAGGAAGATCTCTAAAGGTCCGGCCATGAAAATCCTTCAGGTCATGGCTGGCGCAGAGCACGGCGGGGCGGAAACGGCCTTTGTCGATATGTGCATTGCCCTGCATGAGGCCGGTGAAACGGTTGAGGTCGTTACAAGACCGAACAAAATCCGCGTTCCAAGGCTGGAAGAGGCCGGGATTGTCGTTCATACGTTGCCCTTTGGCGGCAAAATCGATTTTTATACGCCCTGGCAACTCAAACGGATTATCAGCACATTCAAGCCGCAGATCGTCCAGACATGGATGTCGCGCGCATCCGAACATGTGCGAAGCTGGAAGTCGGCGAGCGGTGACCGGCGCTATATGGTGGTTTCCCGCCTTGGCGGTTACTACAAGGTCAAACATTTCCGCAATACGAACTATTTTACCACCATCACCCCGGATATCAGGCGCTACCTGATCGATGAGGGGCTGCCGGGCGAGCGGATCCGGCATATCAACAATTTTGCCGAAACCGAGGAGGTTGATACACCTGCGGACCGGGCGGCGCTGGAGACGCCCGAAGATGCGATTGCCCTGCTGGCGCTGGGGCGGCTGCATACGGCCAAGGCGTTTGATGTGCTGATCCGCGCTGTGGCGGATGTGCCGGAGGTTTATCTCTGGATCGCCGGGGAAGGGCCGGAGCGCAAGAACCTCGAGAATTTTATTGATGAGTTAAATCTTCGGGGCCGTGTGAAGCTTCTGGGCTGGCGGGAAGACCGGGCGGCGCTCTTGCAGGCTGCTGATATATGCGTTTTTGCTTCGCGCTATGAGCCGTTTGGCACGGTGTTCGTTCAGGCCTGGGCGCAGGAAACGCCGGTGATCGTCTCGGACGCCGATGGGCCGCGCCAGTATGTGCGGGACGGTGAAGACGGGCTTGTCGTGCCTGTCGATGACGCCCGGAAGCTGGCCGAGGCCGTTAAAAGACTGGCCGGTGATAAAATTTTGCGCGAAAAGCTTGTTCAGGGCGGGTTGGAGCATTATCGCCGTGCCTTTACAAAAGAGGCGTCCGTCGGGGCCTATCTGGCTTTTTACAACGAGATTCTTGAAAAAGAACGGTTGTAGCCGACAGTGCAGTGTTACGTCATGCCCGCGGAGGCGGGCATCCGGACATAATTCCACAATCTCGTTGTTTGATATTTGACCGGACCCCCGCGAAGACGGGGGTAACGCTGTTGCATTTTTCTTCCGCATTTTTTCAATAAGCTGATGTCTAAAATATACAAATATAACAAATGCTTATGTTTGTTTTTGCGGCCAATTTTGCATTGGCTTCTGCTGATATGGGAAAATAGGGGCAATCTTAAGAAGATGTTAGTGAAAACCGACTATAAAGAACTTGGGTTTTCATAAATTAAACAAGGTGCATAAAGCGCGGTAATAGAAGGCCAAAACGGCGGTTATAGAGAGGTGTAGTTTCTAAATGGGCATCCGGGAAACAGCAAAAGCCACCCAGGATCGGGCTAAACGGGAGAGAAAAGCTGCTGAAGCTGCTAAGGATACTTCACGCACCAAAGCGGCCGAAAAACCTGAGGCCCAGGATCCGGCCACTTCCGGTGAGAAGATTACCTTTTCTGCCGAAGTCGTTAAAGAGGTTCGCGAGCGTTCCAAGGCGCTGAAAGACTTTTTAGAAGACGAGAAAAATGCCGACCAACTGAAGAAAATCAAGCCGGAAGACCTTCAGGCGCTGAAAGACTATGTTGCCAAGGCGGATGCGCTGTTCGACAAAGAGGGCGAAACGCAGGTTACCAAACAGCAAAAGGCCGATTTCGAAGCACAGATGGCTGCGACCGAGAAGGTCATCAAAAACAATCCGGCGCTGAGGGATATACAGGTTGATACGCCGCAGGGGCCGCAGTCGATGCAGAACCTGTTTATGGGGCTGATCTCGGCGATATGCGAGGCGTTCGGTATCAAGCTGCCCGATTTCCTGAAGCCGAACAGTCCGGATACGCCGGCACAGGATTCCGGCAGCAAGCCGGAGGACTCCAAACCTGCCGATCCGGCGCAACCGGCATCAGACGACCATACGCCGGTTCAGGTGTCGCAGGCCGATCATGAGACATGGGGGAAGAAAGGGAAGGCTCTGGAGGCGATTGCCCAGGCCGTTATGGATGATCCCGAGATGGATCTGGATAACGACATGAAGGAGATCAGAAATACGGGTGTGCAAATTCAGCACAGTTTCCCGCCGCAGGGTGTCCGGCCAATGGCGCAGCAATCCTATAAGCAGATGCTGGAGAAATACAAAGGCGCGCTTGAGGTTCTGAACGGGAACAAGGATGGCATCGATAACATGCTTGACCGCTGGGAAGCGGAGGGGCCCGAGGGTAAGGCCCGCGCGGCAGAGTTTCTAAAGCATTATGAAACGCTTACGACCAAAACATCTTCTCCCGCGCCTGTCGGTACGGCACCGGCGGCGCCCGCTTCAACGACCGATTCCAGTGCGTCGGCTCCTGCCGCTACGACGGCCAGGTTTGATCCGGCCGTGCAGGTGGCGCAGGGCGGGATTTATATGCTCGGTTTTGAAGGGGTCGGTTCCCCGGACGGTATCCGCGGCCCCAATACCAATGCCGGCCTGGAGTGGTTCAAGAATAATTACGGGGGACACTTTCCCAATACAAACTGGAACGATATGAACCAGGTGGCCAAGGCGGTGACGGAAGTCACGGTAAACGATCCCAGTGC
>CAZKGT010000199.1:0-3710 GCA_964552285.1 uncultured Pseudobdellovibrionaceae bacterium | reverse complement strand
AAAGCCTTTTTCCGCCTGAAGGCGGAGGTTTATGACCAAAGAAGGGACAATCAAAGACCGCTTCGAAGCCATTCGCAAACGTGCAATGACGAGCACTGGCGTTGATACTGTACAACGCGCCACGCCGTCCCGCTTCCGGGTTGGCCAAGCGGCAACCGAACAGGACAATGAAACGTCCGCGCAATTTAATGTCACCAACAGTAAGATCCACCAGATCCTGACCGATTCTTCCCTTGAGGACAGCGAAAAAATCGCGCAGGTCAGCGAAATGATGCTGCTGGATTTTGAAAATCCCGAAGGCGAGAAGAGCCCTTTAAGCGAAGAGCAGAAGAAAGTCGCCGACGAGGTCCGGACCGTTATCAAGAAGCTGGTGGCCGATTATAACGAGCACAACCGGGAATGTATCCGCCTGACCCGTGACAACCCGCTGTCCGAGCTCAAGAAAAGCATGCAGGACGTCATGGACAACTACCACAAGGTCGTTAAAGGGCGTCAGGACCTGAAGGGAAAGATCGACAATGTAGAGGGTATCATTGCCGCAGTCGGCGGTGAGAAAGAGCTCGTTCACGCGATTGTCAACGCCAAGGACATGCAGATCGAAAAGGGTGCCCTGCAGGACAGCCTGTCAGAAAAACAGGCAACTGTCAGCGGTCTGAACAGCGAGATTCGCCAGCTTGAAATCCGGGAAAGCCGCCTGTCGAAATCGGTGGAAGCCGGCGACAAGGCGTGGGTCCTGTTTGGTGAAAGCAAACGCCAGTACCGTGCCGACAAGAAGGAGCTTACGGAAGTCAAGGACTCGCTTGTCTCAAAACGTGAAGCCCTTGAAACGCAAAGCACGTCTCTTTCGGAAGCCACGACGGCCTATGAAGAGTTTGTCGGAAAGGACAGCTACAAGGTTCATGAGCAAATTCTCGAGATCCTGGATATCGGGGACGAGAACTTCAAAAGGGACCTGACGGCTCTGGCTGAAGCCACGCTTCAGTACGTGGACGATACGGAGGATACCCTCACCCAGATCCACGACCAGCTTGAGGTTATCCTGAAACGCACGGATGACGGCCTGACGGTCAACAGCAATATTGGCGACAAGGTGGAAATCCTGCGCCAGGCGCTAGAGCAATCGACAAAGAAAAACATCGAAGGGCTGGATGCGTTCAAGAAGAAGGCCGGCGCACCTGAAGTCGAAGGTCTGGAAGGATTGTCCGGGCTTGGCGAGCGTGAAGCCAAAAAGCTGGAACAGGCGGCGCACAGCTATATCACCGATATGGACGGTGTGCATGTTACGACCACGACGCTCTCCGACCAGCTCCAGAAGCTGAACGTTTCACTCATCAACATGCGTGAACTGGTCGATCAGGGACGGACCCGCGCTCAGACCCAGCAGGTTGTCGCCATCACCACGGCCACGGCCAGCGGCAAAAACATGCTGGACGGCGCGCAGGCTCTGGCGGCCCTCGTACAGTCACTGGTCAATGAAGGCCAGTACCAGGCTGAAGCCGAGGAAGCGTTCGGCGATGCGATGAAGGTCATGGAGCGCTCCCTGCTCGCCAGAGAGTCCCGCGTCTCCGCGATCGACCGGATGGCTAGCCTGACGCAGGAAATGAGCGCGGCCATGGACACCAGCAACGATGCAACGCTTGCCATCGCCATGGCTGAAAAAGACCAGCTCGACCGGCTGACGGATGCCATGGAAGAGCTGAAACAAACGGCTGAACGCAAGGTTGGCATGAGTGCCGAGGTCATCGAAGCACGGACCGAGCAGCAACTCAACGCAGGCCCGGCCACACCGAAGAACGGCTAACCAAGCGCGGCGCGGGGGCCATCACCAAATTCGATGGCCCCCGTATCCGCACCCCAGCAAACAACCACACAGGATTTTACAGGGACGGACCCATGAGCAACACAGATACCAGAACCAGAAGAAAGAGCATTGAGAACAAGCTGTTGTTCGATCTCGAAGATTATGTCGGTGCGATGCACCCGGATTTTGAATTCGTCGGCGACGGAGATATCGAGCGGATCGCCAGCATCCTGGGCCAGAACGAATACAGCAATATCGTCTATACGGGCCCTTCCGGGGTCGGGAAAACCGCCAACCTGCTCGGCATCGCCCAGCGCAAGAAGGCCACGATGGCCGATATGGACAAGGCCGGAGAGAGCAAGCTGCCCTTTCATATGGTCGACCGCCGTTTCCTGCTGCTGGACGTTAATACGCTGTTTGACGATAACGACCCGGCCAAGATCCAGCGCAATATCAAAGATATTTTCCGGGAACTGGAAAAGCCCGGCGACCATGTGCTGGTGATCGAGGACGCCAACGATTTCCTGAACGGCATCCAGAACAACCAGTGCCACGGCCTGCTCTCCTCCTTCATGCGTGAACTGAAAAAAGGTGAATTCCAGACCGTCTGGATGGTTCGTGATGAGGCCGGAAAGAACAAACTGGGTGACGTTCTGGGCGTGGCGCGGCTACAAGAATCTCTTCAACAAGGTTGCGCATACCAAGGACGAAAACGGCGATCTGGTCTTTTCGAAAAAGCGCGCCGCCGGGATGGTGCTCGCCACGATGATGGCGGCAGCCTGGACGGTCAATAACGGCCTGCCGCTCGCCGTGCATACGGCCTATGACGGGGCGATGCTGCTGAATTCCAAGGAAGCCACGATCTACCTTAACAAGGCGCAGGAAATCTTCCCCGAGGATGATATCCACCAAACTTCCGGCTGCTTCCAGTACCCCTGCACAGACGAGGACACGATGTATTTCCGGATCCGGGACAATATCGTTCTCGACCTCCAGAGCTGGTATGAGCACGGACACGGCTACTACCCCGAGGACGTCGCCGGTGTGATCGAGAACGGCACCAATTACTGCAAGATCAAATATTACGGCATCCGCAACAAAACGATGGGCTGGTATCCGTATATTTACGACGCCGAATGCACACCGGTAAATATCGACCTCCCGGAAGGCGCCGAGACGAAAACCGGCCCGCAGGCCGCGTTCGTTCCAACCATCTCAGCCCCCGCCCCGCAGGTAACGCTGGGATAGGCGCATAAACCCTCTTCCTCACACCCCACCTCAAACGGCCGGGCAACCGGCCGTATTTTTCTTCCCTAAAACGGCCAGCAAAGGCCCCTGGCGTTCGTGATGCGCCCCTGCTGCTGATCTCCGCACTTGCCACATCCCATGCAGCCGGGACGCGTGCCGCCACAGCAGCCTTTTTCCTTCTTTTGCTTTTGCTGCTCGGCCGGACTTGTGTGCGACATGTCTTTTGGGCTCATGGTACGCTCCTTTTTATTGATAATAATAATCATTCTCATTTAAGGAGGGATTCGTGCCTTTGTCAAGAAGCGTCCTATCTTACTTCTCGCGACAGATTGTCCGGAGAGCCTAAAAAGCCTTGAAAAAGAACGGGAAGATCAATAGAACTTGTTGGTCGAAGCGGGAAGATTATCAACATGACCGGGAATTTTGAGAAATATGTCTCCTATCCGCAGGTGGGCCTGAAGGACCGCACCTGGCCGGATAAGTCCATCGAAACGGCTCCTATCTGGTGCGCCGTGGATTTGCGCGACGGCAATCAGGCGCTGATAAACCCGATGAATCTCGAGCGCAAAATGAAGATGTACGACCTTCTGGTCCGCATGGGCTTTAAGGAGATCGAGATCGGCTTTCCCTCCAGTTCGCAGATTGAATTCGATTTCGCCCG
>CAZKGT010000198.1:0-3727 GCA_964552285.1 uncultured Pseudobdellovibrionaceae bacterium | reverse complement strand
GATCGACGGGCGCGAAGTCCACCCCCAGGTCCAGGTTCGAAGTGCACACCACGCAACGCAGCGGCGCATCGTCACCCTCAATCCGCAGCATGCCCTCGACCGTCTGCCCCAACATGCCGGAAATGCGCGAGGCGGCAATGCTGAACCGCGGGTTCTTCTATGATGCGAAAGGAAAGCCCTTGAGGGCCGCCGGAGTTTACCGGCAGTTCGAACTACGGGTGGAAAGAACGATGAAAAACATCAAAACCGTCCGCACGCAGGCCATGAAAGATGACTGCATCGATCCGTTTATTCTGGGGCGGCCTTAGGAGGCGGCGGCAGGCTGTCGCCATGCTCTCTGGTCAGCGCCGGATTGATAGACTTCTTTATTTCCCCAAAATCGAAATCGTCCAGAATGCATTTGTTCCTGTAGTACGGGAAATAATATGTGGCAAACCCGGGAAGTTCCTGCAGTTCACGGATGTGCGCAATCTGCATTTTGTGATCTGTGCGTTCCTGGCGCAGACCCAGTATCGTTTCCCCTATTTTCTTCAGATCAAAAATGCTGCGGCAATATCCCTGCAGTATAAAATCAAAACCCATTTTCATGCCTTCATCTACCGTAACCGTTGCATGAACTGCGTCGGGCTCCAGAAAACGGTTGAGGTGTCCCCATGGTGGTTCGCCGTTTATCCGGCTGAAATTACCCTTGAGCGAACTGACCATCATTTCGAACACATCGGGTTGTGATGCGTAATAGTCCAGAAAACGCAGGCACTCTTCTTTCGCTTCGCCCGCCTTATAGGCAAACAGCAATTCACCGTATCCCGCCAGTATCCTTTCCAGTTCTCTATTTCGGTCACAGTGCATACCAAGGTTTATGGCCGCCCTGTCCAAGGCCGTGGACAGGAATTCCTCGTAAGCATCCAGTCTGTCCTGCGCTTCAATGAGCGCAGGCATATCGGCGCCGATATCCGGGATAATGTCAGAGCCGATCCGCCGGAAAAACAGCCTCTCCCCTATCTTTGCCTTGCCAAGCTCTTCCCGCCAGTGCCTGTCGACAGACTCAAAGAACTCTTTGATATCCTCGTCCGCAATGTCTTCGAAGCGGCATTGCTCGTCATGAAGCCTGTCAAAGGCCAGTTCCCTGTCGCGCCGGGGCAGCGAGCAGTCCCCGGCCACGGCGGCCAGCACCATTAAAAGGTTTGGATGAATCGCCGAAAGGCCGCTTGCCAGATGCGCCGGATGAAAATGCGTATCCCGGCAAAATTCAAGGATTTCAGCGGGGGACGGGTAAGGGTCGAGCTGTGCGGCAAAATTCACACCCTCCGGACAATTATCACCCGTATATATTTGCCGAATGTGTTCAGGAGGCATCGCGGCAAAAGCATTGTACTTTTCCGTCAGGATGTCTTTTTTTGCAAGCTCTATGTGTTCCAGAATTGTCCTGAAGGGATCCGCGCCGATCTCAACCGCCTCAAGCACAAGACGTTCCACGTCCCCGGAAAGCTCTCCCGCCTGCCACGACCGCCGGAAAGGTGAATCCTGTGAAGAATTAATACTCATACGTCCCTGCCTGTTTTTTTACGACTCATAACTCATGTTATGAAAACACTCAAGCCCTGCAGGCTTTTTATTCCGGGCCCGGCGGCCCCCATCGGTCCAAAGCCTGTATGCCAGGCCGACCCTTTTGCTCCCACCTGTACGCCGCCCCAATGCATTCCGCATTCTCCCGCAGGTCCAGTTTTGCTTCCAACGTACGTATATTTTTGTACATCGGCAGAACCTTACCCCGAACAACCGGATCCTGCCGCCAGTTGCGGAAACGCTGGTAACTGTCATGCAGCCTTGCCCAATTCTCTTTTGCCTCTTCCGCTTCCTGGTTTACCGCACACCTGTCACGTTCGGCATCACAGTACTGGTCAATCAGTATCCTGAGTTCGTCAGTTCGCCTTGTTTCCGGCTTGTGAATAAACTTCCACAAATTCCAGTATTCCTGGCACGGCTTCAGGCTTACACGCTCCGGCCTGTACACCCCCTGCAATGCCAGGTTCATATCTTCCCAGCGATTTTCATGATCGGCGAAGTCGTCCAGAAACATCAGAATCGCATGCCATGCTTTTTTCTGGTTCTCTTCATCGCCAAATAAATCCTTATCCAGCTCCGCGACATAACTGTTTAGCCGGTTTAACTTTTTGGTACTTTTCTCGTGCTGAAGAGTGGCGTGACGGATTTGTTTTTGCAGACTGCGTTCATGAACGTTGAGCCATTCATCGACGGCAGGATCACTCCCCGGAATTTGCCGGATATGAGGCCAGAAAATGTCGTCCACATTTACGGAGAACTTCCTAAGTTCCTCGCTTGCCCTCCAACCGGCTTCGACGGCGGCGATGATCTCTTTTGAATCCGCCAGGGCCGGATCATTTTCTATCATCCGGTCAAACCCGGAAACATGCCCGTGCAGAACCGTATGGGCGATCTCCCGGTCGCGGGCCGGCAGGTTAATGTCGCCCGCCACCCGCATGCATGCCTGAAAAAGGTTGGGATGAATGCAGTCCGGCACCTCCACCAGATGCGCGGGGTTTACGCCTATCCGTTCGCAAAACTCCAGAATGATACCGGGCTCAGGCATATCGGGCGCCTGCGGAATAAAAGCGCCGATGTCGCCTGCCATAGGGATGCTGTCCACAGGCGGGCCGGACCGGTTTGCGTTTATCAGCCCACGATACTCTCTCTCGCTTATTTCCAGCGCCAGCAGGGTGTCTTCTTCCGACGCCCCTGTATGAATACGCCAGGCTTCTATAGGATGATGCGCCCCGGCCAGAATCTCGCAGGCAGCCGCCTGCCCGTCGCCCGGCAGCATATCAAGGCGTTCCGAACGCCAGAACGGTGAAGTCCCTGAAGGCCGTGAATCCATAAAACCCCTGTCTACCGACAGGAGTCCTTTGCCCCTGTCTTATTACTGGAATCAATAGGACAGGGCAGGAAAACAATCAAGCGTTATGAAGGTCAGGCCGCCTTATCAACTGCCTCGACCAGAGATCTGACCGCCTCGACGGATTTGTCGAACATGGCCTGTTCGTCGCTGTTGAGTTTGATTTCGACGATTTTCTCTATGCCGCCCGCGCCGATAACAGCGGGAACGCCAATATAAAGGCCGTCGACGCCGTATTCGCCGGACAGCCTTGCCGCGCAGGGCAGGATGCGTTTTTTGTCGCGCAGATAGCTTTCAGCCATGGCGATGGCGCTGGCTGCCGGTGCATAGAAGGCCGAGCCGGTTTTCAGCAGGTTGACGATCTCGATGCCGCCGTCTCTTGTCCGTTGAACGATTTCATCTATTTTCCCTTGCGTGGTCCAGCCCATCTCCACGAGATCGGGCAACGGTATACCGGCCACCGCCGAATAGCGGATCAGCGGCACCATCGTATCGCCATGCCCGCCAAGGACAAAAGCGGTGACGTCTTCCACAGACACCCCGAACTCCTCGGCCAGGAACCAGCGGAACCGGGCACTGTCCAGAACACCGGCCATGCCGACAACGCGGGCGGGCGGGAAACCGGTGACGCGGTGCATCACTTCGACCATCGCATCCAGCGGGTTGGTGATGACAATGACAAAGGCGTCGGGAGCGTATTTTTTGATGTTCTCGCCGACACTGGTGATGATGCCGGTGTTAATACCGATCAGGTCGTCGCGGCTCATGCCCGGCTTGCGCGGCACGCCGGCGGTAACAATGACAACGTCCGCG
>CAZKGT010000197.1:0-3744 GCA_964552285.1 uncultured Pseudobdellovibrionaceae bacterium | reverse complement strand
GTCCTTCGACGGCGATACGGCCAAAGCCTTCCGGTTCGATCGAGGCCGAAACGACGACGGTGGCCAGCATATAGGCGGCGGGCATGTCGTCGCAGTGATCGACAATGCGGACATGGCCCTCCAGCCCGCGCTCGCGGATAGCTTCGACCAGTTCCTGTGTATAGGCGCTACGGCCCTGATCCGAACCGATCAGCACACAGAAAACATCGGGTCGGGCTAAGCGCGCCATGGCGTCGATCAAAACGTGATGGCCTTTCCAGCGGGTCAGGCGGCCCGGCATCATGACGATGCTGGCCCCGTCCGGCAGCCGCCAGTCTTTCGAGATCGAGATCAGCCGTTCGGGCGTGACGGCGGTCGGATGGAATTTTTCCACGGCTATGCCGCGCGGAATAACGCGGATGCGCCCCGGATCGAGCTTGTAATGCTGTTCGAGGTAATTGGCGACATAGCCGGAGATCGCGATCACGCGCTCACCCTTGGCAATGGAGGAGTTGTAGAGCTTCTTGGCGCTGCCGCTGATATTGTATGGTGCGTGACAGGTCGTCATGTATTTTGCCTTCGTACCTTTGCAGGCACGCCACGCGCTCCAGGCCGGGGCGCGGCTGCGGGCGTGGACGATGTCGACTTCGTAGCGCTCGATCAGGTTGCGCAGGCGTTTTACGTTTGCCGCCATGACGAGCGGGTTTTTGCTGTGGACCGGCAGGTCGATATGGGTAGCGCCGTGGCGTTGCAGTTCGTGGATTCGGTGACCGCCGTTTGAAACGACAAGCGCTTGCGCGCCCGCCCGCACCAGTTCGGCGGCAACGTCAATGCAACCCTGCTCCGCGCCGCCCGGTCCCAGTACCGGGATGATCTGCATGACGACGGGCATACGGGGCGGTCTGGCGGCGGGGTTCGTGTGCATAAGAATAATTCCTTGATTAGTCTTCTGGATGTAGCACAGTTTATATATGAAACCAAAATATACTGCCGCGGAAGGGTATCATGACAATGGAAAAATTCGTGCGCGAAGGCGCTCCCGCTCTGGCCTATGCGAAAACGCCGGGGGAAGGCCCGGTTGTGGTTTTCCTGCACGGCCTGAAATCGGATATGGAAGGTACCAAGGCGGTTTATCTGGAAGAGCGCTGCCGGGAGCGGGGGCAGGCATTCCTGCGCCTTGACTGCCGGGGGCACGGCAAATCGGATGGCATGTTCGAGGAGGGCACGATCAGCCTCTGGAAGGACGATGCGCTGGCCGTGATCGACGCCGTGACCGACGGGCCGGTGGTGCTGGTCGGCTCTTCCATGGGCGGCTGGCTGGCGCTGCTGGCTGCGATTGAGCGGCCTGAGAAGATCTGCGGCGTTGTCGGGATTGCCGCCGCGCCGGATTTTTCGCGCGAAATGGAAAAGGACATGAACGGGGAGCAGCGGCGCGAACTGGCGGAGACAGGTTTTTTTACGCTGCCCAGCGATTACGATGAGCCTTACCGGATTTCAAAGGCGCTGCTGGAGGATGGCGAGCGGAATTGTCTGCTGGATAAGACTCATAGCGTTTCCATGCCGGTTCGGCTGATACAGGGAAAACGCGACGATGCCGTTCACTGGGAGACGGCGGAAAAAATCCTGACGCAGTTCACGGGCGATGTGGCCGTTCACTATGTCGGGGATGGCGATCATCGCCTTTCACGCGCGGAAGACCTTGCGCAGATCGACCGGCTGGTGCAGGAGGTTATTTCCGGTTGTACTCAAACGAGCGCTTGCCGGGGCGCTTCCGGTCCCTGAATTCGTCCTTCTTTTTCTTTTTTCCGCCGCTTGCTTTGGAAAAAGGCCGGGCGCCGAACAGCCAGCAAATGCCGAACCCGATATAGAACGGAAGCGCCAGCAGGAGAAAAATCAGCACGGCAGGCAGTTGAAGGACCGGGGAGACAATATTCCCCCATGCCTGCTTGCCGATCAGATCAAGCGCCCAGTCATGCGAATCCGGTGCGTAGGTGACCCAGAGATATCCCAGATCGGTAAAGGAAAAGGGCAGGCCCTTATCCTCTTCCAGCGAGAGATAATACATGTAGCCGTCATAGCCGAGGCACGCCAGGGCCGGGAGCAGCAGGACAAAACAGAATAAAGTAATACCGTTCATGGAATGGATCCCCTCATAAAGGGCAGGAATGATTCCTACCAATCTACCAATTTCCGTGCGATCCGGGAAGAGGATGCTTTGCAGGACTTGCACTTTTGTTTCAGTCTGGCTAGTGTTTGCCCTGCATTTCTTGGGAGACGTGTCCGAGTGGTTGAAGGAGCACGCCTGGAAAGTGTGTATACGGTAACCCCGTATCGAGGGTTCGAATCCCTCCGTCTCCGCCACTTTACCCATACTATTTTATAAAAGATTGTTTGATATCAAGGGTTTACAAGAATTGGTATTTTTTAACCCACCAATAAAACCCACCAACGGTACTATAATACCGCATACTATTGTGGGGGATTCATTCTTAAATTCTTAACGACAAGACGACCGTGATAGTAGTCGTTCCAATGATTCAAAAACTCGCGGGCGATATATACCATATCATAAAAGGTCGCGACTTCATCTTTATACCGACAACACTTTTGCATTGCATCCTTGGCGGCATAGATCAATTCATTTGGGATCAACGGTTCGGGCGTGCGTTCATATATCGCTTTAGAGAATTGATAAAGGGCTATGAAGTCATTATCACGTAAACTGTTGGTTCGATTTTTCACCCGTATATTTTGATCTCTCAGCCACTTCTCCACAGAGTTGGTAACAAACCAGTAACTATGTCCATCCCGATAGGCCGCAGGGAAGTCTTTCTGACGCCGCCATAGGTACAATAGCTGACGCGACGGCCAATTTAAGCAAGCACATAACTGCAGGTGCGACATAACGCCATTACGTGGAAGTTCGACAAGGCTAGGCATCTTGTATCGAACAGTCATGCTTTATGCAGCTCCATAGCTTCGAACGCTTCCTGTACAGATATATCAGCCGTGATTGCCACAAATTTCACCGCTTGCGATACTATTTTACGGACAGTATCGACCTCAGAGCGTGCCGCCTCATAATTCGCTAGACCTTCCTTGGCCACGGCGGCGATTTTTTCGGAATCGATTCCGTGTGCTAACGGGTCATCCAGACTCGGAGTCTTGTGGGTATCATAACTCTTATCTTGATAAAGCCTGCCCATATTATATAGCATCGCCGCTCGCTCTACCTCTTTAAGTAATTGATCTTGATCTAAGGCTGGAATTCCAAGTGGGTTCTCAAGCAGAGCCGCCGCTAACCGCCCATCTTTCACTGCATGCTGAATAACATCACCGGGCTTTTTTGCACGAAAAAAATTCCTAACTTCTGCCGCGTGTTCAGGCTCCATATCGCTTTGAAGCAGCTTAGCTTTTTGTTTGTCCGACTCTTGATCTTTGGTAATACCTTCAACCTGTGCGGACTTTGTGCGCTTCATTACGGCCTGCATGATTTGAAGTGCCTGCGATTTCCAACCTATTTCACTAACGGGTGCTAACATCGCCGGCGCTTTTTGACTTAGGTCTTGAAACTCTTTCTGAAGCGCGGCAACGGCTGACCACTTACCGCTATCAATCATTGGTTTTGGAAAGATCGCATTTGTTTTCAAACCTTTTTCAGGGCGTTCGACATTATAACCAAACACACGATCATTCGAAGGCATTGCCGATATATTAGACCTGTTGCAAAAGTAGGTGTTTTTTCTTCTGTTTTTGGAATTTCAA
>CAZKGT010000196.1:0-3804 GCA_964552285.1 uncultured Pseudobdellovibrionaceae bacterium | reverse complement strand
AGATCAGATGCATCGCCCTCTGGGCTAATATCTTGTGACTACACTATCTAACAAAAAATATAAATATTGCAAAACCATATGTTTGATTGACAGAACGCTTATCCATGCGTTATACAGTGGCGCTTGTCGCAATACGAGAGAAATAAAGGACGCATGCAATGAAACGCACTTTCCAGCCCAGCCGCCTTGTCCGCAAGCGCCGTCACGGCTTCCGTGCGCGCATGGCCACCCGTCAGGGCCGCGCCGTTCTGGCCCGCCGCCGTGCCCGTGGCCGTAAGGTTCTGTGCGCTTAAATGCGCCGGACTTCGCACAGGCATGCCTGATGCAGGCTTCAAAATTGAAAATTCGCCAGCTGGACCGCCTGAAAAGACGGTCCGGTTTTTTACGTGTCCAGCGCGAGGGCGGCAAATGGGTTTCCCGCTCCGTTATCCTTCAGGCCGCGCCCAATGAAGACGGCGCCCCGCGGATCGGCTTTACGGTCAGCAAGAAAGTCGATAAATCAGCCGTGAAACGCAACCGCATCCGCCGCCGCCTGAAAGCCGCCGTCGCTGACGTTTTTCCGGATCATGCAAAAGAAGGCACCGATTACGTCCTGATCGGTCGCCCGGCAACAGCCTCTACCCTTTACACGGACCTCAAAAACGATTTGAAATGGTGTCTGAAAAAACTGGGGTACCTGAAAGAATGAACCGTTTTTTACCACAGAAATCACGGAGATATACAGAGGACTCAGAGGGTATCAGCCCCAACCTGTCATCCCGAACGGATGTGAGGGATGACAGTAAAAAGGAAAGAGCCTTCTGTAACCTCCGCGAACCTCTGTATGCTCTGTGGTTTAAAAAAATAAGCCTGTTCATTATTGCGCTCTACCGCCTGATACTTTCCCCATGGACGGGCAACCAGTGTCGGTTCCACCCGACCTGTTCCTGCTATGCGAAGCAGGCAATTGAAAAACACGGCGCTCTGAAGGGCTGGCTTCTGGCGGTATCCCGAATTTTAAGGTGCCATCCATGGTCAAACGGACAATGGATCGATCCGGTACCGGAACGGTTTGCGTGGCCGCGCCTGTTCGGTTATAAACGGGCGGCGCAAAAGCAGAACGAACAAAGGCACGAAAAGGAAATCGCCCGATGAACCAGCAGGACCAGATGCATCCCGACGACAAAAGGAACCTGCTGATCTTTATGGTTCTGGCGGTGGTTGTCTATTTTGCCTACGACCATTTTATTCTCCAGCCCAAAGTGGCTGCGATGCGCGCACAGCAGGAACAAAAAGCGCAGGATGTTGCGCAGTTTGATCTTATCAATCCGCCCGTTGCCGAGCGTCCGCGGGCCGAGATTCTGGCTGATCGTCCGCGCCTTTCCATCGAAACTGAAAAACTGGCCGGGACAATCGATCTGAAAGGGGCCCGGATTGACGATATTTCCCTGCGCCAGCATTTCGTAACCAAGGAAAGAGAGAAAAGCATCACGGTCATGTCGCCTGCGGGTTCGCCCCATCCGCGCTATGCGGAAATTGGCTGGGTGGCGGCAGACTCTTCCAACCCCGTGCCGGACAAGAATACCCAGTGGCGTTTGCAGGGGATGCAGAAATCACTGACCCCCGATACGCCGCTGACCCTCGTCTGGAACAACGGAAAAGGCCTGACCTTTGAGCGGACCTATGCGATTGATGAAAACTACGTCATTAGTGTAAGCCAGCGTGTCAGCAATGCTCTGGACCGCCCGGTGACGCTCCACCCCTATGCCCTGATCGCCCAGCGCGGCAAGCCTGAAAATTTTGAAGGGCGTTCCATATCACACGAAGGGCCGATCGGTTACATCCACAAGGAGCTTTTCGAACTAAAATACAAGAAAATGGCTGAAGAGCCGGCGATGGAACAAAATGCCGTCAAGGGTTGGATCGGTATCACGGAAAAATACTGGCTGACCGCTTTCCTGCCCGAGCAGGAAGGGGACAAGAAATTCCGCTTCATCTATAAGCCCGGTCAGGGATCGGAAGGAAAACCGCTATACCAGGTTGATATACTGGGGCCTGCGCGGACTCTTGAGCCCGGCGGAGAGGTCAGCGAAACCATTCGCGTCTTTACCGGCGCCAAGGAAGTTAAACTTCTGGAGAAATATGAGAAGGATTACGGCATTGCCCACTTCGATCTGGCTGTCGACTTTGGGATGTGGTATTTCCTGACCAAGCCTTTCTTCTATATTCTTGATCTGTTTTTCAAATGGACCGGAAATTTCGGCATAGCCATTATTATGCTGACGTTCCTGTTGCGCCTTGCCGTTTTCCCGCTAGCCAACAAATCTTATAAATCGTTTGCAGGCCTGAAAAAAATATCGCCGCAAATGCAGGAACTGCGTGAGAAATACGGCGATGACAAGGAAAAGCTCCAGGCAGGTCTTGTCGAGCTTTACCAGAGGGAAAAGGTCAACCCGGCTGCCGGGTGTTTGCCGATCCTGTTCCAGATCCCGATTTTCTTCGCCCTGTATAAGGTGCTTTATATCTCGATTGAAATGCGTCATGCGCCGTTTTTCGGCTGGATTCAGGATCTGTCCGCGCGTGATCCGACCTCTGTGTTCAACCTGTTTGGCCTGATCCCGTGGGATCCCCCGTCTTTCCTGATGATCGGTGCCTGGCCCTGTCTGATGCTCTCCGGCATGCTGTTGCAGCGCTGCATGACACCGCCGCCCCAAGACAAAATGCAGGCGCAGATGATGGCTATGCTGCCTTTCATCATGACCTATATCCTCTCGCAGTTCGCTGCCGGACTTGTGATTTACTGGACCGTCAGTAACTTCCTGTCGATTCTCCAGCAATACATCATCATGCGTCGCATGGGCGTTAAAGTGAAATTCTTCCAGCGCGCCAAAGAAGACAAGGAGATGGAAGAATCTGTCAAGGAAGGCCCGAGCGTTCATCCCGGAATTGAGCTGATTGAGGAAGAAGTTGAGGATGCCCTGTTCGGCGATGACGATGAAGAGAAAAAAGTCTCACCGCCAAAGCCCAGGAAGAAAAAGAAGAAGAAGTAATGGGCAATGACTTCGGAATTCTCACCAGACCAGATTGAAGATGCTCGCAGACTGTTTGCCGGGTCCTGTGATTTTACTGCAGGCGTGGCAAGTCTTGCGCAGCTTCCGGCAGCCGATATTCCGGAAGTGGCTTTTGCCGGCCGCTCCAATGTCGGAAAATCGTCCCTTCTTAATGCTCTGACAGGCCGTAAGGCGCTGGCCCGGACATCCCATACACCGGGCCGGACCCAGCAGCTCAATTTCTTCTCACTTGGCGGGAAAATAGCGCTTGTCGATATGCCGGGCTACGGCTACGCGAAGGTTTCCAAGAAACAGCGGGGTGACTGGCAAAAACTGATCCGCGATTATCTTCGCGGCCGTCCGACCTTGCGCTGCGCTTTTGTTCTGGTTGATGCCCGTCACGGCCTGAAAGAGTCTGACATCGAAATCATGAAAATGCTCGATGAAACGGCCGTGGCCTACAGGATTATCCTGACCAAAACGGACAAGGCCGATCCGCCGGAACTGGAGAAGACGATCGTTGAAATTGAAACTGCCTTAAAAAAGCACCCGGCGGCTTTTCCGTCCGTGATCCTGACCAGTTCTCATGATGGGCGGGGTATCGAGGATCTGCGTGCCCTGATCACTCACCAACAATAATGCTGTAATAGCCGTAAGCGGTCTCGGAATCGTTCTGCACACAAAGCGATGCCATTCCGTCGCAGGCACCGCAGACGGCGACTTAAACCCGCCGGCTTCCACCCGGACGTTATACTCTCCGGGGACGAGCGACGGA
>CAZKGT010000195.1:0-3815 GCA_964552285.1 uncultured Pseudobdellovibrionaceae bacterium | reverse complement strand
TGGCCGATGTCACCCGGATCGATATTACGGACGCGGCGGAAGAAAATTTTGACGGATTTGAACAGCGGGCAACCTATTAAAGCTCTGCCGTCCCGCCCTCCATAAACATCTTCCAGACATCGGTCTCTTCCTCTTCTTCCAGAATTGTATCAAGGAAAACATCAATATCGTCCTCAGTGGAAACGCTGTTTTCCGCCATTTCAAACAGGCCAAGAATTTCCTGCGCCTCGATCTCCTCTTCCGCCAGAGCGCCGTATTCATTTAACAGCGAATCAACGGACGCAACAGCCACAGTTTCCTGGGGCATAATGGTGCCGGATATATCCGCCGCACTCATCACCATCAGAAGAACCGTCGCCGCCACAGCCGCCAGCCCCGCCGCCGGTAAAAACACTTTCGATGGAAAGCGCCCGACATTTGTTTCCTGCGGCGTTTCCTTCACCTGCCTCATCACATTTTTCATGAGTTCCGGTGACGGCCCTTCCACGTCATAGGCCGCGAGAGTCTCATCAAGCTCTTCAGCCTCATGCAGCATGATCCGCGCCGCTTCATTCTCCTCAACAAGCGCCTCGGCATCAGAGGCATCAACACCCTCCCAGCGCTCGAAATCCGCACCGTGAATGGAAAGAAGCTCTGTAAATTTTTTCATGTCCATCTCACAACACTCCCTGCTGCTTTTCCAGTCCTGCTCTAACTGTCTGCCGCGCCCGCACCAGCAATCCCTCGACACCTTTTACGCTCGTGCCCAGAACACCGGCAGCCTCGGCATTGCTAAGCCCCTGATAGTGACAAAGCACCAGGGCTTCCCGCTGACGCACAGGCAACGCTTTTATAATATCACGGACAATCGCACCGGTTTGCCTGCCCTGCATATTCTTCTCCGGCCCGGGTGCATCGTCCGCGTGGCGATCATGCAACGGCACGATATTGTTTTTTCTCTTTCTCATCATATCGACACACGCATTATGCACGATCCTGTATATCCATGTTTTCACCGAAGCGCCTTTATCCGCCTGCCACATCCCGGCCTTGCGCCACACCCGGATCAGAACTTCCTGCGTAATCTCCTCAGCCATCTCGCGTGAGGCACTCATCCGGAAAGCAACTGCATAAATATATCCCATGTGACGCTCGGCAAGTTGATTGAACGCACCGCCATCACCGTCAGCAGTACGCCCAATCAGATCTTCGTCACTCAGCTCAGACAAATGCCCACCCTCACGCCATCAATCTGAAGTACAGGCTTTTTGCGCCATTTTGCAGGCTTTACTGCCACCGTCCGAGCAACGCTGCTGCGCATTGTTGCAGAATTTGGCCTTATCCTCGTCCGAAGCATTGTTCCAGCGCTCCTGAAATTTCTCAGCCATCTGCTCCCTGTGCTCTTCGCGCTTTTGCTGGAATTCCTCACGCAATTCCTGCATCCGCGCCTTGCGCTCTTCGGGCGGGAGGTTTTCAAGTTCCTGCCTTAACTGCTGGCGGCGCTCTTTATGCTCCTGCATTCTCTGCATCGCTTCTTCCCGCTTTTCCGGCGGCATTCTTTCAATGCGCTCTCTCATCTGCTCGCGCCGATCTTCCCAGCGGTCACGGTGATCTTCCGTTCGATCACGGAAACCCTCCTTGCGATCACGATAGTCCTCGTGACGGTCCTTGTAGTCCTCTTTGCGGTCCCGATAGTCTTCCATACGGTCATACTTGTCTTCTATACGATCACGCGGCCCGCCATCGTGTTTCTCATCCCAGAAATCTTCCATACGGTCGTAATAATCCTCCTTGCGGTCCCGGTAATCTTCACGGCGGTCACGCACATCTTCCTGACGGTCTCTGTAATTTTCCCTGCGGTCGCGATAATCTTCGCGGTGATCGCGGCGGTCCTCCCTGCGATCGTAATCGGGGCGGTGCTCCTGTATCAGCGTCATCAACGGCTTTTCCTGCGTGGAAAAAGCGCCATGAGGACCTGCCTGCACGGCATCCGGCGCGGCAAAAACAAAAACGGACAGAGCCGTACATAGAAGTAACTTTTTCATATCGAACCTCTCAACTGGTCGGTGTTAAATCCTTTATACCCGCTTATACGAGGGCCGCGCCCAAAACCCTTTGAAAAAATTTTCTGACCTCTTTGCCCGGCGGGACAAAGCAGGATAACATCCTAGCAAACAAGAGGAAATCCACCATGCCGCCACAAAAGAAAAGCCAGCGGGGCAAGAGCCTCGACGAAGCCACGGAGTTTATTCTCTCCCGCCATTTATGGGCGTGGATACTGGCCGGGATGGTGCTCGGCGTGCTTGTGGGGCTTGGGTTGTCACCGGAAGGTGCCGCCATCATCGGCAAGGAAACCGCCTATACGCTCGGCGAATGGATTGCCCTGCCCGGCACAATTTTTCTTAGCCTGATCCAGATGGTGGTGATCCCGCTTGTCATCTGCTCGATCATCCTTGGCGTCACCGATAGCGGATCACTGGGCTTCCTCGGGCGGATGGGCGCACGGCTCGTCCCCTATTTCATTTTCACCACGATGATCTCCATCACCATCGGCATTGTGCTGGTACAGCTCATCCGCCCCGGTGACTTTATCGACCAGTCACTCGCGCAAACCGCCCTTGCCTCTGGCGCCGCCAGCGGAAACACGCCGCAAAAAACATTCAATGACCTCACGATCCCGCAGCGCATCGCCAACCTGATCCCGACCAATCTCGCCCGCGCAGAGCTTGATAAAAACATGCTCCAGATTGTCATCGCCTCAATTCTTGTCGGCATTGCCATGCTGAGCATCCCGGCATCCACCGGAAAACCGCTCAAGGATTTATGTGTGGCCGGACAGGTTGTTTCAATGAAGATCATCAGTTGGGCCATGGCCATCGCCCCGCTTGCCGTCTTCGGCCTGCTTTGCAACATCACCATCCGCATTGGCTTTGATGCCGTCGTAAGCGTCGGCGTTTACGCCATGACGGTGATCACGGGTCTGTTCTGCATGGTGATCGTCTACAAGCTGATCGTAAAAATTCTCGCCGGGCGCTCGATTTTCGATTTCTTCGCCGGCATCCGCGAGGCCCAGCTCATCGCCTTTTCCACCTCAAGCTCAGCCGCCACCATGCCGGTCTCTATCAAGGCCGCCGAAGAAAAACTGAAAATCCGCCCGGAAATTGCCCGCGTCGTCATTCCACTCGGCGCGACGATCAACATGGACGGCACCGCGCTCTATCAGGCCGTCGCCGCTCTTTTCCTCTGCCAGGTCTTCGGTATCGACCTCACCTTTCCTGAAATGGTCCTCCTGCTGCTGACCACCACAGGCGCATCCATCGGCACCCCGGCCACGCCCGGCGTTGGTATTGTCGTACTGGCAACCATCCTTATCGGCATTGGCGTACCGCCCGAAGGCATAGCCCTCATCGTCGGCGTTGACCGCATTCTGGATATGTGCCGGACCACCGTAAACGTCACGGGCGACCTGACCGCTACAACAGTGATGGAAAAATGGATGCCCGCTAAATAGGCGCGATATCGAGAACGAAGCGGTGCCCGCGGTTACCGGTCGGCACGAGCGGCTCGGCCATAATCACTTTGGCCGGCTGCTTCAGGTGAAAAATGATCCGCCCGTCCTGAACGCTGTAACCTGACACAACGGGCGACTTCCCGCCGCTGCCCTGCGCCGGACCGGCCCATGCCGTTTCCGGCATCTCCAGGACCAGCATCAACTCGTTATTATCAAGGTCATAGCTGTAGTTTGCGGACTGATTGAGGTCCAGCACCACGCGGGTTTTATCGGCATGCTCGCCAAACCGGATACCGCGCACCCGCACCGACGACATATTCGTGGC
>CAZKGT010000194.1:0-3870 GCA_964552285.1 uncultured Pseudobdellovibrionaceae bacterium | reverse complement strand
CCAGCGCCTTGCCCGCCGCGCGATCTATGGCGCCCTTCCCGACCCGACCGACGGCGCCACCCACTACCACGCCGCGGGCCGGACGACCTACTGGGCGAAAAACGAAAAGCCCGTGGCGGTCATCGGCCGTCATATTTTTTACCGGCTTGTAGATAATTGAATTTTTTAAACAACGAAGATCGCGAAGACACCTGAGCCTGCTGCGCCGAAGGCGCTATAAAAATCTTGGTGTCTTCGTGCCTTGGTGGTTCAAAAAAAGAGTCCATCACCAAGACACCAAGGCACCAAGATTCTTTTTATGCGCTGGCGTGCGCTCTCTTCGTGCGCTTTGTGGTTCAGAATGTAGAAGGAAACAGACATGCTCTCTGCAATTCTCACGAAAATAGGCATCCCGCTTCTGACGCAGGTTCTTGCCGAGGCGTTCGGCGCTGTGGACAACCCTGTGGCCAGGTCTGCGGAAAAAGCGCTTAAGGATGTGGAAAAATCATTGGAAAATGGGTGGATAACCCAGGAGCAAATTTCCGAGGCCCACCGCCACATTGAAAAAATGACTGAATTACAAAATGAGAAATTGGAGGCAAGCCTTTCGGAAACCAACAAAAGCCTGCGCGCAGAGATCGCCTCGCAGGACAAATACGTCCGCCGGATGCGCCCGACGTTCGGTTACCTGATGGCCTTTACCTGGGCGGCGCAGATGTTCGGCCTTGCCTACGTCATCATCTTCGAAACCGAAAAAGCCCCTTTTATCCTCAACGCGATGAGTTCCCTCACCGCCATCTGGGGCGTCGGCCTGTCCGTGCTCGGCATCTACGTCTACAAGCGCAGCGAGGAAAAGAAGCAGATCGGCCCGGAGGTTATTGCATGGCAAGAGAATTCCGGCACTTCGCCTGCCAGATGATGAACAGCCCCGAGCCGATGATGAGGCTTGCGCCGAGCAGTGTCGTTGAGGGCGGCACTTCGGCAAAAATCAGATAGCCGAACGCAAGGCCCCAGATCATCTGGGTATAGTGGAACGGGGCGATGAGCGTTGCTTCCGGCGCGCGCGCATGGCCGAGCGAGGTCAGGACCTGTCCTCCCATAACCAGCAGGGCAAACAAAACAAATAGCGGCAAATCCTGAGGGGATGAGAGGATGGTGTCCCAGTTTGCAATGGGGCCGAAGCAAAGCAATATGGCGCAGAACGGAAAAAAGCTGTAGAGCGCGAGAGGCTCTTTGTCTCCGATGCGCCGGACGATGAAGATATTGGCGCTCAGGAAAAGAGCCGCCAGAAAGGCATAAAGCAAACCGACATTCAGTGTTTCGAACCGCGGTCCGGCCAGAATAAGCACGCCGCCGAACCCCACTGCGATCGCCAGCGCCCTTGGCCATCCGAATTTCTCTCCGAAAATGAAGAAGGCCAGCAGGCATGTCAGGGAAGGCTGTAAAAACCCGATACTGTATAAATCGGCAAGCGGGATAAGCGAAATCGCACTGACGGAAAACCCGGCGACCCCGACAACGGTTACGGCCCGAAGCAAATGGAGTTTTAGCTTCGGCGTTTTTAAGACACGGGCTTTTTTGTCCGACAGTACCCACAGTCCTGCCAAAGCCGCGCCCACACTTCCCTCCACGGCCAGAATATCGATAACGGAATATTCCCGCGCCAGCCATTTCGCCGCAGCATCACAGCCGCAAAATGACAGCCATCCCAGACAGGCCAGAAAAACCGCCTGCAACGATTTTTGGAAGGTATGGCTCATTTTTTGTGGACACTCCCGCCGAATATCTACTGTTCCCGAGGCAAGACTGTACTATCTTCATTGGGAAAAGTTCTTTTGGCAAGCATTGAGCAGGGAATGAGCGGCCTTTTCAGGAAAACGGAAAAGAAGGTAGACGAAGCCGTCACGGAAGTGGAGGAGGTTATCACGGAAGTGGAAGAAGCCACGGTCCGGCGCACACGTGAGGTAATGGACATGGTGCGCCATTTCCTGAGGCTTGAGGCCTCAGGCGGCATTATTCTGGTGATGGCCGCGGCGCTGGCGCTTGTGATTGCCAATACGCTCCTGAGCGATTTTTATTATCACGTCCTGAACGAGGTGAAGTTTGCCATCGGGTTTACGAGCGCGGAAAGCGGCCTTGATCTCGAAATCAAGAAATCCCTGCTGCTCTGGATTAATGACGGGCTGATGGCTGTGTTCTTTTTTCTGGTAGGGCTTGAGATCAAGCGGGAGTTTGTCGAGGGCGAGCTTTCAAAACGCCATCAGGCCATTTTACCAATGCTGGCCGCTGTGGGCGGGATGGCCGTACCGGCGGCCATATACTGGTTCATCAACCGCGATACGCCGGAAAACCTTGCCGGGTGGGCGATCCCGGCGGCAACCGATATTGCTTTCGCGCTGGGCATTCTGGCACTGGTGGGCTCACGCGCTCCGACCAGCCTGAAAATTCTTCTGACCGCAATCGCCATTATCGACGACCTTGGCGCTATCCTGATCATCGCGATTTTCTATTCCGAACAAATTCTGATGACCCCGATGTTCTTTGCTGCCGCCGCCCTTGTCTGTCTCTTCATCCTGAACCGTAAGGGCATATCTAGGCTTGCCCCTTATATTTTGACCGGGATTGTCCTCTGGGTGGCGGTTCTGGAGTCCGGTATTCATGCAACGCTGGCCGGTGTGATCACAGCCTTCTTTATCCCGATGCATTGCCGCAAGATGCCGGGTTACTCTCCTTGCAAACACCTGGAACATTCGCTGCACCCGTGGATAGCCTTTGGCGTCTTGCCAGTTTTTGCATTTGCCAATGCGGGAGTGCCCTTTGCCGGAATGGGGGTGTCTGACCTGCTTGATCCGGTAGTCCTTGGTATCGCCCTTGGTCTGATTTTTGGCAAGCAGATCGGCATCTTTGTTGTTATCTGGCTGACGGTGAAGCTCGGCCTTTCAACAAGACCGCCGGGCACGACATGGCTGCAACTGTACGCGGTCTCGATCCTGTGCGGAATCGGCTTTACCATGTCCCTGTTTATCGGGGGACTGGCTTTCGACTCGCTTGATATGCAGGCCTCGGTGCGTATGGGCGTGCTGATAGGCTCGATTATCTCGGCGACACTGGCCTATATAATTTTACGCTACGGCTCGAAACCGAAAGGGGTAGAACATGCCACCCAAAACACCGATCACGCTGGCCCGCGGTGACGGCATCGGCCCCGAAATTATGGATGCCGCGCTGCAAATCCTCGAGGCGGCGGGTGCGGCCCTTGATATCGAGGAAATAGAAATCGGCAAGGCCGTTTACGAGCGCGGCGTGCCGAATGGCATTGAAGAAAGTTCATGGGAATCCCTGCGCCGTACCAAAGTATTCCTGAAGGCGCCCATCACCACACCGCAGGGCGGCGGCTTTAAATCGCTCAACGTGACGGTTCGCAAGTCGCTCGGCCTTTATGCGAACATCCGCCCCTGCGTTTCCTACGCCCCCTATATCGACACCAAGCATCCCAACATGGATCTCGTCATCGTCCGCGAGAATGAGGAAGACCTTTATGGCGGCATCGAATACCGCCAGTCTCAGGACGTGATGGCCTCTCTCAAGCTGATCTCCCGCCCCGGCACGGAGCGTATCGTCCGCTACGCTTTCGAATACGCGCGGGCCAACGGCCGCAAAAAAGTCACCTGCATGACCAAGGACAACATCATGAAGTTGTCCGACGGCTTGTTCCACAAGGTTTTCGATGAGATCGGCGAAGAATACCCGGACATCGAACAAAACCACATGATCATCGATATCGGCGCGGCCAAGATCGCCGCCCATCCGCATATGTTCGACGTCATTGTCGTGCCCAACCTCTACGGCGATATCGTTTCCGACATTGCTCTTGAGATCACCGGCTCCGTC
>CAZKGT010000193.1:0-3909 GCA_964552285.1 uncultured Pseudobdellovibrionaceae bacterium | reverse complement strand
GCCGAAGCGAAGGTGACTGAGCAGGTAATAATCGATCTCGCCGGCGGCGTTGTAGCCGAGGCGCGTTTGTTTTCTGGCCGTTTCCTTGGCCGCGTTCATAATCCGGTCGCCAAGGCGCTGCATGGCCCGGCTCATCCGCTCCAGCTTGCCTTTGTTCTCGGTGACGATTCCGGAGAAGTCGGTGCGGATTTCCTCCAGGCGGCGTCTTAAGGCCGGGTCTGCTTTGCGTAATTCCTCTTTGCGTTCCAGTGCTTGCCTGATGCCGGACTCATAGCGTTCCGAGGCGTTCATCTTTTTGTTCTGGAGGCTGAGGAATCTTTTTGTATCGGCCTCATCCAGCGCTTCGCTTTCCATCACCAGAACTGTGCGCAGATCGTCGATCACGCTCATCATCTCCTGCATGGCCCTGTTGGGGTCACGGGAGAGGCGAAGCTCGTTATCCGTTCTCGGGGTGCTCATTTCTTTCCGTCCTCATTCCGAAGCCTGTTCCGGTGCAACCAGCTCAACATCCTTTGAGCCGAGATAGTCGCCCGCATATTTGCGGTACTGGGCCAGCAGGGCGATGTTCTCTCGCATCAACTGGTCGAAATCGCTCTGTGCCTTTTTCAGTTCATCCAGCAGATTTTTGTCGATGCGGCGGAACTCGCCAAAGCGCGCATGGAACTCGCCGGAGGCGCGTTCATACTGCTCGGCGAATTTTTCCTTATCTTCCTGCACGGCGATAAAGTTGAGACTGTCGCCGGAAATCAGGGCGTTTGTTTCCTTACGGATCAGGTCTTCCAGATCCCGGATAATGCCCGTCATGGCGCGCACCGCAGATTTCGCTTCTGCCGGGAGAACGGCCGTATCGTTTGCCGGATTAACCTTCGTTGCCATTATTCACTTCCTCCTGAATTCTCAATAATTCCTGTTTCACATGCTCGGCGATGCCGACCTGTCCTGTCTGGGCGATCATTTTTCCGTACTCCTGGACCATCAGGCCCTGAAAGACTTCCTCCCCTTTGCCGCCGCCGAAAGTTTCATCCGGCTTGAGCTGCGCAAACATCGGTTTGAGCATGGCAGCTAAAAACACAGCTTCGAATTCCTGTGCGGCTTCCTCGATGGCTTTGAGGTTCTTGGCCTTCTTGAGGCTTTCCGCAACGTTGCCCTGTTCGGCCTGTGCCGACTTTAAAAGGGCGACTGTCGTATCCGTGCTGAGGTTGTTATTCATCCGTCCCGGGCCCTACATTGTCTCGATATCGGCCTGCAGCGCGCCGGCTGCCTTGATGGCCTGTAAAATGGTGATGACATCGCGCGGCGATACGCCGAGCCTGTTGAGGCCGGTCACCAGATCCTGCAACGTTACGCCGGTCTCCAGCATCGCCAGCTTCACATCGTCACCCTGATTGATGGTGAGATCCGTACGCGGCACCACGACCGTCTGACCGGCCTGTGCGAACGGGTTGGCCTGCGATACTTGTGCCGATTCTGTAATCTTGACGGTAAGATTGCTTTGCGCGATGGCAACGGCACTGATCCGCACGTCCGCGCCCATAACGATGACACCTGACTTTTCGTCGATCACCACGCGGGCGATCTGGTCCGGCTGGATCGGAAGCTGCTCGATGTCGGTGACAAGATCAACGAGCGAGCCGTCAAAGCCTTTCGGTTTGCGCAGGCGCACGCTGCCCGAGTTTTCCGCCAGCGCCGCGTCGGCAGCCAGAAATCCGTTGATGGCCCGTGCAATCCGGCGTGAGGTCGTAAAGTCAGGATTGCGCAGGGCAAGCCTGATCTCGCCAAGGGTTTCAATATCGAAGGGCACTTCGCGCTCGACGATCGCTCCGCTGGCAATCCGCCCGGCGGTCGGGATGTTCTGGACGACCGTGGCGGCCTCGCCCTCAAAGGAAAAGCCTGAAATGACCACCGGTCCCTGCGCCACTGCGTAGACATCGCCGTCTGCAGCCAGCAGCGGCGTCACCAGGAGCGTGCCGCCCTGAAGGCTTTCCGCATCGCCCAGCGCCGAAACGCTGACGTCGATCCGTGAGCCCTGATTAGCGAAGGGGGGCAGGGTGGCCGTCACCATCACGGCGGCGACGTTGCCCGTATTCATGTTCTGTCCGCGTACGCTGACGCCCATCCGCTCCAGCATCGCGGTCAGGCTCTGCTGGGTGAAGGGCGAGTTGTTGAGAGAATCGCCGCTGCCGTTCAGTCCGACGACAAGGCCGTAGCCGACCAGCATATTGTCGCGCACGCCTTCAAACTCAACGATATCTTTGATGCGGGAGGTCTTGGCGTGCGACATGGTTGCAAAACCGAAGAGCGCCACGCTCATAATAAAAACCATCCAGACCACCTCTATCATCGCGTAGTAGGTGTCCGGGTTTTTCTCTTTATCCATCATGTCGCGCAATTTCATGCTTATCACTCGCTTGCTATGGATTTCCGCGATTGACAATGCGAAATGCGTGCCAGTTTTATTTTTGTATATTTATCAGAATGTTATTCTCATAAAATGAATTATAAAAAATACAATTTTATTCAATTCATGAAAATTTCTTCCCCGTCTCTGGCAATTCTTGCCTGCAACAAAAAGCCCTCGCCCCTGTGGGGAGAGGGTTGGGTGAGGGGCATATAATGTCCAAAGGTCAAAATTATATAGTCCTTACGGACATCTCATGCCCCTCACCTGTCCCTTCGGTCCGACCTCTCCCCACGGGGGAGAGGCATAGTTGATTCCATCCCGTTCAGATTTGCTCTATAATGAACAAAAGAAGGAGTTCTCTATCATGAAAGTCCAGGGACCTGGCCCGACAAGACCGACATCACCGACCAAGAAATCAGGCAAGGTAAGCGAGTCCGGCGGCTCTTTTGATGAAATGGTCAGCGGCGGCACGCAGGCGGCGGCCGAGACCAAAACGACTCAGTCTATCGCACATGTCGATGCCCTGCTGGCCGTACAGGCTGCGGAAGACCCGACCGAGCGCGCCGCCCGCAAACGTATGCATGTGCGTTCCGACAATGTCCTCAAGGAACTCGACAAGCTTCGCATGGCCATGCTGAACGGCAGTCTGACCGTCGGCCATATGATTGATATCGCTGACGTTGTCGCCTCGCACCGCGAAAAAATTCTGGACCCGGAACTGACCGACATTATGGACGAAATTGACCTGCGCGCGCAGGTGGAGCTGGCCAAGATGCGCGTGTCTCTCGACAGGCAACAGGCGCTCAAAAACTGAATAGAGTTGACTGGCCTGCCGCCCCCCCTTATATTCTCTCCGCTTAACTCTGTTGTGTGATCAAAGGGTTCTTTATATGTCTGCACCGAATAGCGTTATTGTTCCGCCTGATTACGATCCTGAAAAGGACAAGGGCGAGTTTATGAATCCCGTTATGCTTGAGTATTTCCGTCAGAAGCTGATCGCCTGGCGCGAGGAGCTTTTGAAAGAATCGCAGGCGACCATCGAGCACACGCTTCAGGAGACCGAGCTGCAAAAGCCCGATCTGGCCGACCGTGCCTCCGCCGAGACGGATCATGCGCTGGAGCTGCGTACCCGCGACCGGGAACGCAAGCTGATCAACAAGATCAACGAAGCCCTGATGCGTATCGATGAAGGCGAATACGGTTATTGCGAGGAAACCGGCGAACCCATTACCGTCGCCCGCCTCGACGCCCGCCCCGTGGCAACCCTGTCCATCGAGGCTCAGGAACGCCACGAACGCATGGAAAAAACCCACCGCGACGAGTAGGCTTTTTTCTAACTACGAATAGACACGAATTCACACGAATAAAGCGCCGCAGGCAATTTTAAACCACCGATAAACACAGATGGACTCAGATTTTTTATCTGCGTTTATCCGTGTTCATCTGTGGTTGAGATCACACTACCGGACACAGCTGGGATAAGGCGGTGAATTGATTCATACTTTCAG
>CAZKGT010000192.1:0-3986 GCA_964552285.1 uncultured Pseudobdellovibrionaceae bacterium | reverse complement strand
AGGGCATCACCAAGGCAAGCCTGCAAACGCGCTCCTTCATCTCCGCCGCTTCCTTCCAGGAAACCACGCGGGTGCTGACCGAAGCCGCCACGCAGGGCAAGGTCGATACGCTGAACGGTCTGAAAGAGAACGTCATCGTCGGCCGCCTGATCCCGGCCGGTACCGGCGCCTACGTCGCCAAGGTCAAGCGCCTGGCCGCCGAACGCGACCGTATTGCTCTGGCCGCCCAGCAACAGGCCATGGCGATCGAGCAGGACGCAGCTCCGGTCGATGACGCCGCACCGGAAGAGGAAAGCAAGGAAGCCGCAGCGGGCTAACAGCTTTTAGTTAAAGAGAATTCAGGAAAGGGGCCGTATGGCTCCTTTTTTGTTTGTTTTTCCAGAAAGCAATTGACGTAATGATATGGGTGTTCTATGAAACATTTTTTCAGGTAATAGGAATGGAGCGGCGCTATGAGCAGAGGAAGTAAAAAAAGAGAAAAGCAGGATAAGCAGAGGAAAAGGCAGAGCAGCGCCAAAAATAAATTCAAAAATTCTGCCCGTTATATAGAGGGCAGTGGCGGCAGCAAATATGCCAGGAAAATGCGTGGCGAAGAACCTGGTCAGGCTCCTGTTGCACTCTTTAGCGATAACGCGCCTGCAATTGTTGAGCGGTCTTCAGAAAAAGATGCCGGGCCTCGCTACTATCCGGATGGAAAGCATCAAGAATATGTGCCCAGTTTTGATGATCAATCGAGAACCCTTGTAACGGTTGCGATTGCCGGAGCGGCTGACATAAATACAGATGGCTTTGGTTTCCACGGCCTTCGTCCTGCCGGAGAGGACATCAGGCCGGAAGAGGGGCTGCCTTGTTTTCTGGCTGCAGAATTTCAGGGTGATGAATGGGTGATAACCCGCAATGTTGAAGTGGCTGAGGGTAATGTGCGTTCCGAGATTATTGAAAGAGAATCGTTTTTGAGTGAGGACTACTGCGCACGGACATTGAAGGCGTGGGTTGATAGTTGCTGTCATCGCCACGGACTTGAAACGGTCCGCCTTCAATCAAACCCCTTTCCGCAAGCGCATATCATTACGAACAGAACGAATGTAAGTCTTTTTTCACGCGCATTGGACTACGGTTATTATTAACGTCACCAGTAACCGCGTCGTTAACCATACCTGTACCCCGCCCCGTGCACTGTCTGGATGATATTGGGCCTATGCGGGTCGGTTTCGATTTTTTTGCGCAGTTGCGAGATATGCTGATCAACGGTCCGGCTTTCGGACGGCAGTAAAAAATTTGTAAAATCGGGAAATTTTCTACCTTTAGATAAATTTTTCAAACAACTGCTTGACGGGGTGCATTCTTTTCCACTATAGTCCGCGCGACTTATAAGAGGATGGACTGGCTGTAGGCCGTCTTTTTTGTTTTAAAGGACGGGCTAGACGCGGTTCGCAATTGATTTGACGGGCGATGAAGATCGCTCCGCAGTCACGGTCACCCCATCCTGACAAATTGTGAAAGAGATAAAGGGCAAGCGATGCCAACGATACAACAGCTTATTCGTAAACCACGCGCCGTGGGCGGCCGTAAGGCAATGAAGTCCAAGAAAAACCGGGCGCTGAAGAGCAACCCGCAAAAGCGCGGCGTTTGCACCCGTGTGTACACAACAACGCCGAAGAAACCGAACTCGGCCCTGCGGAAGGTCGCCAAGGTGCGCCTGACCAGCGGGTTTGAAGTCATTTGTTACATCCCCGGCGAGGGCCACAATCTGCAGGAGCACTCTGTTGTGCTGGTGCGTGGCGGCCGGGTTAAGGACCTTCCGGGTGTGCGCTACACGGTGATCCGCGGCGCACTCGACACGCAAGGGGTTAAGGACAGAAAACAGGCACGTTCGCGTTACGGCGCGAAGCGGCCTAAGTGACGGATTTGTTAGCGGCTTCACCGCTTAAAAATCCGTCATCCCGGACTTGATCCGGGATCTATAGGGCGGAGCAGTAAGGAAAGAATACGGAAGTAAATCCGCGATTTGGCGGCCAAAGCAAAAATCCAATGGATCCCGGATCAAGTCCGGGATGACGAGGAAAGAGAAGAATGAGCAGACGACACAGAGCAGAAAAAAGAGAAATCCTTCCCGATCCCCGGTTCGGTGACGGGATTCTGGCCAAATTCATTAATGCGCTGATGCTGGACGGCAAGAAGTCCACCGCAGAGGGCATTGCTTACGGTGCGCTGGAACTGATCCGTCAGAAGGAAAGGGTCAAGGATGATGCGGCCATCCTCGAATATTTCCACGAGTGCATTAACAAGGTAAAGCCGCACCTCGAGGTTCGTTCCCGCCGCGTTGGCGGTGCGACTTATCAGGTGCCGGTCGAGGTTCGCCCCGAACGCCGTCAGGCTCTGGCGATCCGCTGGATCATCAATGCCGCCCGCTCGCGCTCCGAACACACGATGGTTGAGCGTCTGGCCGGTGAACTGATCGACATTTACAACGATCGCGGCACAGCGCTGAAGAAACGCGACGACACCCACAAGATGGCCGAAGCCAACAAGGCTTTCGCGCACTATCGCTGGTAAGACAAAAGAGTAGAGGGATTTTAGAGATATGAGCCGCGAAACACCGATTGACCGCTACCGTAACTTTGGCATCATGGCCCACATCGATGCCGGTAAAACCACGACCACGGAGCGCGTTCTCTACTACACCGGTAAATCCCACAAAATCGGCGAAGTCCATGACGGCGCCGCCACGATGGACTGGATGGAACAGGAGCAGGAGCGCGGTATCACCATTACCTCCGCTGCGACGACCTGTTTCTGGAAGGGCCCTGAGCACGGCACATGCCCGGGTGAAACGCTGCGCCTGAACATCATCGATACCCCCGGCCACGTTGATTTTACCATCGAAGTTGAACGCTCCCTCCGCGTACTGGACGGGGCGGTTTGCGTTCTGGACGGCTCGCAGGGCGTTGAGCCCCAGACCGAAACCGTCTGGCGTCAGGCCGACAAGTACAAGGTTCCGCGCATCGTTTTCGTCAACAAGCTCGATAAAATCGGCGCCGATTATTACGAGTGCATCAAAAGCATCAAGAGCCGCCTGGGTCTGGATGCGCTGGTGATGCAGCTTCCGATCGGCTTTGAGAGCACCTTCGCCGGTGTGGTTGATCTTATTAAAATGAAGGCGATCATCTGGAATGCCGAAACGCTCGGCGCGACCTTCCAGGAAGAAGACATTCCGGCTGATCTGGCTGACAAGGCTGCCGAATACCGCGAGAAGCTGATCGAAACGGCTGTCGAGTTTGACGATGCCGCCATGGAAGCTTATCTCGAAGGCACGGAGCCGGATGTTGCGACGCTGAAAAAATGCATCCGCGCCGGTGTTGTTTCCGGCAAGCTGATCCCGGCTTTTTGTGGCTCAGCCTTTAAGAACAAGGGCGTACAGCCGCTTCTGGATGCGGTTGTCGACTTCCTGCCTTCGCCGCTGGATGTCGGTTCCGTCAAGGGCAAAAAAGTGGACTCCGATGAAGATGACAAGCGTCCATGCGATGACAGTGCGCCGTTCTCCGCCCTTGCATTCAAGATTATGAACGACCCGTTTGTCGGTTCGCTGACCTTCTGCCGGATTTATTCAGGGACGCTGGAATCCGGCTCTTACGTTCAGAACTCTGTGAAGGAAAAGAAAGAGCGGATCGGACGGATGCTCCTCATGCATTCCAACTCCCGCGAGGAAATCAAGGAAGCCAGCGCCGGTGACATTGTTGCCCTCGTTGGTCTGAAAGACACCACCACGGGCGACACGCTCTGCGATCCCGCCCACCCGATCGTTCTGGAGCGCATGGAGTTCCCCGATCCGGTGATCGAGATCGCCGTTGAGCCGAAATCAAAAGCCGACCAGGAAAAAATGTCGACGGCCCTGCAGCGCCTGGCGGCAGAAGACCCGTCCTTCCGTGTCGCCGTCGACCACGAAAGCGGCCAGACGATCATCAAGGGTATGGGTGAGCTTCACC
>CAZKGT010000191.1:0-4034 GCA_964552285.1 uncultured Pseudobdellovibrionaceae bacterium | reverse complement strand
AGGACAAATTGCACCTGCTACAAAATTACCCTACTTTTGCAACAGGTCTAATGTACTAAATCCCGAAAGCGGCTATAACCTAAGCAATACTTATGCCACTATTATTGCAGAAGAAAGAGATCGGTTTTTAAACCTTCTCACCAAAGAAGAGCGGCTGGACAGGCAGAAAAAAGCGGCGAACATTCTCCACGCGCTAATGAACACTTCTGTGAAATATACAGACTCGTATCTGAAAAATCTGCACAATGCCGTACTAGTAGTGACAGATAAGCTCATAAATAAGGATCCGGATCACGCAGAAATACTTTTGGGCCACGCACAGTACTGTTTCATGAAAGGAAATCAGAGCCTCCAGGCCGCATACGCCGAACGATTTCTTTCCTTAGCGCAAGAGCAGTATAAACGTGGAGAAAATGGAAAGGCCATCAGCGCCGTCAACGAAGCGCTCTATTTGACGGCTCGAAATCCAGATCTCGCGGAACGTTGTGCCGATAGACTGATGGTATATGCACAAGATACATCGCCAGACACCAGACTGGCCGCCTCCGTCCGTAGCCTCGCCGCATCAAAACCCGCAGCGACGGAAGAAGCTGAGCCTCCGTCCGGCGAAGAGCTGCCCGCAGAAAAGTCTGTCCGTGAACAGGCACGGGCCATGATGGCCCGTGCCTTCGAAGAAATAGCCAAGGAAAATCCAGAAGAACGCGACCCCTTGTGGGCGCTCTTTAACACTGCCAGGTATGGTATGTCCGACCCTGATGTCGATACGTTTTGCCGAGATCAACTCGCGCAAAGAATTGACGGCCTGAGGCTATCATCATCGAAGGGCCCCGCACCTGACACCACCGCCCCCACACTCACAGGTCTCTCTGCCGACATGGGGCCCAATACGAAAACCGCAAAGCTTCTGAGAGAAAAAGCTGTCGAAATAAAAATAAACGAAATGGACACAATAGCCCGCGATCATGAAGAGTATGCTAAACAAATTATCAACCAGAGAAGAAAAAACCAGGGTTGTCCGAAGTTCCGTGGCGCTCTTGCAAATATCGAACAGGACATCATCACCGCTATCATTCTCGACGCTCTTGAAAAAAGTAAGCTGGATCAAGCCAGAAAAGTCTTCGGACTGGCCGTCAATAAAGGATTTTGTGATGCCGCTGAAAGTTTATGGGAAGAAGCCATTAGTGCCCACAAGAGGCCCCCTGCCCCTGCAGCCATGGCATCACCGGAAGCCCGCGCCTAATACCCGATAAAATCGGCGAAAAACGCCTGTATGCTCTTTAGCATATGCGCGTTTGTGCGGTGGAAGTTCGTCCGGGCGGTAGCGAACATGCCGACCGCGTGGCGCTGCATTTCGGCGCTGACGGAGCCAGATTTGTTTTCGAAGGGAAACGGGGTTTCCGGGGCAGGCTGCTCAAGGAAAGCACAAATCTCCTTCCAGCCGTGGCCCTTGCCAAGATCGATCTCAAGAAAATCATTCGGACGGCCCTTAAAATATTCCCGCACTTCGCGGTTATGCCGCTTGTAGCGTTGCAGGAAACGCTTCTGGTTCTTATAGGGCGTGCCGACGCCTCCATAAATCCACACTTCCGCCGCCGCTTCGTAGGGTCCGAAATATTTTTTCACACTGCGCAGCCACGAGCGTGGATGGCGGGTCGTCAGGATAAACCTGCTGCCCGGATAACGGGCATCGAGTTCCTTATAAAGGAGCGGCCAGGGATTATCCTGAAACGCATCATACTGGGGAATTTTTTCAATAGCGTAATCGAGAGCCTTTTCGCCGATATTCGGATCCGTAACAAAGACATCGGGATTGCAGACGCGGTAGCCAAGAACTTCCAGCGCCCGGCCTAACGATGTCGTACCCGTTTTTTGAAATCCGATACAAAATATCTTCGGCATCCGGACACCCCTTCCGGAACAATATGTGAACCCTCTTACCCTCAATTTTGCACAAACCATGCGGGTGCGTCAAAAATAAATCTTCATTCGCACACAAATCTTTGCTAAACCGTTCGCATGGCAAACAAAAGCGTATACGGCACAGGTCCGGAAGAAACACCAATCGCCTCGCACACGCTGGCGGTTCTGGTAGATAACGAGCCCGGTGTTCTGGCCCGAGTCATCGGGCTGTTCTCGGGACGGGGGTATAACATTGAAAGCCTGACGGTGGCGGAAACGGACGATGCAAAGAATCTTTCGCGCATTACAATCGTCTGCTCCGGCACGCGCATGGTGATCGAGCAGATCAAAAACCAGCTCGGGCGCCTCGTGCCCGTGCACAAGGTTTCGGACCTGACCATCGAAGGCCCGTTCGTCGACCGGGAACTGGCGCTCGTCAAGGTCGCCGGAAAAAACGACAAGCGGATCGAGGCGCTGCGGATCGCGGAAATTTTCCGCGCCGGGGTTGTCGACAGCACGCTGGAATCCTTTGTCTTTGAAATTACCGGCTCCAGCAGCAAGATCAACGCCTTCATCGACCTGATGACGCCGCTCGGCCTCGTCGACGTCAGCCGCACAGGCGCCGCCGCCATCGCACGGGGGAAAACCGCGATTTAATTTATATAAGGAGAAGCTCATGCCTTTTCGCCTGATCGTCACTTTGCTTTGCGTCCTTGCCCTGACGGGCTGCGTTTCACGCGAACAGGCCGATGCAAGGCTGGCAAGAGGCTGCGCCGCCGCAATTGAGCTTTTCCTGCCCGAAGGCACGGAAATCAAGGAGATCAAAAACCGCATCTTTGGCGAGTCCGACCTTGGCAAAGGCTTTCGCTATGTCACGCTGGTACTGGTTGAAAGCGACGGCTGGTACGAACCGGAAAAAGAATACCGCTGCATCTTCGAGGAACAGATGGGCATCGGCAATATCAGCCACGCCGCCATGATCCACCAGGTCCGCATGGACGATCGGGTCTACGGCAAGGACGGCGACAAAATCCTCGGCAGTTTCAACGATCATCTAAAGCTCACGGAAACCGTCGACCGCGCCCTGAACATGGCCCCGTAAGGACTGTGACATTTAGGCCATTGCCGCTTTTCATCCCGGCATTATACTATCTGCCAGTGGTTTCCTGAAGGAGAGTCCAAATGAAAATTCTGTCGCTTGCCTGTTTCGTTCTTTTCCCGCTGCTGCTGAGCGCAAATCCGGCGCTGGCCCATGTCGGCCACGATACGGTGTTCAGTTTTTCCGCCGGTTTCACGCATCCGCTGCACGGCCTCGACCACCTGCTGGCCATGCTGGCCGTCGGGCTCTGGGCGGCGTTGCAGGGCGGCAAGGCGCTCTGGGTTCTGCCGCTTTCCTTCATCCTTTCCATGGCGGTTTTCGGCATTCTCGGCATCGCCGGACCTGAAATACCGGCCCTAGAACTTGGCATTACGGCCTCCGTTATCCTGCTGGGCCTGGCCGTGGCCCTGATGCCGCGCACGCACCTGGCCGCCGCGGCGGCCGTTGTCGCCCTGTTCGGCATGTTCCACGGCTATATCCACGGCACGGAAACCCCGGCCGACGCGCACGGCCTGTCCCATATCGCCGGAAGCCTCGGTGCATCGGCACTGCTGCACGCCACCGGCATCGGCCTGACCCTTGCCGCGCTGCAAATGAAGACCGAACTTCCGGTCCGCGCCGCGGGCGGAGCGATTACCTGCTCTGGCCTGTTTTTGCTGCTGGCGGCATAAGACCGGAACGGGGCCGCAGGCCCCACGGTTTTCCCTTGATTTTTCTTTCATTTCTTGGTGTTCTAGCCGCCTTAGGTGGACCTTGAAAGGAATAGAGAAATATGACCGGAGCAACTGCGGCCTCTGCGGCCCCAACGGAAAACAAAACATCCCTGAACGTTTTTTACGACAAGGATTGCGATCTTGGCGTGATCGCGGACAAAAATATCGTGGTGGTGGGTTACGGCTCGCAAGGGCACGCCCATGCGGCAAACCTGCGTGACTCCGGCTGCAAGAACGTGCGCATTGCGCTGCGCGCCGACAGCGCCACCAACGCCAAGGCACAGGGCGCAGGGTTCGAGACGATGGAACCTGCCGAAGCCGCC
>CAZKGT010000190.1:0-4109 GCA_964552285.1 uncultured Pseudobdellovibrionaceae bacterium | reverse complement strand
AAAAAGTGTGCCGGACATGGAACGCGCCCTTGCCCGCCTCACCGTTGGCCGGGGAGGTCCGCGCGATCTTGCCATGATACGCGAGGGCCTGCATCAGGCGGAAATCATCCGCACACACATCATCCGGAAAAACAGTGACTCCCTGTCTGATATCGCCCGTGCCCTCCATCAGGAGCCGGAGATCACTGCCCTCTCGGACCGCCTCACCGCCGCCCTTGTCGATGAGCCACCCATGCTGGCCCGTGACGGCGGTTTTATTACCAGAGGATATAATGCGCACCTTGATGAGCTACGCACGATGCGTGATGAAGGAAAGCGCCTCATAGCCGCCTTACAAACAAAATACAAAGAGCAAACCGGCATCGACGCCCTCAAAATCAGCTTTAACAATGTGCTGGGATATTTCATCGAAGTCCCCGCAAAGCGCGCCGATCCGCTGATGGTGAAAAAGGGTGATGCCGACAATCCGTTCATTCACCGCCAGACAATGGCAAACGCCGTGCGCTTCACCACAACGGAACTGGCCGATCTTGAGCGCGATATGTCTTCGGCCAGCGAGCGCGCCCTTGCCATCGAGCTGGAAATTTTTGGTGACATGGTTTCTGAAGTGTCTTCTCATTCTCCCGAAATCGGCATCCATGCCCGCACACTGGCCACAATCGATATGGCCGCTTCGCTGGCGGAACTTGCCGTCGACATGGATTACACCCGCCCGCAAATCGATGACAGCCAGGCGTTTTCCATTCATGGCGGACGCCACCCGGTCGTCGAAGCGGCCTTGCGCAAACAAAGCGAAAAATTCGTCCCGAATGACTGCGATCTGGGTGAACAGCAGAAAATCTGGCTCCTCACAGGCCCCAACATGGCCGGGAAATCCACCTTCCTGCGCCAGAACGCCCTCATCGCCATCCTCGCCCAGATGGGGAGTTTTGTACCGGCCAGAACCGCGCATATTGGCCTCGTCGACCGCTGCTTTTCCCGCGTCGGCGCCTCAGACGACCTTGCCCGTGGGCGCTCCACCTTCATGGTCGAAATGGTCGAAACCGCCGCGATCCTCAATCAGGCAACAGAGAACTCACTGGTAATCCTTGACGAGATCGGCCGCGGCACCGCAACTTTTGACGGCCTGTCCATCGCCTGGGCCTGCGTCGAGCACCTGCACGACGTCAACAAATGCCGCGCCCTTTTCGCCACCCACTATCACGAACTGACAAGCCTGCACGCAAGACTAAAGAACCTGTCCTGCCATTCGATGCAGGTGAAGGAATGGAAAGGCGACATCATCTTCATGCACAGCGTCCAAAGCGGCGCCGCAGACCGTTCCTACGGCATCCATGTCGGCAAGCTCGCGGGCCTGCCCGCCGCCGTCATCGAGCGGGCACAGACAGTTCTGGGTATGCTCCAGACCGGCGAACAATCCGGCGCCCTGGCAAAACTGGCTGATGATCTGCCTCTTTTTTCTGCGTCTGCGCCAAAACCGGAAAAAGAAATCTCGGAACTGGAAGAAAAATTGAAAAATATAAACCCGGACAATATGAGCCCGCGTGAGGCTCTGGACACGCTTTATGACCTCAGATGCCTGCTTGAAAAAAACTGACGGCGCAAATTCCGAGCGCGAAAAGATCCTGAAACGTCTCCGCAAAAACGAGATCGGCGGGCGGGAATGCGCGCGGGCGCTTAGTGACCTGATGGACGGTCAGCTCTCGGAACTGGCGGAAACATTCTTACAGGATTGCGAGGGCATCACCATGGTCGCCACAGGCGGGTACGGGCGACAGGAACTTTGTCCCTTTTCCGATGTCGACCTGATGTTCCTGATCCCAAAAAAGGCCGGAAAACAGGCCGAGGAATGCGCGGAAAAATTTCTCTATGCCCTTTGGGATACAGGGCTTAAGGCCGGTCACGCGGTGCGCACGATTCAGGACTGCGTTGACATGGCGGGACAGGACATGACGATCCTGACCTCGCTGCTGGATGCCCGGCTTCTCTGGGGCTCGTCCGAACTCTTTGACGAGATGACAACCAAAATTGAGAAGATACAAAAAAAGCGCCGCACCAAATACGTCAACGAAAAGCTGGCCGAGCGCGATCAGCGCCACCAGAGACTTGGCGACACGCGCTATGTGCTGGAGCCGAACATCAAGGACGGCAAGGGGGGCCTGCGCGATTACCAGACCCTGTTCTGGATCACGGATGTGCTTTATGAAGCGCGTACGCCGATCGATCTGGTCAAACACGACATCCTGTTGCGAAAAGAAGCCGCGAACTTTAAAAAATCGCATGAGTTTCTGCTGACGGTACGCTGTCACCTTCACGACATTGCCGGACGAGCCGAGGAAAGGCTCCATTTCGACGTTCAGCCGGCACTGGCCAAGCGTCTCGGTTACACCGACCGCAACAACGGCAAGGCGGTCGAACGATTCATGAAGCACTATTTCCTGCTAACCCGCGATATCGGCGATCTCACACGTATCATCTGCGCCTTCATCGAAGAACACGAGCAAAAGCAAAAAGCCAAAGCTGACAGTGTCATGGGTTTTCGCCTTATGAACGGGCGGCTGACCTTTCCCGAATGGCAGGACCTGAAGGAGCATCCGGTCGAAATGATCCGCCTTTTCCGCGTCGCACAGGAAACCGGATATGATATTCACCCTTTTGCCGTCCGGGCGATCAGTAAAAATCTTGCAGGCATCGACAAAATTCGCCGCGACCCGATGGCCAACCAGCTTTTCCTGGAAATCCTGACCGGCCGGAAGGGCGCGGCGACAACACTTTTGCGGCTGAACGAATCCGGTATCCTCGGCCGGTTCATTCCGGATTTCGGCAAGGTCATCGCCATGATGCAGTTTGACCGTTACCACGTTTTCACCGTTGATGAGCACACCTTGCGTGCCATCGATATTCTACACCAGATCGAAGATGGAAAGCTGAGAGATCAGGCCCCGCTGGCCACACGTCTGATCGGTGAAATCAGCGAACGCAGGGCTTTGTACGTTGCGATGATGCTCCACGATATCTGCAAGGGACGCGGCGGCGATCACAGCCTGCTGGGCGCAGAATTGAGCCTGAAGCTGGGTCCGCGCCTTGGGTTGAGCGATCATGAAACACGCCTTGTTTCATGGCTGGTCTTTGACCATCTTGTCATGTCCAGCGCCGCCTTCAAACGCGATCTGGAAGACCCGAAAACCATCGAGGATTTTACTTTCAGGGTCTACGACCTTGAGCGCCTGAAACTCCTGACGCTCCTGACCACGGCCGACATCATGGCCGTCGGACCGGAACGCTGGACCGCCTGGAAAGCAAACCTGATGGCCGGGCTGTACAAGAAAGCGGAAAGCGCACTGAAGGGCGAGAAAACCGTGACCGGCGATCGCATTTCCCTGCCGGACGATTTTACGCCGGACAAGGACAGGATTGATATTACCAACGATCCGGGGCAGCAAACCACCCGCGTTACCGTCTATACCACCGACAGGCCGGGCCTGTTTTCGACACTGGCGGGCGGCCTGTCCGCCGCCGGTGCCAATATCATCGAAGCCCGCATCAATACACTGGAAGACGGCACGGTCGTCGATGAGTTTACCGTTCAGAACCTTTCCGGCCGGCCGTTCGAGAAAAAATGGCGGCAGGAGGAGATAAAAAAATCCATTCTTCAGGCTCTTCGCAACAAGCTGGACATCCGTGACGGCATTGCCCGCTACACCGTTAAACCGGCAAAGAAAGATGAAGTATTTGATATACCTACAAAAATTAAAATATCCGGTAAGGCCAGTAACACGGATACCGTGATCGAAATCTCGACACGGGACAGGCCTGGCCTTCTTTATGACCTGACTTGCGCACTCGGCAACCATGGATTACAGATCAGAAGTGCCAAAATCAGCACGACAGGCCTGAAAGCCACAGATGTGTTTTATGTTCAGAACAAGGAAGGAAACAAAATAAAAACAAATATATACGAAAAAATCCGGAACGAAATAAGGGCTTACGCAAACCCTGATACATCACAATAAAAAATTGCACCCGCAGCAACTCCCCCCATACCTTAGTTATAGAAACTGAACCACTACCGGCCGAAGGCCGGTAGGATCGGGAGGACGCTGAAAGCG
>CAZKGT010000189.1:0-4141 GCA_964552285.1 uncultured Pseudobdellovibrionaceae bacterium | reverse complement strand
AGCGCCTGTTTCACGTAAACTGCCTGATCTTCCACATAATCCAACTGGAGCCCCTGGGGCAATTCCGCTTTCAACTCGTCCAGGAGCCGGACGACAGCCTCGGCTGCCTGTACGGTGTTGGCCTCGGCTTCCTTCAGTACCGAAATCTTGACGCTCTCGCGTCCGTTGAATCGGGTCATCACCCGGGCGTCCTCATGGCTGTCCATAACCTCGGCGATATCCCGCAGGTAGACTTTCTGGTGCCCCTCTCCGGCCACGACGACCGTGCGGATATCTTCAAGATTTGAAAACTCGCCCATAGTACGGGCGATGATTTCCTTTGACCCGACGGCGACCCGGCCGCCGGTCTGCTCAATATTTTCGGCGGCAACCCGTTTGATAACCGCATCCAGAGAGAGCTGATGTTTTTCCATGGCAGCGGGATCGAGCAGAATGCGGATCTCACGTTCCAGTCCGCCAACCACTTCGGTTCCGGCTATCCCCCGGACGGCCAGGATGCGGTCCTGCAGCCAGTTGTCGGCCCAATCCCTCAGCTTCACCGGATTCCAGCGGTCGGAACTGACCGTCAACTGCATTACCGGAAGCTGAGACGGATCGGCCTTAAAGACATACGGGGCTTCGATGTCCTTGGGCAACTGCTGCTGTGCACGTGTCAGAGCGGCGAGGACATCCTGAAACGCTATGTCGATATCTGCGCCGTATTCAAAATAGACGTTTAGATTATACATTCCCTCGATAGAAGAGGATGAAAGATAATCCAAACGATCCACCGTGGACATGAGACGCTCAAGAGGATCGGCGATGTCCGTGTCGATCTCTTCCGGAGTGGCGCCAGCCCATTTTATCTGAACCTTGACCAGCGGATAGGTGATATTGGGCAGATAATCCACCGGTAATCGCCAAAGACCATAAAGCCCAAGAACAACGAGCGCGACAACGATAGCGCTGGTGGCCAGGCGGCGGTGGACGGCGTACTGAGTTATCTTCATTGCCCGTCGCCTCCCGCCTTGTTATTCTGCAGAGCGGGTTGCTCAGCCATGCCTTTATTTTTCCCCATGCCCGATTTTTCATCCACCGCAAGACTCACCTCTACACCATCCTTGAGCTTCTCGTTACCGGCAATGATGACCTTGTCGCCGGGCTGGACCCCGGAGACAAGTTGAATACGGTTGTCCGCCTCAATACCGGTTTTCACTGCTCTTGCGATAGCTTTTCCGTCCTCCACCACGAAAACCACTTGACCTTTCGGTGTCGTGACCAGCGCTTCCAAAGGCACGATGACGGCATCGTCAATGTTTTTCAGCAGCACGTTCAAACGGGCAAACATACCCGGAAGCAGATTAACGGGTTTTTCGAGGGTGATTTCCATGGTTCGGGTGCGCAGGCGGGAGTCGAGATAGGGGTACACACGTTCAATCCGGCCCTGCATAATATCATCAGGATAGGCGTCCAGTCTCACATCGACGCGCATTCCGGCGGTTACCTCGGCGGCGTGTCTTTCGGGAATCGCCGCCAGGATCACCAAACTGGCCGGATCGTACATTTCCAGAAGCACTGCACGCGGCGCAACAAACTCCCCTTCCTTCACATTAACCCGAGACACCACCCCCTCCCAGGGAGCGTAAATGGCGTAATCCTGGGCCGTTTCCTCCGCCTGGACCAGTTGAGCGCGAACCTTTTCAAAGGCGCTCCTGGCCTGATCGAGCTGTTCACCGGGCAGGGCCTCGCTTTCACAGAGCTGACGGGTTCTGCGCAGGTTGTCCTCCTCCTTTTTGAGCTCTTCCCGAAGCGAGGTGATCAGCGCATCGGCACCTTTTTTTCGTCCGATGGAAAGCAGCGAGTCACCGGCTTTTACGCGGTCAGCCTCGCGCACACGGATATCCGCAACCGGCCCTTCGGCGGGCGAAGCCAAACGGGCAACCCGGTAAGGCTCCACAGAGCCGGTTAATTCCAGTCCGCTGGAAATCGTTGCCTTGGTCGCGGCAATTGCACGTACCCGAGGAGGTTTTTTCTGATTGTTGGATTGATTGGTTTCAGATTCCCTGGAAGGGCCGACGTCCCGCAGGAAAAATAGTCCGGCTACGGCAAGCACGCCGATGATCAGTATTATCAAGACAGTTTGTTTATTCATTCTTCACCCATCGCCAATTTAAGTTGAGCTATTGCCGTGTGATAATCGGCCAGAACCCGGTAATAGGTTGTTTCCGTTTCCAAAAGAGCGGCTTGGGCATCAAGCACATCCACAATGGCCCCTTTACCGAGACTATATTTTTGTTGCTCAATGCGCAGGCTCTCCTTGGCCTGGGCAATGGATGTTCGGATGGCGGCCGCACGCTCGCTTGAAGATTCAACATTGAGCAGTGCGGTTTCCACCTCCAGGCGCACCTGGAGATCCTGCAAGCGCAAGCGTTCCTGTGCTGCGGCGAGATTGGCTCGCTGTTCACGGATACCCGCATCCACCTGTCCGCCCTCGAAAATCGGAACTTCCAGCACAAGACCGACCCGTCCCACGTCTCCCGTCTCATCACCCGCGCCGGTTGTCGGTCCGGTTGCCCACCGTTCGCCATACGAACCTTGAACGGAAACCGTCGGCCAATGGCCGGATTTGGCTACATCCACGTTTCTGGCCTGGGCTTCAAGCGAAGAACGTGCCGCCAGATAGTCGCTACGTTCTTTCCAGGCCCTTGAGAGAGCTGTCTCTAAATCGGGAAGCATTCCCTTTTCCTGAACCTCCAGTTCCCCTTGCGGGGATATCTCTTTATCTTGATCTTCCAGCCCAAGTAGGCTTGTTAAAGCGCGGCGCTGAATGGCCAAAAGGTTTTTTTCCCGGACCAAAAGCTGTTCGACATCCGCCAAACGAACCTCCGTTCGCATCCGGTCAACCCGGGCGGCTTTTTGTGCCTCGACCAGAGCATCAATACGCTTCAGGTGCTCCGCCAGGGTTTGCCGGGAGAACGCCAGGGATTCGATGACATGCTGCTGGGCAAGCATGTTTAAAAAAACACTGGATACATTAAAAACAAGCTCTTCCCTGGAACGAACGAGCCGATGACGGGCCGCTTTCTGAAGCAGTTCGGCGGCTTTTACCTGATTCACCAGCCGCCCACCAGTAAAGAGCGGCATGGTCAGGACGAGATCGCCGGAAACGATATCCCGCCCAAAAAGTCCCGGCTCTCCATCCTGGCCGGCGGCAATGAGCCTTTGGTCATCCAAGTAGTGGGTATATCCTCCCACAACGCCAAGCCTGGGCAGTCTCGCCCCTAAAGCCTGATCCCGCCTGGCCCGCGCCGCCGACGCGTCCCATCCTCGCGCCGCAACCTCCGGATTGTTGGCAAGCGCCGTTTCGATGGCCTGTTGCAACGTCAAAGGCCCCTCGGGAATTCTGAGCGCCTGATGGGCCACATCAAACCCCGAGGAGGCAATTCCTCCCACATTGACCGAGGCGTAGGGATCAGTCGGGCGCATGGAGACGCATCCGCCAAGCAATCCCACAATCAGCAGCAGCGGCAATATCTTCATGGTGATTCCGTTTTTTATTTGGATGCGGCAATGTGCCCGCAATACACCGGCGACCTGCCGGAAAGCTTATTGGCTTTTAAAACATTGATGTCAATAAAACCCGCCTTATTCATCTCTTCCAGATATTTTTCCAATGTGATGGCTCCACCAATACAAGCTACCCATTTATCCCTATTCTCCCTTACATCCGGGGATAATTCTTTTGAGGCAAGCCTGTCTCTAATTATCAACTTGCCGCCATTTCGAAGAATTCTATAAACATTGGCAAATACCTTGTCCTTCTGGGGAGAGAGATTGATCGCACCGGCACATACAACAATATCCGCGTAACAATCGTCCACGGGAATATCTTCCATAAGGCCACATCGTAATTCAACATTGGTTATGCCCAGCGTTTTAGCCAGGGACTTACCACGCGACAACATTTGGTCGGATATATCGACACCGATCACTTTACCTTTCGATCCAACCATCCGGGCCATTATCAGAGAATCCAACCCCGGCCCACAGCCCATATCCACAACATTGGCTCCAGGAAATACAGCCTCTTTGTATCCGATTAAACAGGCTCTTTTTTCAGAGGCATCAACATCGTTTAGTATTTCAAAATTATCAGCGGAAT
>CAZKGT010000188.1:1579-4220 GCA_964552285.1 uncultured Pseudobdellovibrionaceae bacterium | reverse complement strand
TCTCTCGTACATAATTCCATCCTAGCATCAGTGCTTAGATGGAATAGCCCCAAATCTTATATTCATACGAATGCAGATTGCCGGGCCTCATCTCTAGGCTGCTTTTGTAACCTTTTTGTACACCTGCGGCCACTGTTGCGGTGTCTTGCCGCCAAACGGCCCGTCCTTTGACCGCCAGTAAGCCAGAATCTGGGGAAACTGGTTAAACTCCAGATCCGCTTCCTTGATAATCCGCCGGTCCAGCGGAAAAAGTCGTACACCATCCAGTTTTTTCGCGCGCATTTCGTAATGCCTGTCCGTCAGGTAATCGCGCAGGATGGTTGCCAGAATAAACGGATCATCCGTTGTCAGCCTTTTGCGGATTTCCTCGCGCCGGTGCATCAGAACATCAAGCGAACGGCGCGCCGCATCGGCAACTGCCCCCTGCGATATCCGGGCGACATAAATGGCACGGGCCATATGATGAAGATCCGTCTGGCTGATTTCAGGAAGCCAGATCAGCAAACCCGAGCGCATGGCCGTTACATGATCCAGATTAAAGCACTGGTGACAAAAAATACAGACCGTGGCCAGATTATCCATTCGTTTGTCGCCGGGCACATTATTTACGAAGTGGACTTCCTGATATTTTTCCGACCGGAACCCGCAGCATTGGCAGGTATGGTCGTCACGCTCGAAAACCTTTTGTTTCACCTCAGCCGGTACGACCGGGTCGGCTCCCTTCAGAGATCTTGTAACATTCAGGGTGATTGGTATGCGATCCATTGCGCTGTCTTGTATTTGGGAGCCTGTTCTTAGGTTTGTTACTAGAAAAACATTAAACCAAACTGGCCTATTCCCAAAGTATTTTGGACTGCATTGAGGAGCGGGCCAAGATTGACAGCCAGCGCACCGCCAAACAGATGCGTTAATGCCGCCATAAGCGATGCCTGCTGACTGCCCTCCGCCACATCACGCAGGATAAAGAAACCACGCATGAAACTGATCCAGCCAAGGACAATCATAAATGCCAGAACAGAACTGATCACGGCATGGACATGATTGACCTCAACAGCGGTCATGCCGGTCGTATATTGTAAAACACCGAATGTCGAAACGGCATTGGAATTAAACATCGAGCTTGAAAACGCCCCCATCATCGAATCGATGGAAAACAGCGCGCCGCCAACAATAAATGTCATGATCGTGCCGATACCGCCGGGTCCGCGCGGGCCATCCTGAGCACTTTTGAGCATGCGCGAGATCCCCACCATAATCAGGACAATACCGGCCAGATAACCGAAAGCGCCGATCAACTCGGACATGGGGAACCAGAGATCCTCCATAAGCCGCGCAACCATCGCATCCAGACCAAGGCCTGATGTCTGGCCGTTAAAGCCCGTTACATCGGCCCGGGTAATACCGAAGGCAAGCGTATTAAAGGCTGACTCCATAACCATTGGCAGGGCCAGAAAGCCGCTTCCTGCCAGAAACTTTTTCAGAGGATCCCATATCGGGGTCTGGTTAGGATTCGTGACGTGTTCTACAAGCTTTCCAATCCCGAGCGCGCCCAGGATAATACCAAAAAGATAGGAAAAACCGCTAAACAGGCCAGGAACAAGCCAGGATGATTCGATTGTGTTACAGATAACGCCCCCTAGCGTCTGGCCGCCGCAGCCGCCGCCGCCATTCAGTCCCAGAAGACCCGCAATGAAAGCGGCAAGAAGATTGTTAAGTGCTGCGGCATTTATTTGCGCATGGGCATCAGATGGCAACAGGACCGCCGCCAATAGACAGGCAAATACCAAAAACCTGGTATTTGCCTGTAAAAACCGTTTTGTGTGCTTTTCTGCAGTCACAGTACACCCTCTTTATTCTTACAGTTTCTATTGTATAAAATTTTAGATAAATACCGCAAACTTGGCCCCTTTTCTCTATTCAAACCTATATATTTTAAATGTTTATTAAAAAGAACAGCCCGGAGAGAAAATCTCCCTCCGGGCAGAAAAACAGACGACAGAAAGCAGGTTATTGTTTAATTTTGCCCTGCGTTCCTTCAATGATCCATTCGCCGTCCTTATAGGAAATCGAGGTGATTTTTCCGATACCGTAGAGCGTATCGCCAACCTCCACGGATTTCAGCTCGCTTTTCCCTGACTCCGAAACCCAGGCTATACCGGGCTGGGCAGCGCGAAGTTCGTAGCGCGGCGCCACAGATTTTTTTACAACTGGCTTCTTCTTCACAGGAGCCGGCGTTTTTGCAGCTTCCGGTTTTGCCTCAGAGGTCTTTTTCACCGGTTCTTTCACGGGCGCCTTTACACCTTCCGCGGACAATGTGTTCACTTTCGTTTCCAGCTTTTCGATCGAAGCCTTCAGCGAACTGATGGCTTTTTCATCCGTTCCGGTCGATTTGGCAACTGATACATCTTCTATTTTCTCTTCCAGACCATCCAGCCGGTCAAGAATACGGTCAAGCTGTTCCTGAAGATCCTGTGATACAGGCGCAGGCGTCGAAGCGGACATTGCTGAAGGCGTTTCAACTACTGCAACAGAGGGCGCACCGAATTTTGCCGCCGGCGTTACCTCGGTGACTGGTGTTGGCTTGGCGATATCTTCAGCGACCGGCATACGCGGCATTGGCGGCGAATCTTCTCCAGGTACA
>CAZKGT010000188.1:0-1569 GCA_964552285.1 uncultured Pseudobdellovibrionaceae bacterium | reverse complement strand
GGCGTTAGTGCTGGCTGCGGAACATCTTTTTCCGGCGCGCCGAAAGCCGTCGGCATTTCTGCAGGCATATCCTTTGCCATACCGGCCGTACTGATTGCCGTCGGTTGCGGCGGAACAGGTGTTTCATCCAGCGACGGGGCCGGAGATGGCGGTACGGATTTGGAAACATCCGGAAGATCGGTCGAAAACTCAGGAATTTTCGGTGCCGGTTCATTCATCGAAGACGCAGGCGTCGGCGGTGTAAACGCTTCCGGATTATTGAGGAAGCCACCCGTGGCAGGGCTATTTTCAGCAGGTTCCGGCGTTGGAGGCGGTGAAGAAAAAGAGGACGATCCTTGCATTTTAAGTATTGATGCCTGTTGCTGTACGGGCACGGAAGAATCGCCGCCACCCTTCATGACCTGCATCAGGAACATACCAAAACCGACAATGACAGCCAGGCCAATGACAATGTTATTAAAGCTCAGAGGAAGCTTCTTCTTGCCGGTTGTAATATTTCCGGCCGCAGCAACATCGCCTTCGCCCGTTTCGTCAAATTCATCGTCAAAGGAGTCCTCTTCCCATTCTTCCTCGGCAAATTCCTCTTCTTCAAGAAATTCCCCTGAATCTTCATAAAACTCTTCGCCGGCGTCCTCGGTATAACTATCCTCGCCGCCGCCAATTTCTTCTGTAAATTCTTCTTCTGTATCTTTCGGGTCGCTCATTTCCTTATCACCTGCTCGCTCATCTGATGGAGTGATTTAACCTAGAAAAAATATTATTCGGAATCTGCCGTATACGCTTCGTCCGTCACTGGCTGAAGGAACAAAATGCCCATCGGAGTCCCCCTTTCAACACGGATCATTGGCTGAATTTTTTCGGCTTCTTCGTCAAGGATATCTCTCAGTTCCTCACCTGCCTCGGAAACACCGCTCGCCACTTCCTGATCTGTATCCTGATCCGATGATTCGGTCGATGTCGAGGTACCTGTCGCACTGTTGATGGAAATGGTTGTCTGGCCCGATTCGGAAATTGCCTGTGCAAGGCCGTCTACAAAGGCTGCGGCCATCGGCAGAACAATCCTGCCAAGGTAACGTTTATCCACTTCCGTTGCCAGTCCCGGCAAGGTCGTGTCGGGATCGAGCGCGACAGCCTCTGCCGCAAGGCTCTGCCCTTTAAAGACGACCATATTAAAGTTGAGGGTCAGGTATTCCTCTGTCTTTTCAAAACTTCCCAAGACACGGCTGCCAGCCAAAGGCCCCGTAACAATCTGCGCCAGAACCGGCCCCGGCGCATCGGTATTGGCTTCTGTAATAAGCTGCGCATATTCGATCGTACCTGCGGGAAGCAGTATTTCCGCGGATGAAACAGCATCCGCACCGCCTTCTCCGCCCGTTCCCGGCGCAGCACCCTCCTCAAGGGACGTCCCTTCAGGCGTCAAAGACGACAGCCAGCCTGCAGGCGTAATGTCCATCGACCTGGGCTCGGCAGGCTTTTGCGCTTCGAGGATGGTTTCCATCTGCGTTGCCATCAACTGTGCCAGCGCATTAATAGCCTCTCCGCGCGGATCACGCTCAGGTTGCTGTGGCG
>CAZKGT010000187.1:0-4225 GCA_964552285.1 uncultured Pseudobdellovibrionaceae bacterium | reverse complement strand
GGCTAAAGCCTTTTTCCGTCTAAAGACGGAGGTTTATGACCAAAGAAGGGGCAATAAAGAGCACCGCACCCAGGCATTGAAATGGGCGCTGGAACAAAGGGATATTGAAGTCGCGCAAAAACTGTACAATCTCGGCGTCGACGAAAGCCGGTTGCCCGGCATGGCAGGTCCGGCCATGCAGGCGGAGCATGAGGATCTCGTCACAGATATCATCGAAGGAATCAAAACCATTTCGGGAAAAGCGCGTGATAAAGCGGAAACAGCCGCTATAGGAAGCCTTATTACCGCCGCCGTTACAAGCGACAATGGGAGCAGCTTTGACGAAATTATGCGCTACACACTTGAAACGGCAAAAGAATTATTGGGCTGGGAAGAGTCCCCGGAAGACCCGGGCTGTCAAAAGCAATTCAGGGATTATCTCAACGCCCACAACATCAACCCGGTAAGCCGTGCCATTAGGGCCGATCAACCTCTTGGAACCGCTTTGTACATTCTCAACAAGCTTGTACAGGAATACGGCTTTCCTTTCGATGACTCCCAGCGCCGGGCATGGACCGCCCGTAAAGCCGGAGACCAAAGCCTGTCTCTGCAAAACGACGGCTAGAGCATTAGCAGGCTGCTGAAAAACCCTAAAGTCATCCTTATGTGTCATCCCGACCGAAGCGGAGGGATCTTACCCGTCCGCAACACAAAAGGTCCCTCACATGCGTTCGGGATGACAATACCTACAGGTTATTCTTCTATACTGCTGATGCGCGGACTTATCCTGCTTGCGGTCCATTCTTTGATTTTCGCCGGGCCAGAGTGATGATAGACTTCCGCGCACAGATTCATTTTGAACTTAATTCAAGCGAGGAGATTATTATGGCGGATACAATAGAAGACGTAAAAGCGCGGATGCGCGCAAAACTGGGTGAAGATGCGGACCTGTCCTACCTGGACACGGTTGCGCCCGAAGGCGAATCCATCGACGCCGACGCCGAACCCGCAGGCGAGCCCGGCACCACAGCCACATATTACTGCAACTCCCTGCAGGACTGGGGCACCGTCATCCAGTACAAAAGCACCAACGCCAACGATTCCGACCGCAGCAAAGCCTGCGGAGACAACGCATACCAAAGCCGCCAGATTACAGATTACGGTGTTGACGGCTCCTGCGGATACGCCACGCGGTACTGGGTCACCAAACGCTGGTAATACGGAAGTCGCCTCCGGGGCCTTACACAGAGCCGGGCGGCGTTTCTCCGTAGACAATCTCAAGCACCTCTATCACCTCCCGGCCCGCATCGGTGCGGACGGTGACTTCGTCGCCTTCGCGGGCTTTCATCAGGGCGCGGCCGACGGGGGATAGCCAGTTGATCTTGCCTTGCGCAAAATCGGCCTCGTCGACGCCGACCAGCGTGACGGTCATCTCGGTTCCGTCCTCGCGCGCATAGGTGACGGTGGCGCCGAAAAAGACCTGCTCCAGCCCCTGCTGGCGCGCCGGGTCGACAATTTCGGCGTCGTCCAGCCGCTTGGTCAGATAGCGCAGCCGCCGGTCGATCTCGCGCAGGCGCTTCTTGTTGTAGATGTAATCGCCGTTCTCCGAGCGATCCCCGTTCCCCGCCGCCCAGGAAACAATCTCCACAATCCGCGGCCTCTCCTCCCGCACCAGAAATTCCAGCTCCGCCGAGAGCGCGGCATGGCCGGCAGGGGTCATGCAGTTGCGGATGCCTGCGGGCAGCGGGGCGGGTTCGTCGTCCAGGTCTTCTTCATCGTCTTGAGTCATGCCCGCCAATTCAGCATATCCCGCGCGCCTTGTCATGAGGCTTTTCCGTCATTGCGAGGGGGCAACGCGAGCGAAGCAATCCGGAAACACGACTGGATTGCCGCGCCGGCCTGACGGCCTCCTCGCAATGACGAGGGTGAGGGCGTCGTCTTCACGCCCCCCTACCCCGCAATTTCCTCACCGAACATGAAGGGGACACAATGTTTATGGACGCTGACCTTACCCCAAGGCGTCATTCCGGCGAAAGCCGGAATCTATTGGGGTTTTCACCACAGAGGACACAGAGATCACGGAGGAAGCACAAATACCATCGTCATTGCGAGAGAGCAACGCGAGCGAAGCAATCCAGAAAATGAACTGGATTGCCGCGCCAGCCTACCCCGCAATTTCCTCGCCGAACATGAAGGGGGACACAATGGTTATTGTGTCCCCGGACGCTGGTGTCCCCGGACGCTGGTGTCCCCGGACGCTGGATCTTCAGCAGGTCTATTATCCATTCAGACTTTCAAGTTACCAAACATCCCCGAATAGGTGATTGCTTCATATACTTTTTTCATCGCCTGACCTGCTTCTTGTTCTAAAAAAATTGAGGAACGTTTGCCACAAGGTTCACCCATTAGATATGGACGCATACTCTCCCAAGTTTCACCACACTGGCTTTCCCGCCAACACGGAACCACGTTTTCTAACATAAGCCCTATAGCAATATTTTTGGGAATAGTCTTGTCATTGGGCATTGGCTTTTGCCAATTACACACGACCAAGATCGGGTCTGTTCCATCGGAATAAAAAGGTTTATTGATGCGTTCAGCTTCTATGCTGGCAACATGGCTATACCGTTCGTATGCTTCGCTTCCCCAAAGAGCCTCAACTGAATCAATGATCTTTTGACCATTGTTTTCGTGGTATGGACAACTTAAAAAGCCATTTGCAAAATATACGGTATGGTCAAGGCCTCGATAGCCGCATTCATCACCGGGACAGGTGATGGGATAAGTCTTGTTATGATTACACACCAAAGGGTGCCAGCTTGGGTACATGTCAACGACAGGGCCAAGACGGATAGTCAAATCATCTAAGTAATATCTTAGTTCTTGTTGTTCTTCTGGGGTGCGTTCCTTTGGGATAAGATATCTTGCCGCTTTCTCAAGCCCTTCTTCAATTGCTTCATTCCTACGAAATGCCATATCATGATCTCCTATTTTTACGCATAAAAACACAATATTATGCGTAAATCAATTATTTTATGATTCTATATCGGTAAATCAATAGAGTCAGTGCCATTTGATTGCTGACCTCATTGATCACTCTGGATTGCCGCGCTCCCGTTGGTCGCTCGCAATGACGTCTGGTTGTCTTCGTGACATCTTCGCGTCTTCGCGGTGAAAACAATAAAAAAACTCTGCGCTCTCTGCGTCTCTGCGGTGAAAAGACGGGTGGGGCGTTTGCCCCCTCACCCGGCTGCGGCTAAGGCGCAAGCGCCCAAGCCTGCGCAACCCTCTCCCCGTGGGGGCGAGGGAGGGCTAAGCCAGTCCTAAATCTGTCTGCTCCAGACGCACGATTTCATCCCTGAGCCTTGCCGCCTCCTCGAATTCGAGGTTTTCCGCTGCCTTGAGCATTTGTTTGCGCAGGGCCTCGATGTGTTTTTGAAGTTTGTCCGGGTGGCGGAACAGTTCCTGTTCCTGATCGCTTAGGCCGGCCCCTCCTACGCCAAGGCTTCGGAGGGCAGACTGTTCGTAGACGGTGTTCATGACGTCGCCGATGGCTTTTTTGATGCTCTCCGGCGTAATGCCGTTGGCTTCGTTGTAGGCGATCTGTTTTTCGCGGCGGCGGTCGGTTTCCTCGATGGCGGCTTCCATGCTGCCGGTCATTTTATCGGCGTAGAGGATGGCCTTGGCGTCGATGTTGCGGGCGGCGCGGCCTATGGTCTGGATCAGGGAGATGCGCCCGCGCAGGAAGCCTTCCTTGTCGGCATCTAAAATGCACACGCGCATGCATTCGGGGATGTCGAGGCCCTCGCGCAGGAGGTTGATCCCGACCAGAATATCGAACGTCCCCCGGCGCAGATCCTGAATAATCTCGATGCGCTCCAGGGTATCCACGTCGGAGTGCATGTAGCGGACTTTGAGGTTGTTTTCGCTTAAGTACTCGGTGAGGGCTTCGGCCATTTTCTTGGTGAGGGTTGTCACCAGTACGCGGCCCCCGACTTTTACAATCTCCCGGCATTCGGCCATGAGGTCGTCGACCTGATGTTCTGTGGGGCGGATTTCGACGGGGGGGTCGATGAGGCCCGTCGGGCGGACGATCTGTTCGGTGAACTCGCCGCCGGTGCGCTCCAGTTCCCAAGGCCCCGGCGTGGCGCTGACGAAGACGGTTTGCGGGCGGATGGCGTTCCATTCCTCGAATTTTAAGGGGCGGTTGTCGAGGGCTGCGGGCAGGCGGAAGCCGTATTCGACC
>CAZKGT010000186.1:0-4229 GCA_964552285.1 uncultured Pseudobdellovibrionaceae bacterium | reverse complement strand
GTTTGAAATTCCAAAAACAGAAGAAAAAACACCTACTTTTGCAACAGGTCTATTGCCGTATTTCCTCTCGGAAATAAAACAGCTTGTTTGATTAAATTTTATTTTTTATAAGTCTAGCTCTTGGATTTTACAAAACTTTGTGTTGTGGCAAATGGAGCGGATTATTACAGAATCTCCATTAAAGGGATCGCCGCGCATACTATATGGCGTCAATGCGGTTGGTGGTGGCCATACGAATAGGGCACGGATATTGGGGCCTGCTTTAAAGAAAGCGGGAGCGCAGATTGACTTTCTTTTTTCCGGACGTGATCGCCGTGACATGTTCGCCATGGAGCCATTCGGTGACTTTCAAAATCGTCACGGGCTAAGGTTTGAATTCAATAATAATGGTGGTGTGCATTGGCTAAAAACGATCTTCAGAGCTAGGGCGATAAGATTGGTCCGGGATATTGTTGATCTGGATATGAGTGCCTATGATCTGGTAATCACGGATTTTGAGCCGATTGTGTCGCGGGCAGCAAGTCTCAGAGGTATTCCCAGAATAGGTGTGGCTCACCAATATGCATTTTTGCATGACGTTCCCAAGGCAAGGGAGCATGGTTATTTTGCCGATCTAGGTATACAGTCAATGGCTCCAGTTGATACGGCATTAGGAGTTCACTGGCACCATTTTAACCAGCCAATTTTACCTCCGGTATTTGATCCCCCCCCAGGTAACGAAATAAAGGATCCCAAGAAGATACTCGTTTATCTGAATTTTGAGAGGCCTCAGAATATTATTTCTTTGCTAAAGCCATTTAGTGACTGGGACTTTTATGTTTATCATCCGTCTGTTGAGACAGAGTCTGATCAAGGGCATATAAAGCTTCGACCGCCATCCAGAAAATTCAAAACGGATATGGCGGATTGCGTGGGACTAATTGGCAATGCTGGATTCATGTCCAAGACGGAATCGCTTCATCTTGGACTAAAAACGCTGGTGAAACCTCAGGATGGCCAGCCGGAGCAGGCATCAAATGCCCTTGCTTTACAAAGGCTTGGCATCGGTGATGTTATGCATGAACTGGATCCGTGTATTCTTGCAAGGTGGCTGGCTCAGTCTGAAGGTGTGAAAGTTACATACCCGGATACGGCCACGGCAATCGCCGAATGGGTCATGCAGGGGGATTGGACGGACCCGAGTAGGCTGATTGATGGTCTTTGGGAGAAGACGAAGTTTTCAAAGCCAATCGACTGGAGTCCTTGACAGGTTAAGTCGTCTCAGATTTATTCGCCCGTTTCAGGATCAGCACGCTGCAGAGCGCACAGCCAACGGCCAGCCCGAGGCACAGGATCACGTTGTAATTGGCCATCGACAGGCCGAGGATCGGGTCGGCCCAGGGAATTTCATCGCAGCGGACGATGGGGGCTTCGGTAATTTTTTTGAGGATATCGGCGGGGTCGCCGGAAAAATCGGGGGCGTTGCAGCCTTCAAGAAAGCTCGTCCACCAGTGCCGTTCGACGCCGGTATGGTAGAAGGCCGTAACGGCATTGAACAGAAAGACCGGAGCGCACAGGCCGACCATTGTGGCACTGACCCGAAGATCCTTTTTCATGAACAGCAGGCCGATAACGCTGAGCACAGCGGCAATACCGAACGGCCAGCGCTGGATAATGCACAGGTTGCAGGGCAGCAGGCCAAACACATGCTCGGCAATCAGGGCCGCACCAAGCGAAAAGACCGAAACGAAAACAATCCCCGCGCATACGAACCATGTGCAGGAGAGCCATTTGAGAGCGAGTTGAATGAGCTTGTCCATAACGGCTCCACTATAGCAAAATCAGACAAAAGAAGACAGCAGTGCTTTAAAGCCGGCCGTGCCCAGAAAGGCCAGCCCCGAAACCCAAAGCGTTCCGATAACCGCGCCCGCCAGTACAGCCAGCCCGTCCCGCATAATAATGCCAACGGCCATCAGGGCGATACCGAAACTGGGCACGGTATTTGTGAGCGGGACCGGCAGCAGCACCGAGCAGGCCATCACAAACCCGAACAGGCCGATAATCCCTGAGACACTGCCATGCGTGATCCAGCCAAGGCGCGGCCGTACGAAAAATTCAAGCCGCTTTACCCACGGCAGGCCCGCATTGATAAAACCTTCCAGTTTTGCCCGCTCCATGGTTTTTTCGCGGATGGAGTCCGGCATCCATATCGCGCGGCGGCGGACGGTCATCTGCGCCGTCAGGAACAGCAGCGGCAACCCCATCACCGTCCCGACTCCCACCGCCGGGATAGGCAGCGCCGCGGGCAGGGCGAACAGGAACAGGAAAAACCCGAATCCCCGCTCGTGAAAGGCATCGAGCAACAGGCCGATGGAGACTGTCTCCTCTTTCAACTCGCTTTTTAAGTCCTGCAGCAATTCGGACAGGGTGCGGATTTCGGCCATATTTGTTCCCAGACCTTGCATCCCGGACTTGATCCGGGATCCAGAAAAACCAGTAACTGGATCCCGTTTTTCAACGGGATGCTGTTGAAGATTGAATATTTCTAGCGGATCAGTATGATCCATGAAAGCTTTATTGCCACGTTAGCCCCTCTGGCGGAATTGGTAGACGCGCCGGATTCAAAATCCGGTTTCTTCGGAAGTGCGAGTTCGAGTCTCGCGGGGGGCACCACGCTTCGCCCTTACGGGCTACGCGTGGCGCAGCCACGTGTATGGCCGTTAGGCCGAAGCAGTGCCCGGCGTAGCCAACGGCGAAGACGGGAGTTAAATAATTACAAAGTTCTATGTGGTACGTTTATATCATAAGAAGCACTTCTGTTCCTGAACAGGAATATACGGGCGCAACAGCTGACCTGAAAAAGCGGCTGGATGATCACAATGCCGGTAAATCAACGCACACACACAAATTTATGCCGTGGGAAATTGCCTGGTACTGTTCATTTCCGGACAAGTACAAAGCGCTTGAATTTGAGAAGTATTTAAAATCTCATTCCGGCAGGGCTTTTGCCAAAAAGAGATTGTGTTAATATCCCTGAAGCAACAAAACTGGCATCACATGACCGAAACACCGCAAACGCAAAAGAAATGGTACGGCGATATATGGATTTTTGCTGCGCTGCTTGGCTGGTGTGTCGTGGTGACAGGGCTCGGCCTGTTTTTACAGCAGGTAAACGGTGAAAATATCGCCGGCCTTTTCGCTTCCGATTTCGGGATATTCAGCAATCTGGCCATGCTTTTCTATGCAGTGGCGCTGGTGCTGGCCGGATGGAATATCTATGCGGCCGGTTTTTCGCCCTCCCGTTCCGTTTTCGCGTCCGGCGGTATATTGCTGGCCGCGCTGGTGGTGTTGCTGAACAAATTCGGCATCGTGCCGGGCCTTGATATCGGGCAGGCTTTCTCCCTTTCTTTCCAGCCGGAGGTCAGCGAGAACAAAGACTTTTTCGAACTGATCGTCGTGGCGGGCCTGCGGCTGGCCGGGTTGCTGGCTGTGTTTTACGCCATGTTCGCGCTCTGGTACTTCCGAAAATCCTTTGCTCCGGCCCTGAAAATCTTTTCAGGCTGTCCGGCGCTGTTCTACGGCGTGTTTTTCGCCCTGAGCTTTCTGGCCGCCTGCGCGGCGCCACTTCTGCCCGGCAAGGCCATGATGACCGGCGCTGGCCTGTCGCTGTTACTGACGGCGTTTTACCTGGCCGGGGAGCCGAAAGAAAAAAGCGAAAAAGCCGGGGAAGCCCCCAAAAACCCGTTTAAAAAACTTTCCGGCTCTGCGTTGGTGCGGTTCTTTAAGGAGGAGTAAGCCAATGAAACGCCTGTTTATTATTGCCTTGTGCCTGTTTATGGCCGGTCCCGTGATGGCGGCCGGTGATGTGCCGTCAACCATCAGGGCGGCGATCAGCAACTATCACCCTTCCGTCCCCGGTCTTGCGACATCCGGCGCTGTCAGTCCGGAGGCGCTGGCAGAGCTGGCGAAAAGCGGGTTCACAACAATCGTTGACCTGCGCACGCCGCCGGAAGGTACGAAACAGGAGCATATGCTGGCCGGAACGCTCGGCCTGTCCTACACGAACATTCCCGTTTCCGACGCTGAGGGGATCTCGCAGGAACAGATTGATGCTTTTGCGCAAATATATGAAAGCGCCGATGGACCGGTCCTGCTGCACTGCGCATCCGGAAACCGTGCCGGGGCTTTATGGGCCGCCTACCGGCTCCATAAGGGCGTGCCCGCCGAAACCGCCATCGCCGAAGGCCGCG
>CAZKGT010000185.1:0-4261 GCA_964552285.1 uncultured Pseudobdellovibrionaceae bacterium | reverse complement strand
CCCCAGTAAACCTTTGCCTGTCAATGTGTTCTGATGCAGAGTCCGGTAGTGTGGAAACTGCTTGAGTATTTTGATCTATTCCGGTGGGAGAACCCCGAGGAAGAAAAGACCAAAGCCAACTATCATGTCGCCGTCCTTGAAGCCATGGCATTCTGCGTTTGCGAGATGCTGCTGGACGGAGACATCACCCCCGAACGCTTTGAACAAACCCATGACCCGGAAATCGTCGAACTGGGCAAAAGATACACCCGATATTTGATCGATAAAGAAGAAGACGGACAGCCTGAGCTGCATGAGAAGCAGGATATCATTGATAAAGAGTGGCCGAATTTTCTGGCGCAGGCTCACCTGATCCGAAACGGGGCCTCACCGGAACACATTCCGTCCGAGCTTGACTGGAATGCCACAGAGTTTCTGGCCCCCAACAAGGTAAAACAATTTTCTCAGGACGTTTCTGAAACCATTTTTCGCCTCTATAGGGTTATTCTCACCCACATGACATACTCGCCGGATCAGCTTCCATTTACTCTGGTTTGTGCCGCTGTCGACACAGCTTACAGAAACGACATGACAGAAGGCAGAAGCCTCCATGAATGGCTCCCCGACGCTATAGCGCAAATGCCCGATCGTTTGTATCGGGAAGCGTTAGATAGTATGCGGCCATAAATTTATTCGAGTGCCGGACCAAAACCGCGGCATAGACCTCACATCACCCAATCCGCTTCATTCAGTTCACCGGATTCGATTTTGGCTTTGATCTGGGGGGCGAGGATTTTTTTGGCGACGTCTTCGGCCTCCTCGGCCATTTTGAAGAAGTTAGGGCGTTCCGGGCGGTAATTGACGTCGGCCATGTGTTCGTACTGGTTGACGGCAGCGGTCAGGCGTTTCAGGCGCTCCTCGCTTTTCTCGATCTGCGCGGCCTCTTCCGAGCCTTTTTCTATTAGGTCATAGCGCAGCTTTTCCTTGCCCATGCCGACCTGGAATGCGAGCTGAATCCCTTCCAGAAAAGCGGCCGAAACCGTCAGAGACTGGGAAACCTTGATCTTGGCGCCCCGCACCGATTTGGCCGTAAAATTAAAAGTCGTGGTCTTGTCGGCGCCGCGCAGGATAATGCCGCAGCGCGCAAGCTCGTCGGTGATGCTGACGACAAGGGCAATGTTGGCGTCATGGTCGATGTTGACAACCTTACCGGCCTTTTTAAAAGCCTCCTCGGCAAGTTCGATCGAGCTTTCATAGTCGCCCTGATTTTTGGCATCACAGGCCTCGATAATGTCAAGAAACGGGTGATGCTCGCCCTCGGAAAAAACCGGCTTTCCTTTGTGGTATACGGCGACCCAGCGGTTCGGGTTGAAATTTTTCTCATAGCCATCGATCACCGCTTCCCAGGCCTTGTCCCAGCGAAAAGGAATTTTGCGGTCCATGACCGGCCCTTCATCGGCCGAGGAATGCGCGAGCCGGGCCGCCATACGGATACAACTGTGCATGTTCTGGGCGCGAACGACAAAGGTTTCCGGATCCCTGAATTCGTGAGCGTTGCGCTGCGGAAGGGTTGCGACCAGCCGGTTGCTGAGCGCTATGACCGGCGCCTCGTCTGAAACCGGCGTCGGATCGCGAATGATAAATTTTTCGCGTAACAGGGTTGTATTGAATTCCTTCATGCGGACGACCCTTTAAAGGTTAATCCTACCATATCGCGCGGGGAAGGCAATCGGGCGAACAGCCCAAAAGACTTCCGGGATATTCGCTCTTTCGCGCGAATACCCCGGATACACCTCTCTTTTCCCCTTGTTCGAACTCGCCGTTTGTCCGATTTTTTAACCGCTTGCCGCGGCGGAGCATTTATTTGAAACCAATATATATGCGCCGAGTAAAAACACAGTTAATATTATATTGCATTTTATCTATTTGATTTTTTACTTTGATAAAATTTAGATAAAATTTTAGATAAATTGATGGCTATTGCCTGTTTTACGCCCTCTATCATTCCCGATATTTAAACGAACCCCACTTTTCACAAGGGTTTTTGTCTCGGGGATAACGTCTTTTGGGAAAAACATTTACTGAAGCGCACGCTCCTGCCGGATCTTTATCCTGAAACGACGATTAAATCGTCCATCCATATCCGTTACCAGTTTTGGCCCTGCGGGAATGGAAGCGGGCTGCTCGGGATTGTCCGACAGGGGAGACAGCGCAGCCACCATTTTCATGTTCACGACGCTGAAGGAGACACACGCAGCAAAAAGGCATCGTATAAGCCCTGTCCCTGCCCTTGCCGAGAAAAAACGACACAGCCTCATTTCACCGTATTCCTCCCATGGCCAGCGATACTACCACAGAATTATTTTTATGAAAAACAAAAACCTGCTTTTCTTTGCGCTCTCTTCATGGCAGTCTCGGGCCATTCAATGCAACGGTTTTTACGATGAAACAAGAAGAACTCACAATTGCGGGCGTTATCCTTCTGGCTTTTATTCTCAGCGCAGGCATGCATATCACCGTTTTTCACCTGAAACCCGGCACACGGGACAGCCACGGCGGGCAGGAAACCCATGCGGTTCCGCTCCACGAGGACGGGCACAGCGGGCATTAGGCTTCGGGTTTGGTATCGGGCGTGATATCAGGACTGGCTGTTTCAGGAACAGACTCCGCCTCAGGTGCAGATACCGGCTCCGGCGACGAATCGGTGTTTTCCGCTTCCGGCTCGTAAACATCCAGAATCTCAACCACCGAGAGAATTTGCTCAACCTCTTTCTTACAGCGCAGCGCCAACTGACCGGTTGTCACAGGCATATGGATGTTGCCCGGCTCAAACATATCCCCCTCATAGGGGATCAGCAGGAATACCTTATTTCCCCCGTAAAAGGCCACGGAAAGTTCAGAATTGCCGAAAATTTCTGAAAGTCTGTTCATCAGTTCCATCATGTCGGAATCGCACAGCCTTTGCGCCTCTCCCGGATTGTTGGAGAAGACGAGGAACGAACCCGCATCCTCATCCTGCACGCGCTGAAGCTGCTTCCAGCGGGTTTTCATCCAGGATTTTGCCGATCTCTTATCCGCTGTGATGATCGTGTGACTCCTGAATTTTTTGGCCGGCGTCTGAAGCAGGACAAAAACGCCGTCAAAAACAGGCTCGCCCTTGCGCTTTTTCGAATACATCCGTGCCTCGGAAATCAGCACCTTGATCCCCTTGAACGTACCGTAAAAACAATCCTCGGCATGGTACTCGTCAAAGGCGGGCATAATCCGGCTCGGTACCACGGATTTTGGCGAGATACCGCCGCTGGCCTTGAATTTCAGGCCGCCCAGCGCTTTGGCAAGTTCGGGCATGAACTCATCCTTGAACTGGCGGATATACTCTTTTTCCGGCGCCCCGCCCCACATATGCAGGACAATCGGCAGGACAACGGAAGCCGCGATCGTTATGGCGGCAATCATTACATACGAGCCCATAAGAATCAGCCATCCCAGCATGCCGCCGCCTGTAAACGCGCACAAAAGATCAAACGTCAGGACAACACGTTTCCTGCTATCCAGCTGCTGACTACGTCGCACGCGAATATCTTCAGCCTTGTCGATCAATCGCTGAACGTCCGCCGAAAAACGATCGTCGCCGAGTTCACGAACATCCTGTATCTGTTCTTGCTGTGCTGTAGATTCTTCCATCATGGCCCTTTAATTTTTAGCACTCCTGCGACAAGATGACAAAGGAACAAGTTATCTCTTGTTAACGATCCTGATATAAAATGACATCTGATATGATGGAAATGTAAGGATTTTCCGTTTATGCCTACCGAAGACAGAAGAATATATTTCGACTATGAAGAAGTCTACCGGGCTATTTTCGCACTGTGCGCACTGCGCGAAATGAAGAAGCCTCCGCCCGGCCTGATCAAGGAAATCACTGTCGATAAGGAAGACGATGCAAAGCTCACTTTCGCCGTCCAGAACCCGCAGGAAAATACCGGCAAAGACCTCGAATTCAGCCGCGACTTCCTGGCGGCGGCGCTGATGGTTTATTGCCGCGGCTGCGGCATTCCCCTGCCAAAGAGCGCAAAAAAATCCGTTGAACTTGGCAAGGGAAATGTCGTCCTGCGGGTAAGGATCTGATTTAGGGCGACGGAGTATCACCCCCGGACAAGGACACCTATCCCTCGGCAGAAAAAGCGGCAAACGCCTTAAAGGATATTCTTTTGCCCTGCCATCCCTCTAGACCAGGTTTTTCTGGAAGGGATGCAAGGGAAATTCTAGGGCCGGGCGCCAA
>CAZKGT010000184.1:2914-4303 GCA_964552285.1 uncultured Pseudobdellovibrionaceae bacterium | reverse complement strand
GTGGCTCTGTCAGGTTCATGGTGCCGGTCCACTCGCCCGAGATCAGTTTCGGCAGGTATTCGGCTTTTTGTTCGTCAGAGCCGTGGGAGGCGATGGCTTCGATAGCGCCCTGATTGAGAAGCGGGCACAGGCCGAAGGCCATATTAGCGCCCTGCCACATTTCCTGTACCGGAAAGGCCAGTGCCCAGGGCAGGCCCTGTCCGCCGTGGTCCGGGCCGAACGGCACCGCATTCCAGCCGCCCTCGCAATATTGCCTGTAGGCTTCCTTAACGCCCGGCGGGGTTGAAACCGCGCCGTTCTCTAGCTTACAGCCGTGTGCGTCGCCCTTTGCATTGAGCGGCGCAAGAACGTCCGATGCCAGTTTGGAGGCTTCGCCAAGAATGGCCTCGATTGTTTCACTGTCCAGATCCGCGTTCTCAAAGCCGAGAACATCTTCCAGAACGAACTGCATATCTTTTACGGGGGGGCGGTATTCGGTCATGGCTTTCACCTGTGAGGTTCTGTAAGAATATTTTACATGAAACGCTTTGATGGAAAAACCGGCAAACCGAAAATCTATCTGGCCGGGCCGGATGTTTTTTTGCCCTATCCGGAGGTAACCGCGCAGGCGAAGAAGGAAATTCTTAAAGGATATGGTCTGGAGGGACTGTTTCCATTCGATAACGAGATTAAAGATCCGTCCGCCTATCCTTCGCGGGAGGCGATGGCGGGTGAGATTGCCCGGCTTAATTTTGCGATGATGGATCGCTGCGATGCCTGTATCTCACATTTAACGCCTTTTAACGGGCCCAGCGCCGATGTCGGAACGGTGGGAGAGTTGCATTACATGTATGCGAAAGGAAAACCCGTTTTCGGCTATTCCAACGATACGCGCAGCTTTTTCGAACTGGTGCGGGATGAGGTTTATCGGGGCCATGTTTTTGCAGAGCCGGGCGAGGACGGAAATCCGAAACGCTTTCGTGCCAGCAATGGCTATACGCTTGAAAATTACGGCCTGCCGGACAATCTGATGATTACTCGGGCAATTAATGATAGCGGCGGCGGTTTTTACGCGCATGCTGCGCCCAAGGCGCAGTATTATTCCGATCTTACCGCGTTTGAGCAGGCTGCGGGGGCGGCTGCGGCGTATTTCCGGCGGAATACGGAAGAACTGGCATCGTAATTGCACCGAATCGTTCCAAGAGGAGCGGTTCATTTTATGCCTGTTACTGGAAATCATATGGATAACAACGCGTTAGCCGCGCTGGTGGCGCAGGCGCCGCGTGCCGTTACGAGCGCTGTAAAGACCGCGAGCGTCCGCACGGGGGTCGATTTTGCCTATCTGATGCAGCAGGCCGGCGCCGAAAGCAGCTTTAATCCGCGCGCCGAGGCTGCCACCAGCACCGCGAA
>CAZKGT010000184.1:272-2904 GCA_964552285.1 uncultured Pseudobdellovibrionaceae bacterium | reverse complement strand
CATTGAAAGTACATGGCTCAATATGGTCGAGAAATACGGCCATAAGCACGGTCTGGGGCATCTGGCGGGAAAGACAGATGATCCCGAAGTGCGGCAGGAGATTCTTGAACTGCGCAAGGATCCGGAGAAGGCGGCGTTGCTGGCCGCCGATTTTGCTGCCGAAAACAAGGCTTATCTGGAGCGTCACTGGGGCGGCGAGGTCGGATCGACGGAGCTATATTTTGCGCATTTCCTTGGTGCGGGCGGCGCGGCCGGGTTTTTGCAGGCAAGGGATGAGAACCCGCTTATGGCCGGAGCGGATCTGTTTCCGAAAGCGGCCCAGGCAAACCGCAATGTTTTTTACGATCCTGAAACCGGCCGGGCCCGCAGTCTTGATGAAATATACGCGTTTTTTGACAAGAAGTTTTCTATCGCAAAGTCAGACGTGAAATCCCAGGCGGCGGCCCAGCAGGAGTCTGTTCCTTCCCTGTCCCGGTTCGACAGAAGCGTCCGGAACTTTCTGGCCAGTCCAACGTTGCCTTCGCTGGCGCCGGAGTTGTCATGGTTCATCCAGCCAAAGGGCAATAGTTTTTCCGGGTTTGAGACGAGCCTTCTGGCGCCTTCTCTGGAATTACTTTTGTTGCAGAAGCTCTCGGACGCTTAGGATTTTACCCATTCAAGCGCTTTTTCGAATTCATCTTTTTCAAAAAAGCGTGTTTCGCCGACCATTGGCTTTAGCAGGCGCATCTGGAAAACTTTTTCACCGGGCGGGCCGACATAAGCGATTTTTTCGGCTCTGGTTGCATATTCGGTGATGGAGAGAAAGTTTGCTGCGGCTGCTTCTTCTTCCCAGCCCTTGTAGTCATCATCGTAATTGAGGAGGGCCCGAACCCGGCCTGTCTTGGCAAAGTTCTGCCGGACTCTGCTGAAAAAGACGTCCTCAAAATCCTTGAGATTGACAATGCCTGAGTAGGTTACACAGACAAGAACGTCATCTGTTTCGGGCAGCAGGGTAACGGTAGGCTTTTCGGTCATAATATTCTCCCTCTATGTTTTGACCCAGTTAATTGCTTTTTGCAAATCATCTTCGGCAAAGAACCGGAAATCGCCTTTGAAAAGAGGTTTCAGCATTTTGTGCTGGACGATTTCCTTTTCCGGCGGGTTGACCAGCGCAACCTTGCGGATCAGCGGTCCGTATTCAACGGTTGCCGCGATATCGTCAATGGCAGCGCCTTGCTCCCAGCCTTTGTAGCGCTTGAAATAAACGAGTAGACGGATCTCTCCGTATTTTCCGACCATGTTTTTGATTCTTGGAAGAAAATTCTGTTCGTACCCTTCTGTTGAGATCGGTTTTTCGATCCGTATGCACAGAGTCCGGTCGTCGCTCTCTTCCATAATAGGATTAAACTTGTCCTCTTTCATTATCATCTTATAATATTCTTATATAAAACAATTAGATAGCGAGAGTATTGATATCAGATTTCTACGAGAAAGTGCAAGAATGATCATGTTGTATCTGAAAACAAAAGGAATTCCCGGGGAAAACCAAAACGCCGCAACGGCCAGTATTCTCTTGAAATATTGTGGCCGATTGGCTTTTGTATAAGGCACTGTTTGTTCTGAAAGTTTATGAGGGTTTTTTCAATGCTGGATGCTACTTCGAAAGCCGCTGATGATTCGGCCAAGGTTAAAATTTCTTTTCCCGACGGTTCGGTAAAGGAATTTGCATCCGGCACGACCGGGGCGGAAATTGCCGCCTCTATTTCGGGTTCTCTGGCCAAGCAGGCCATGGCGGTGGAACTGGACGGAGAGATGACGGATTTATCGCTGCCGATTACCAGGGACGCTTCCATTAATATCATTCGCCGTCAGGACGAAGCCGCACTTGAGTTGATCCGCCACGATGCCGCGCACGTGATGGCCGAAGCGGTGCAGGAACTCTTTCCCGGCACACAGGTTACCATCGGCCCGACCATCGAAAACGGGTTTTATTACGACTTTGCCCGTAACGAGCCGTTCTCGACCGAAGATCTGGAAGCTATCGAAAAGAAGATGCGCCAGATTGTCGACCGGGGCGATCCGTTCATCCGCGAGGTCTGGGACCGCGAAGAGGCTGCCGATTTTTTCAAAAACAAGGGCGAACTATACAAAGCCGAGCTGATCCGGGATTTGCCTGAAGATGAAGAGGTAAAGATTTACCGGCAGGGTGACTGGATGGATTTATGCCGGGGCCCGCATTTGCCCTCAACGAAACATGTCGGCCATGCCTTCAAGCTGATGAAAGTGGCCGGGGCTTACTGGCGCGGGGATTCCAACAAGGCTCAGCTGACCCGGATTTACGGTACGGCGTGGCGGGACGAGAAAGAACTGAAGGCGTATCTCACCCAGCTGGAAGAAGCTGAAAAGCGCGATCACCGCCGTCTGGGTAAGGAAATGGACTTGTTCCATTTTCAGGAAGAGGCGCAAGGCTCCGTCTTCTGGCATCCCAAGGGCTTTACCATTTATCATGCGCTGGAAAGTTATATCCGCCGCCGCTTGCGCGATGCGGATTATGTCGAGGTAAAAACGCCACAACTCATGGACCAGAAGCTCTGGGAGGCGTCCGGGCACTGGGGCAAGTTCCGCGAGAATATGTTCGTGGAACTTGCCCCAG
>CAZKGT010000184.1:0-262 GCA_964552285.1 uncultured Pseudobdellovibrionaceae bacterium | reverse complement strand
CGATGTGGTGCCCAATACGGAGGAAGACGGGCCCGTCTTCAAGGAAGAGCCAGAAAAATTCATGGCGATCAAGCCGATGAACTGCCCGGCCCATATCCAGATTTTCCGGCAGGGTTTGAAATCCTACCGCGACCTGCCGATCCGGATGGCCGAGTTCGGCTGTTGTCACCGGAATGAAGCACATGGCGCTTTGCACGGCCTGATGCGCGTGCGTCAGATGACGCAGGATGATGCCCATATTTTCTGCCGCGAGGATCAGATC